>NZ_JAOCQE010000262.1 GCF_025290915.1 Streptomyces sp. 15-116A | reverse complement strand
TCGAGGAGCACGACTTCCGGGACATCAAGATCTCGGTGAAGCACAACGACCCGGTCGTCATGATCGAGGCGTACCGGCAGCTCGCCGAGCAGTGCGAGTACCCCTTGCACCTCGGCGTCACCGAGGCCGGCCCGGCGTTCCAGGGCACGATCAAGTCGGCGGTCGCCTTCGGCGCGCTGCTCTCGCAGGGCATCGGCGACACCATCCGCGTCTCCCTGTCGGCCCCGCCCGCCGAGGAGGTGAAGGTCGGCATCCAGATCCTGGAGTCCCTGAACCTCCGCCAGCGCGGCCTGGAGATCGTCTCCTGCCCGTCCTGCGGCCGCGCCCAGGTCGACGTCTACAAGCTCGCCGAGGAAGTCACCGCGGGCCTCACGGGCATGGACGTCCCCCTGCGCGTCGCCGTCATGGGCTGCGTCGTCAACGGCCCCGGCGAGGCCCGCGAGGCCGACCTGGGCGTCGCCTCCGGCAACGGCAAGGGCCAGATCTTCGTCAAGGGCGAGGTCATCAAGACGGTCCCCGAGTCCAAGATCGTCGAGACCCTCATCGAGGAGGCCATGAAGCTGGCCGAACAGATGGAGGCGGACGGCGTGACGTCGGGCGAGCCGGAGGTTTCCGTCACCGGCTGACCCTCTCAGCACCGGTCGGCACCAACCAGCCCGTCCGGCGCTTGAGGACGAGGCCCGTTCAGGGCCGAAGCGGGGGCCTGGGGGCGGCAGCCCCCAGACCGCCCACACCAGGCAACCGGCGCCTGCACAGCAAACGGCACCCTCACCGGGGCGGCACGGCAAACGCACCGCAGGTACAGTGCGGAAATCAGCAGACCCGAGTGTGTGTGAGGCCCCGCACGTGTTGACGCAGACCACCTCCCGGGTCCTCGAACCGAGTGACCTGGACGCCGCCCTCGCCGTGCTCGACCGCGAGCCCGTGGCGAACGCCTTCGTGACCTCCCGGGTGCAGGTCGCCGGCCTGGACCCGTGGCGGCTCGGCGGCGAGATGTGGGGCTGGTACGAGGGCGGCATGCTCACCTCCCTGTGCTACGCCGGCGCCAACCTGGTCCCGATCTGCGCCACCCCCCGGGCGCTCCGCGCCTTCGCCGACCGGGCCCGCCGCGCGGGCCGCCGCTGCTCCTCGATCGTCGGCCCGGCGGACACCACCGCCGAGCTCTGGCGACTCCTGGAACCCCAGTGGGGCCCGGCCCGCGAGGTCCGCCGCCACCAGCCCCTGATGGTCACGGACCACCTCCCCGGCCACATCGCCCCGGACCCGTACGTCCGCCGCGTCCGCAAGGACGAGATGGAGACGATCATGCCGGCGTGCGTGGCGATGTTCACCGAGGAGGTCGGCGTCTCCCCGCTGGCCGGCGACGGCGGGCTGCTCTATCAGGCGCGGGTCGCCGAACTCGTCGGCGCCGGCCGCTCCTTCGCTCGTTTCGACGCCGACGGCAAGGTCGTCTTCAAGGCGGAGATCGGCGCGGCGACGGACCGGGCCTGCCAGATCCAGGGCGTCTGGGTCGCCCCGGAACACCGGGGCAGGGGCATGGCGGCCCCCGGCATGGCGGCGGTCCTCCGCTACGCCCTGGCGGACGTGGCCCCGGTGGCGAGCCTCTACGTGAACGACTTCAACACCCCGGCCCGACGCACGTACGAGAGGGTGGGCTTCCAAGAGGTGGGAGCCTTCATGAGCGTGCTCTTCTGAGACGGGGGAGGGACTGTAGGCTCCCCGCCATGGACCCCGTCATCGGCCCCTTGGACCTCACCGCCCACGTGGACGAGGCGCTGGCCGTCCAAGCCGCGGCCTTCGGCCTGGGGCCCGACGAGGTGGCGGTCCGCCGTCAGATCGTCCTGCGCCACATGACGCACCCCGGCGCACGAGCCCTCGGCGCGACCGCCGGAGGCAGGCTCCTCGGCTTCGTCTACGGCATGCCCAACGACCGCACCCACTGGTGGTCCACCGTCGTGGAGCCCTACCTGCGCGCCCAGGGCAACGACCACTGGCTCGACGACTCCTTCGTCATCACCGAGCTGCACGTCCACCCGCGCCACCAGAAGCAGGGCATCGGCCGCGCCCTGATCACCGCGATCACCGACACCGCCACCGAGCCCCGCTCGATCCTCTCCGCGATCGACGTCGAGAGCCCCGCCCGGGGGCTCTACCGCTCCCTCGGCTACCGCGACCTCGCCCGCCAGGTCCATTTCCCCAGCGCCCCGAAGCCCTACGCGGTGATGGGCGCCCCCCTGCCACTCCTTCGCGCATAACCGATTTCCACCGCCCCGCACCACCCCGCTAACCTCCTGTCATCACCCAGACGCAGCAGGAGTACGAGAACCATGGCGAACGCACCGGTCCAGCGCATGTCCCAGTTGATGGCGAAGACGCTGCGCGACGACCCGGCGGACGCCGAGGTCCTCAGCCACAAGCTGCTCGTCCGCGCCGGCTACGTCCGCCGCACCGCCGCGGGCATCTGGAGCTGGCTGCCCCTCGGCAAGAAGGTCCTCGCCAACGTCGAGCGCGTCGTCCGTGAGGAGATGGACGCCATCGGCGCCCAGGAGGTCCTGCTTCCCGCCCTCCTGCCCCGCGAGCCCTACGAGGCGACCGGCCGCTGGGACGAGTACGGTGCGGAGCTGTTCCGCCTCCAGGACCGCAAGGGCGGCGACTACCTCCTCGGCCCCACCCACGAGGAGATCTTCACCCTGCTGGTCAAGGACCAGTGCACGTCCTACAAGGACCTGCCGGTGATCCTCTACCAGATCCAGCACAAGTACCGCGACGAGGCCCGCCCCCGCGCCGGCATCCTGCGCGGCCGCGAGTTCCTGATGAAGGACTCCTACTCCTTCGACCTGGCCGACGAGGGCCTCGCCGAGTCGTACGCGCTGCACCGCCAGGCCTACCAGCGGGTCTTCGCGCGCCTCGGCCTCGACTACCGCATCTGCGCGGCGACCGCCGGCGCGATGGGCGGCTCGAAGTCGGAGGAGTTCCTGGCCCCCGCCGAGGCCGGTGAGGACATCTTCGCGGACTGCCCGAACTGCGACTTCGCCGCGAACACGGAGGCGATCTCCTACGAGCTGAAGCCGGTCGACGCCACGGACGTCCCGGCCGCCGAGGACATCCCCACCCCCGACACCCCCACCATCGAGACCCTGGCCGCCCAGCTCGGCGTCCCGGCCTCCGCCACCCTCAAGAACCTCCTGGTGAAGGTCGACGGCGAGATCGTCGCCGTGGGTGTCCCCGGTGACCGCGAGGTCGACATGGGCAAGGTCGAGGCGTACTTCGCCCCGGCCACCGTCGAGATGGTCACCGAGGCGGACTTCATCTCTCACCCCCACCTGGTGCGCGGCTACGTCGGCCCGCAGGGTCTGGACAAGGTGAAGTACATCGCCGACCCGCGCGTCGCCCCCGGCACGGCCTGGATCACCGGCGCGAACAAGGCCGACACCCACGCGAAGAACGTCGTCGCCGGCCGCGACTTCGAGGTCGACGAGTACGTCGACGTGGTCGTCGTCCAGGAAGGCGACCCCTGCCCGAACTGCGGCACCGGCCTGCGCCTGGACCGCGCCATCGAGATCGGCCACATCTTCCAGCTGGGCCGCAAGTACGCCGACGCCCTCAAGCTGGACGTCCTCGGCCAGAACGGCAAGCCCGTCCGCGTCACCATGGGCTCCTACGGCATCGGCGTCTCCCGCGCGGTGGCGGCACTGGCCGAGCAGACCGCCGACGACAAGGGCCTGTGCTGGCCGAAGGAGATCGCCCCGGCCGACGTCCACGTCGTCGCCGCGGGCAAGGCCCTGCAGACCGAGCTGGCCCTCGACGTCTCCGAGAAGCTCGCGGCGGCCGGCGTCCGCGTCCTGGTCGACGACCGTGCGGGTGTCTCCCCGGGCGTGAAGTTCACCGACTCGGAGCTGATCGGCGTCCCGCAGATCCTGGTCGCAGGCCGCCGTGCCGCGGAGGGCATCGTCGAACTGAAGGACCGCAAGACGGGCGAACGCGAGGAACTGACGGTCGAAGAGGCCATCACCCGCCTCACGAACTGACCGACACCGGGGCCGGCCGGGGGGGTGGGTGCCGCTGCGCCCACCCGTGCCGCCCTGGGGGGAGGCACGACTTCCCGCAGCCGCGCGCGGCGCGTACGTGCGCCAGGGCGTGGGCGGGCCGCAGTCGCGTACGGCGGAAGGGGACGTGTCGGGGGGTGTCCGCCCGCAGCGGGCGGCGGGAACGCCGGGGGCGTTGCTGAGGGACGTAGCGGCGTACCGAGGACGGACACCCCCCGGCGCGGCCCCGACTCACCCACCGGCAGAAGGCGCTACGCGCACGCCCACCAAACCCGCAGCTGCGCCGCAGGCATGAAAACCCGCACCCCCCTACAGCCAGCCGGCGAACTCCAGCAGCAGCTCCGCGTCCCGCTCCCGCCCCACCCTCCGCGCCCGCACCCCCGACTCCACCGCCCGGAACAGCGTCCACCCCCGCAGCCGCTCCTGATCCACCTCCAGCGACTCCGCCAGCCGCTTCACCCGACGCCGAGTCGTCGCCGCCCCCGCCGGCTGCGCGATCAGATCCTCCACCCGATCCCGCACCAACCGCGCCAGATCGAACGCACACTCACCCACCACCGGGTCCGGCCCCACCGCCAGCCACGGCATCCGCTCCCCGGCCAGCACCTTGCTCTGCCGAAACGTCCCATGCAGCAACCGCGCCTCCGGCGCCGTCGCCACCAACTCCTCCCGCGCGGCCAACGCAGCCTCCACCAGCGGCCGGACCTCAGCATCACCCGCCGCGCTCGCCCGCATCGCCTCCGCCTGACGCCCCGTCCGCTCCTCGACCGTCTCGAAGACGTGATCCCCCGGAGGCTCCACCCACAGCCGCCGCAACGTCCCCGCCGCCTCCAGCAACGCCTTCGCCTCCGGCAACGACCGCACCGACACATCCGGATGCAGCCGCTCCAGCAACAGCACCCCCTCCGCCCCGCCCGACGGCTCCAGCAACTGCACGGCCCCACGCCCACCCCAGTGCGCCAGCGCCGCCCGTTCACTCTCAGGCCGAGCCCGACGCGGCGCCAGCTTCAACACCGCCGGCGTCCCGTCAGCCATTCGCACCAGCACAACAAGGCTGCTGCGCCCCCCGGGCACCTGCACCCGCTCCACGGTCAACTCACGCGCTGCGACGGCCCGATCCGCAACCTCCGGCAGCCTCGCCAGCCAGTCGTCACCGTCCGGCGCCGTCTCCCCGAGCGCCCTCACCAGACGCTGCGGCGGTTCGAAAGCCATGCGCGAGTCGTTCCCTTCCACCTGTACGCGGCACCTGCCTGCTGTACGCGGCACTGCCTGCCGCCCCCGTCATCCCGCCGGCGCCGCAGCCCCCGGCGTCGTACCGTCCGCCCGCTCCGCGAGCCCAGGGAAGGCTACGCTCTCCCCGCTCCAGCGCACCGCCCGCACCGCAGCCTCCCGCAGCGCCTGCGCGGCGGCCCGGCGCCGCTCACCCGAGCTGTCCCGCACCAGATCGGCGTAGACCCCGGCCACCCGGGCCTCCAGCTCCGCGGCGAGCCGTACGGCAGCACCACCGTCGGCCACGGGGAACGGCAGCGCATAGCCCGCCGCCGCCGCGACGGGCGTACCGCCCGCGTCCCGTACCTCACGCATCAGCGTGTCCCGCCGCGCCCGGTGGGCGTCGTACGCCGCCCGCGCCTCCGCGCGCCGCGGCTTCTCGATCCGCCCGCCGACGACTCCGTAGCCGTACACCGCGGCGTGCTCGGCCGCCAGCGCAGCCTGCAGCGCCCGCAGCTCCCGGTCCTTCGCCTCAGCCTCGCTCACCCCGTCACCCCTTCGTCAGCAGATACGCGCGAGCGGCCCCGGCCGCCGCCACGGACGCCAGCAGCCGAGCGAGCTCGCCCGGAGCATCCAGCAAGGCCTCGACCCGCCGGTCGGCCAGCTCCCGCTCCGCCGCGGCGAGCTGAGCGAGGGCGTCCTTCTCTTTCACAGGCACGGCTGAAGCCGAAGGCGAAGCCGAGGAACCCACCCCGGACGACTCAGTGGACGCCGAAGCTGAAGCCGCAGCCGCAGCCGCAGCCGAAACCGACGCCGAAGGCGAAGCCACCCCCTCCACCCCCCCGAACGCCTCCCCCTGCCGCACAACCGCCTCCCGCAACGCCCCCAACCGCCCCGCCAGCTTCGGATGCGCCACGATCACCGCGTCGTACCGCTCCACCAGCTCCCGGCTCTCTTGCGCCGCACGCGCCCGTGCCCGCTCCTCGGCCGAGGGACGCCTGCCGGCACCCTCCCCTGAGGACTCGGACTCGGCGGAACACCCCGCAGAGAGCAGGGCCGCCGGCACAGCGGCGGAGGCGACGGCGAGCAGACTCCTTCTGCGCGGCCCCGAAGGGGTACGCAAAGACGGGGACAACGACACGGCAGACGTCCTCGGGGAGCTCGTACGGAACGCGGCGACCAAAAACGGAAGAGGGCCCAAGCCCGCGATCACCGTACCCGTGCCCACGCCCACCCGCCGTCAGCGGCACCTCGACCCGCACCCCGACCGCACCCCGCCGCAGGCGTTCCGCACCCTCCGTGACCAGGTGGACAGCAACACCCTCCGCGACCGGATACCCTTTGACCAGACACGCGACCCATCCCACAACAGCACACGCGGCCGAGGAGTCACCCGGATGAGCACCACCCAGAGCGAGAGGCTGCGAGAACTTCTGGAACCGCTCGTCAGCTCACAGGGCCTCGATCTCGAGGAGATCGCCGTGGACTCGGTCGGCCGGAAGCGTGTGCTGCGCGTCGTCGTCGATTCCGACACGGGTGCGGACCTGGACCAGATCGCCGATGTGAGCCGCGCGCTCTCGGCGAAGCTGGACGAGACCGATGTGATGGGCAGCGGGGAGTACACCCTCGAGGTGGGCACCCCGGGCGCGGAGCGCCTCCTCACCGAGCACCGGCACTACGTCCGCGCCACGGGCCGCCTGGTGAGGTTCCAGCTGACCGAGGGCGGAGAGCTCACCGCGAGAATCCTGAAGGCCGACGACGAGGGTCTCGATCTCGAGGTGCCCGGAGTGAAGGGCCGCAAGGCCACCACCCGCCGACTCGCCTTCTCCGACATCGACAGGGCACGCGTGCAGGTCGAGTTCAGCCGCAAGGACAAGAAGGAAGAGGAGGCGTAGCCGTGGACATCGACATGAGCGCCCTGCGGGGCCTGGTCCGTGAGAAGGAGATCTCCTTCGACCTGCTGGTCGAGGCGATCGAGTCGGCCCTCCTCATCGCCTACCACCGCACCGAGGGAAGCCGCCGGCACGCGCGCGTGGAGCTCAACCGGGAGACCGGTCATGTGACCGTGTGGGCGAAGGAGGACCCCGAGGACCTCGAGGAGGGCCAGGAGCCCCGCGAGTTCGACGACACCCCGTCCGGCTTCGGCCGTATCGCCGCCACCACGGCCAAGCAGGTCATCCTGCAGCGCCTGCGCGACGCCGAGGACGACGCGACGCTCGGCGAGTACGCGGGCCGTGAGGGCGACATCGTCACCGGTGTGGTCCAGCAGGGCCGCGACCCGAAGAACGTGCTGGTGGACATCGGCAAGCTGGAGGCCATCCTGCCGGTGCAGGAGCAGGTGCCCGGCGAGACGTATCCGCACGGCATGCGCCTGCGCAGTTACGTCGTCCGGGTGGCGAAGGGTGTGCGCGGCCCGTCCGTGACGCTCTCGCGCACGCACCCCAATCTGGTGAAGAAGCTGTTCGCCCTGGAGGTGCCGGAGATCGCCGACGGCTCGGTGGAGATCGCCGCGATCGCCCGTGAGGCCGGTCATCGCACGAAGATCGCCGTCCGGTCCACCCGTTCCGGTCTGAACGCCAAGGGCGCCTGTATCGGCCCCATGGGCGGCCGTGTGCGCAATGTCATGGCGGAGCTCAACGGCGAGAAGATCGACATCGTGGACTGGTCGGACGACCCGGCCGACATGGTCGCGAACGCGCTGTCGCCGGCCCGGGTGTCCAAGGTGGAGATCGTCGACATGGCGACCCGCTCCGCCCGGGTGACCGTGCCGGACTACCAGCTGTCCCTGGCGATCGGCAAGGAGGGCCAGAACGCCCGGCTCGCCGCCCGCCTGACCGGCTGGCGCATCGACATCCGCCCGGACACGGAGCAGGCCGCCGCCGAGTGACCGGAGCGGCCGGCCGGCAGTCGGTGAGCGGCCGGGGAATAGATCCAGACCGCAGGGCGCTGAGATCACGACAGCTTCGTGCCCTGCAGGTGTTCGATTCTTGCCCCAAAGGGGTGAGGTCGGTCTGGGGAGGTAGACTTAGCTGTGTCTGGCCGGACACGTATCCGCGCATGCCCTGAGCGCACCTGCGTGGGGTGCCGGGAGCGAGCGGTCAAGAACGAGCTGCTGCGGATCGTGGCGATCGAGGGCGCGTGCGTCCCCGATCCTCGCGGTACGCTGCCCGGCCGGGGTGCTTATGTGCACCCCGCCCCGGTCTGTCTCGACCAGGCAGTGCGCCGCAAGGCGTTTCCGAGGGCGCTGCGCGTCCCGGGACCGCTCGACGTAATGGCGTTGCGCCAGTACGTGGAGCAGGCACAAGGTTGCTGAGAGCAGCCCGGTAAGGAAAACGTGCCGTACGGAACCCCCCGTACGGTCTGGTACCTCGCGAGTCGAAAGCAGGTCGAGATTGCGATGAGCACTCGATGAGTACGCGATGAGTACGCCCATGAACTAGCGACGGTCCGGACGCAACCCGGACCTCAAAGGAGCGAAGTGGCTAAGGTCCGGGTCTACGAACTCGCCAAGGAGTTCGGTGTGGAGAGCAAGGTCGTCATGGCCAAGCTCCAGGAACTCGGTGAATTCGTCCGTTCGGCGTCTTCGACCATCGAAGCGCCCGTTGTACGCAAGCTGACCGACGCCTTCCAGCAGGGCGGGGGCAACGGCAAGTCCGCCGCGAAGCCCGCGCCCAGGAAGGCCGCTCCGTCGGCCCCCAAGCCCGCCTCCGGACTGCTGCACGGCGCCTACTCCTTCGCGGGCGTCGCCGACTTCTGGCGAGTCGAACGCCACGCGCTCGAGGGCGCCGCCGCCCGCCTCGCCCACTTCGAGTTCGCCCTGTGGCGC
>NZ_JAOCQE010000261.1 GCF_025290915.1 Streptomyces sp. 15-116A | reverse complement strand
CGGCACGTTCACCGTGCGGATCGCCGCCGCCGACATCGGCACCGGCGCCCGTACGGCCCTCACGCTGGTCGCCGCCGACGCCCTGGACGTATCCCCGGACCGGGTGCGCGTGCGGATCGGGGACAGCGCCTTCGGCCCGGCGATGATCGCCGGCGGCTCCACCGGCACCCGGTCGTGGTCGTGGGCGGTCACGGCGGCAGCGGAGGAGCTGCGCGAGCGGCTCGCCCTCGGCGTGGACATCCCGCCGGACGGCATCACCGTGCGCGCGGACACCACCGAGGCGCTCGGCGCGCTCGCCCAAAAGGAGCGGCACTCCTTCGGCGCGCAGTTCGCCGAGGTGGCCGTCGATCCCGCCACGGGCGAGGTGCGAGTGCGCCGGATGCTCGGCATCTTCGCCGCCGGGCGCATCGTCAACCCGCTCACCGCCCGCAGCCAGCTCGTCGGCGGCATGACCTGGGGCATCTCCATGGCCCTGCACGAGGAAGGCGTCCGCGACCGTGCCTTCGGCGGCCTGTACGGCGCCGACCTCGCGGGCTACCACATCGCCTCCCACGCCGACGTCCCGGCCGTCGAGGCGGACTGGGTCGACGACCCGGACCCGGAGGACCCGGTGGGCATCAAGGGCATCGGCGAGATCGGCATCGTGGGCGCGGCGGCGGCCATCACCAACGCGGTCTGGCACGCGACGGGGGTACGCCACCGGGATCTGCCGATCCGGCCGGACCGGGTGCTTGCGGCGGGGGCCCGGGATGCTTGATCTCGCCGGTGAGCTGGACGGCTGGCTCGCCGAGGGCCAGCGGTTCGCGGTGGCCACCGTCGTGTCCGTCGGCGGCAGCGCGCCGCGCGGTCCCGGCGCGGCGCTCGCCGTCGACGCGGAGGGCACGGTGATCGGCTCGGTCTCCGGGGGCTGCGTCGAGGGGGCGGTGTACGACCTGTGCCTTCAGGCCCTCCAGGACGGGACACCGGTCGTCGAACGCTTCGGCTACAGCGACGAGGACGCCTTCGCGGTGGGGCTGACCTGCGGCGGGGTGATCGAGGTGTTCGTCACGCCGGTCGGCGCGGAGCCGGCGGTGCGGGCGGCGGTGTCGGCTGCCGCGCACGGCGAACCGGCAGCCCTGGCCCGCGTCGTCCGGGGCCCTGCGCACCTCCTCGGCCGGGCGCTGCTGGTGCGGCCCGATGGCAGCCGGCAGGGCGACATCGGTGGTCCCGCGGAACTGAACCGGACGGCGGCGGAGGAGGCCCGTGCCCTGCTGGACGCGGGCCGCACCGGCACCGTCGACGTCGCGGAGGACGGCTCGCGCTGCCCGGGCGGAGTCACCCTGCTCGTGGAGTCCAGCGTGCCCCCGCCCCGCATGATCGTCTTCGGCGCGGTCGACTTCGCCGCGGCCCTGGTCCGGGCCGGCCGTTTCCTCGGCTACCACGTCACCGTCTGCGACGCCCGCCCGGTGTTCGCCACCCCGGCCCGCTTCCCCGCGGCCCATGAGGTCGTCGTCGACTGGCCGCACCGGTATCTGCGACGCACCGCGACCGACGCCCGCACGGTGCTGTGCGTCCTGACCCACGACGCCAAGTTCGACATCCCCCTGCTGACGGAGGCCCTGCGGCTGCCGGTCGCCTACGTGGGCGCGATGGGCTCCCGCCGCACCCACGCGGACCGAGAACGCCGCCTGCGCGCAGCCGGCCTGAGCGACCCCGAGATCTCCCGCCTGCGCTCACCGATCGGCCTGGACCTGGGCGCCCGCACACCGGAGGAGACGGCTCTGTCCATCACGGCGGAGATCATCGCTGCCCGCCGGGGCGGCACGGGCCTGCCCCTGACCGGCTCGGGGACGCCGATCCACCGAGCCGAGCCGGATGGGCACGGGGCCGAGCCGGGTGGGCGGCGGGCGGAGCCGGACGGAGGTGCCGCAGCCGCCTGAGCGGTGCAGCATGCCGAAGGGCCGGAGCGGATGCTCCGGCCCTTCGGAGGGTGCTCGGCCGCCACGAGCCAGGGTGGTGCGCCCAGCCGTCGTGGCTCAGCCGATGCGGTCCGGGCCTTCGGGCCGCGCCGGTACGCGCACCCCTCCCTCTCGGGCTCAGCCGGCGCGAGCCGGCCCTCGGGCACGGCCGGAGTCGCGCCGCTCGCCGCCGACTCAGCGGCCCACCGATCAGGCACCCGCAGGGATCACGCACCCGCGGGTCGGCCAGTGGGCTCAGCCCGAGCCCGTGGGCTCAGCCCCAGCGGAGCGTTCACGCCGCCGTCGGCTCGGCCGCGTGGACCTGGAGCCGGGTGACGACCTCCGTCAGCTGCTCGGCGACCTCGGTGTCGTCGGACGGGTGGGTCTCGGCGAAGCGGGTCACGGAGCCGGGGATGGAGAGCTTGATGTCCTCGATCACCTTGGCGCCCGCGATGCCCACCGCCTTGCGCGTCTCGTCCTGCGCCCACACCCCGCCGTACTGACCGAAGGCGGTACCCACCACGGCGACCGGCTTGCCCGTGAGGGCACCCGCGCCGTAGGGGCGGGACAGCCAGTCGATGGCGTTCTTCAGCACGGCCGGGATCGTGCCGTTGTACTCGGGCGTGAACAGCAGCAGCGCGTCGGCGCTCGCGGCAGCCTCACGCAGCTTCACCGCGGCCGCCGGCACGGTGCCCTCGACGTCGATGTCCTCGTTGTAGAAGGGGATCTCCGCGAGCCCCTCGTAGAGGGCGACATCGGTGCCCTCGGGGGCGAGCTTGACGGCCGCCTCGGCGAGCTGGCGGTTGTGCGAACCGGCGCGGAGGCTGCCGACGAGGGCGAGGATGCGAACGGACATGAGGAACTCCTGGGGGTGTGAAACAAGGCTCAGCAAACCGGACCGAGGTCCGTTTCTCTGTTGTAGCACTCTAACCGGACCCTGGTCCAGTTTCTTCCCGATGCTTTACGCTGGCTTCATGTCCGCTGCCCCGCCGCCCGTCCCGACCCCCCAGGAGCCGGTCGCCCCGCAGGAGTTGCTGCAGCTCGGCACCGAGATCGACGAGCCCTGCCTGCGCGCCGACGCCGCACGCAACCGGGCCCGGCTGCTGGAGGCCGCCGCCCGCCTCGTCGCCGAGCGCGGCGCGGACTGCCTCACCATGGAGGCCGTCGCCACGGCCGCGAACGTCGGCAAGGGCACCGTCTTCCGCCGCTTCGGCGACCGCACCGGACTGCTGACCGCCCTCCTCGACCACTCGGAGAAGAAGTTCCAGGCCGCCTTCCTCAGCGGCCCGCCGCCCCTGGGTCCGGGCGCACCCCCCGTGGAGCGCCTGCGGGCCTTCGGCCTCGCCCTGCTGCGCCGCACCGCCGACGAGCTGGAACTGCAGCTGGCCGCCGAGCCCGCCGCGGGCCGCCGCTTCACCGCCCCGCCCCGCCGGGTCCTGCGCCACCACGTGACCCTGCTGCTGCGCGAGGCCGTCCCCGACGCGGACTGCGAGCTGCTCGCCCACACTCTGATGGCCCCACTCGATCCCGCCCTGGTCCACCACCTGACCCGCCAGTGCGGCATGCCGTTGGACCGCCTGGAGACCGCGTGGACCGACCTGGTCGACCGGGTGACGAACCCCCAGCCTTGACCCCTGCCGAGGGCGGGCGATCAGCCTCCCGAACGCGCACGGGCACCCCCTCCCGACGCTCAACTCCCCCGAATGAAGGCGGCGTTCCGGCTTCTGCTTAGATGCGGTACGTCATGGTGCAGATACCGAAACCGCCCGCGCCCTCGTCCCCCGCACCGACGCGCTCCGTGCCCACGAGCGCCGATGTGGCCCGCCTGGCCGGCGTCTCGCGCGCGACCGTCTCCTACGTCCTGAACAACGCCGGTGCCGTCCGGATCAGCGAACCCACCCGCCGCCGGGTCCGCGAGGCCGCCCGGGAGCTCGGCTACGTGCCGCACGCGGCGGCCCGCAGCCTGCGCGCGGGACACAGCCGTACGGTCCTCATGCCCGCCCCCGCCTTCCCCGTCGGCCCCCTCTACAGCCGGTTCATCACCGAACTGCAGGAGGCGCTCAGCCGTCTCGACTACACCGTCGTGCAGTTCGGCACCGTCGGCATGCACGACGACGAGGCCGCCCGCGCCTGGGCCGAGCTGCGGCCCGTCGCCGTCCTCGTCCCCGGCTCCGGACTCGGCCCGCGCGGTGTCGCCGTACTCAAGCGCTCCGGCGCCCGCGCTGTGGTCACCCTCGGCCCCGAACCCGTCGAGGGCGCCCACGCGCTGCTCATGGATCACGAGGTCGTCGGCCACAGCGCCGGCGCCCACCTCTTCGACCGCGGACGGCGCCGTATCGGCGTCGTCGTCCCCCGGGACCCCGGCCTCGAGGCGTTCTCCGCGCCCCGCCTCGCCGGTGTGCGCGAGGCGCTGCACGGCACGGACGCGACCGTCTCCGAGCTGCCCCTCGCCTACGACGAGGAGGCCGCCGCCCGGCTCGCCGCCCGCTGGCGCACACTCGGCCTCGACGCCGTGTTCACGTACAACGACGAGTACGCCATGCTGCTGATGCGCGCCCTCCTCGACCACGGCATCCGCATCCCGGAGGAGACCGCCGTGGTCGGCGCCGACAACCTCATGCTGGGCCGGCTCCTGCGGCCCCGGCTGAGCACCGTCCACCTCGAACTGCCCTCCGGATACGAGCTGGCCGAGCTGGTCGACCGCGCGGTGCGCGACCCGGCCGCCGCGCCGGAGGCACACAAGGTGCTCGGCGCGACGGTGGTGCGCCGCGAATCCAGCTGACGCGCCGGCTCGCGGCGGGCCGCCGCCACCAGCGCAGGCGTCGGGCGGGGCTTCGTGGTCACATGCCTGGGTAAGCGGAACGACAGCCGGACCCGCCGTCCGCGCGGTGCGCCGGCGACCGAACGGAGAGCCGTCATGCCGTTGCTCGACCCCACGACCTGGCAGTCCCGGGATCTGACGGGACCCGACCACGCCGTCACCGAGCCCGCCACCGGCGAACAGCTCGGCACCGTCACCCTGGCGACCCCGGGGGACGTCGGCACCGCCGCCGACGCCGCCCGCGCAGCCCAGGCGGAATGGGCGCGCACTCCGCACTTCGCACGCGCCGCGGTGCTCCGCAAGGCCGGCGACCTTTTCGCGGCGCACGCCGACGAACTGCGCCGGTGGCTGGTCCGCGAGGCCGGCAACATCCCCGGCAAGGCCGACTTCGAGCTGCACGTCGCCGCCCAGGAGTGCTACGAGGCCGCCGCCCTCGCCTCCCGCCCCGCAGGGCACGTACTGCCCACCGAGGCGCCCCGGCTGTCGTACACGCGGCGGGTGCCGGTGGGCGTGGTCGGGGTGATCGCACCGTTCAACGCCCCGCTGATCCTCTCGATCCGCTCGGTCGCCCCGGCCCTGGCGCTCGGCAACGCGGTCGTCCTCAAACCGGACCCGCGCACCGCGGTCTGCGGCGGGCTGGCACTCGCCGCCGTCCTCGCCGAGGCGGGCCTGCCCGACGGGCTGCTGCACGTCCTGCCCGGCGGCGCCGACACCGGTCAGGCGCTGGTCGCCGACCCGCGTATCCCCGTCATCTCCTTCACGGGGTCCACCGCGGCGGGCCGCGCCGTGGGAGAGGCGGCCGGACGTCACCTCAAGCGCGCGCACCTGGAACTCGGCGGGAACTCCGCCCTGATCGTGCTGGAGGACGCCGACCTCGACGCGGTGATCTCCACCGCCGCCTGGGGCTCGTTCTTCCACCAGGGCCAGATCTGCATGACCACCGGCCGCCACCTGGTGCACGCCTCGCTCTACGACGAGTACGTCGACCGGCTCGCCGCCAAGGCGAACGCCCTCGCCGTCGGCGACCCGCACCGCGAGAAGGTGCACCTCGGACCGCTCATCGACCGCACCCAGCTCGCCAAGGTGCACGGCCTGGTCGAGTCCAGCACGGCCGACGGGGCGCGGCTGGCCGCGGGCGGCACCCACGACCGGCTGTTCTACCGGCCCACGGTGCTCGCCGACGTGGGCGACCACACGCCCGCGTACACGGAGGAGGTCTTCGGCCCGGTGGCACCCGTTCGCCCGTTCACCAGCCCCGAGGAGGCCGCCGCCCTGGCCGCGGAGAGCCCGTACGGACTCGCCCTCGGTATCGTCACCCGCGATCCGGCCCGGGGCCTGGATCTCGCGGAACGCATCCCGACCGGCATCGTGCACATCAACGACCAGACGGTGAACGACGAGGCGGTCGCCCCGTTCGGCGGGGTCGCCGCGTCCGGCACCGGGGCACGCTTCGGCGGGGACGCCAACCTGGAGGCGTTCACCGACGTGCGGTGGACGACGGTGCGCGGGGATGTGGCGCAGTACCCGTTCTAGAAGCGAGGGTCCCTGGGCGCCAGGCGAAGGTCCATGGGCGCCCGGGGATCACTCGCCCTGGGCCGGCGCCTGCCCCTGCTGCGCCTGATGCTCGGCGATCTGCTGCCGGACCGCGTCCATGTCCAGCTTGCGGGCCTGCCCGATGACGTCCGTCAGCGCGGCCTCGGGGAGGGCACCCGGCTGGGCGAACACGGCGACCTGATCCCGCACGATCATCAGCGTGGGGATCGACTGGATCCCGAACGCGGCGGCCAGTTCCGGCTGCGCCTCGGTGTCGACCTTGCCGAACACCAGGTCCGGGTTCGCCTCCGCGGCCTTCTCGTAGACCGGCGCGAACTGCCGGCACGGCCCGCACCACTCGGCCCAGAAGTCGATCAGGACGAACTCGTTGTCCGTGACCATCTGGTCGAAGTTCTCCTTGGTGAGCTCCACGGTGCTGCTCATGGCGTGTTCCCTCTTCCTGGTATCGGGTCGAGCCGTCGGCACAACACGGCCGTCCGGTCACGTATTCCGCGCCCCTACCCATGTGGCCTCCACGCACACCACCCACCAGACTGACGCCATGACGGAATCGGAAGCGACGCACACCGCACCCACCTCCTACGATGTCGTGGTCCTCGGGGCCGGGCCCGTGGGGGAGAACGTCGCCGACCGCACCCGCGCGGCCGGCCTCTCCACCGCCGTGGTGGAGAGCGAGCTCGTGGGCGGCGAATGCTCCTACTGGGCGTGCATGCCCAGCAAGGCCCTGCTGCGCCCGGTCATCGCGCGCGCCGACGCCCGCCGCGTGCCGGGCCTGCGCCAGGCGGTGCAGGGCCCTCTCGACGCGGCCGAGGTGCTGGCACACCGGGACTACGAGACCTCCGACTGGAACGACGACGGCCAGGTCGGCTGGCTGGAAGGAATCGGCGCCGACCTGTACCGGGGGCACGGACGCATCACCGGCCCGCGCACGGTGACGGTCACCGGCTCCGACGGCAGCCGGCACGTCCTCACCGCACGGCACGCCGTCGCCGTCTGCACCGGTAGCCGCGCCCAGCTGCCCGACCTGCCCGGACTGAGCGAGGTCAGGCCCTGGACCAGCAGGGAGGCCACCAGCGCCAAGACGGTGCCGGGCCGGCTCGTCGTCGTGGGCGGCGGCGTGGTCGCCACCGAGATGGCCACCGCCTGGCAGGCCCTCGGCTCCCGCGTCACGCTCCTCGTCCGCGGCAGCAGCCTGCTGTCCCGCATGGAGCCCTTCGCCGGCGAACTGGTCGCCGAGGCGCTCACCGAGGCCGGCGCGGACATCCGCACCGGCACCTCGGTGAAGTCGGTGAGCCGGGAGAACGGCACGGTCATCGCGGTCACCGACACCGGCGACCGGATCGAGGCCGACGAGATCCTCTTCGCCACCGGCCGCGCTCCGCGCACCGACGACATCGGCCTCGACACGATCGGCCTGGAGCCCGGTTCCTGGCTCCCCGTGGACGACAGCCTCCGGGTGACCGGCCACGACTGGCTCTACGCCGTGGGCGACGTCAACCACCGCGCCCTCCTCACCCACCAGGGCAAGTACCAGGCCCGTATCGCCGGCGCCGCCATCGCCACCCGGGCCGCCGGTGAGTCCGTACAGGCGGAGCCCTGGGGGCCGCACGCGGCGACCGCCGACCAGGCCGCCGTGCCCCAAGTGGTCTTCACCGACCCGGAGGCGGCAGCCGTCGGCCTCTCCCTCGCCGAGGCGGAGCAGGCCGGCCATCGCGTCCGCGCCGTCGACGTCGACCTGTCCACCGTCGCCGGCGCCGGCCTGTACGCCGACGGCTACACAGGCCGCGCCCGCATGATCGTCGACGTGGAGGACGAGATCCTGCGCGGTGTCACCTTCGTGGGCCCCGGAGTCGGCGAACTGATCCACTCCGCGACCATCGCGGTCACCGCCCAGGTCCCGGTGTCCCGCCTGTGGCACGCGGTCCCCTCCTACCCGACGATCAGTGAGGTCTGGCTCCGCCTGCTGGAGGCGTACCGCGACAACTGACCTGTGGCACCCGCCGGTTCAAGCGGACGCCACCAGCTCCAGGTACTCCTCGCTCCACAGGTCCTCGTCCGCCTCCGGCAGCAGCAGCACGCGGTCCGGGCGCAGGGCCGCGACGGCCCCCTCGTCATGGGTCACCATGACGATCGCGCCCGGATACGTGCCCACCGCGGCCAGAACCTCGGCACGGGAGGCCGGATCGAGGTTGTTGGTGGGCTCGTCCAGCAGCAGCACGTTCGCCCCCGAGTGCACCAGCCCGGCCAGCGCGAGCCGGGTCTTCTCACCCCCGGAGAGCACCCCGACCGGCTTGTCCGCGTCGTCACCGGCGAACAGGAACGAACCCAGCACACCGCGCACTTCACCGTCGGTGAGATGAGGAGCGGCCGACGCCAGCTGCTGACGTACCGTCATGTCGGTGCGAAGGGTGTCGTGTTCCTGCGCGAAGTACCCCAGCCGCAGCCCGTGCCCCCGCACCACCCGCCCGGCGTCGGGCAGGTCCCGGCCCGCGAGCACGCGCAACAGGGTCGTCTTCCCGGCCCCGTTGGGCCCCAGCACGACCAGACGGCTGCCCCGGTCCACGGCCAGATCCACACCGTTCAGCACACGCTGCTCGCCGTACGCCTTGGTGAGGCTCACGGCACCGAGCGGAATCCGCCCGCACGGCGCCGGCTCGGGCAGCCGGATCCGCGCCGTCCGCTCACTACGCCGGGCCGGCTCCACGCCGGCGAGCAGCCGGTCCGCGCGGCGGGCCATGTTCCGCGCGGCCACCGCGGTCGACACCCGGGCCCGCATCCGGTCCGCCTGCGCGT
>NZ_JAOCQE010000260.1 GCF_025290915.1 Streptomyces sp. 15-116A | reverse complement strand
CGCGCTTCCGGTGTTGTTGTGTCTGCCGCCCGCCGGCGCGGGGTGCCAGCAGTTCCGTGCCTGGGCGCCGGCCCTCGCCGGGATCGGGCAGGTGTACGGCGCGCAGTTGCCGGGCCGCGAGAACCGCTGGCGCGAGCCGATGCCGCGGACGTTCGGCGAGGCCGTCGAGGCCATCGCCGGCGAGTTGGGGCCCGTCGTCGCCGGGGGCCGCCCCCTGGTCGTGTTCGGCCACAGCTTCGGCGGGCTTCTCGGCTACGAGGTCGCCCGCCGGGTGCGGCCGGCCGCGCTGGTGGTGAGCGCCTGCCGGGCGCCCGGCCACTGGGACGGCGCCGGGCGGGGCATCGTCGAGGACGACGACGAGCTGGACAAGCTGTTCGACACCGCGGGGCTCGACCCCGCCTTCCTCGACGAGGACACCCGCGCGCTGATGGTCGCGATGCTCCGCAAGGACGCGGTGCTGTCGCTGAGTTACACCCACTCCCCCGGCACCGCGCTGTCCGTGCCCGTGCACGCCTGGCGGGCCGCGGGCGACGACACCGTCAGCGAGGAGGACCTGGCCGGGTGGGCCACGGTCACGACCGGCGCCTTCCAGGTCCACCGCGTCCAGGGCGGGCACCACGCCGTGCTGCGCCGACCGGAGGCACTCCTGGAGCACCTGGCCGGACTGCTGCGGCAGGCCGCCGCCGCACCGGCCGCCACCACCTGACGTCACGTCGGTGTCAGCTCCGTACGCCCGCCCCTGCCGAAGACCCGTGTGCCCGAGCCACAAGCCCACATGACCGAGCCCGGAGGACGTCGTGCCCACCATCTATCAGGTCCTCATCAACCACGAGGAGCAGTACGCGCTGTATCCCGTGGGACGCGAGCTGCCCGGCGGCTGGACGCCGGCCGGGTTCAGCGGCACCGAGGACGAGTGCGTCGCCCACGTGGACGCCCGCTGGAACGACACGCGGCCCCGCAGCGTGCGGACCGCGGCCACCGCGCCCCGGAGCGGGGGCAGTTGAGATGCGCATCGACCTCCTCGACCCCGCGCCCTTCGCCCGCAACGACTTCTGGTCCACGTTCACCTGGCTGCGCGCCCACGCGCCGGTGCACCGGCACCCCGAGCCCGGCGGCGACGGTTTCTGGGTGCTGAGCAAGCACCGCGACATCATGGCCGTGTACGCCGACAGCGACACCTTCAGCTCGGCGCGCGGCATGCGGCTCGGCAGTGACCCGGCGGCCGTCGCCGCCGTCAGCCAGCGCATGCTGATCGTCTCCGACGCCCCGCAGCACACCCGGCTCAAGCGGGCGCTGCACCAGGCGTTCGGGCCGCAGCAGATGCCCCGTCTGGAGGCCCTCGTCGAGAGGGTCGTCGGCGAGCTGGTGGCCGAGGCGGCCGAGCTCGGCGAGCTGGACTTCATCGACCTCGCCAAGCAGCTGCCCAACCGGGTCGTCTGCGCCATGATGGGCATCCCGCGCCCCGACTGGGCGTGGATCGGGGCGCTGACCACCGACGCGTTCGACTCCCCCGACGAGACCGTACGCAGCAACGCGCACTCGGAGATCTTCCTCTACTTCATCGAGCTGCTCGCCGAGCGCCGGGCCCGCCCCGGCGACGACCTGGTCAGCCACATCGCGCACGACACCCTGGTCGACGAGGGGGACGGCACCGAACGGCCCCTGAGCGACGAGGAGATCGTCTTCAACTGCAACGGGGTGCTGTCCGGCGCCAACGAGACCACCCGCTACTCCGCCGCCGGGGCGGTGCACATGTTCGCCGAGCTGCCGCAGCAGTGGGAGCTGCTGCGCTCCCTCGGCCCCGCCGGGATCGCGCCCGCGGTCGAGGAGATCCTGCGCTGGACCACGCCGGGGGTGCACGCGCTGCGCACCGCGGTGCGCGACACGGAGATCGCCGGCACGCGCATCGCGGCCGGGGACCGGGTCACGCTGTGGAACGTCTCCGCCAACCGCGACGAGGACGTGTTCACCGACCCGCACGCCTTCCGGGTCGACCGGCGCCCAAACCGCCACGTCGCCTTCGGCCACGGGCGCCATCTCTGTCTGGGCGCCCGGCTCGCCCGCTTCGAACTCGGTGCGCTGCTGACCGAGTTGCTCGCCACCCTGGACGGTTTCGAGACGACCGGGCCCGTCCTGTTCAACTCGTCGAACTTCACGTGGGGGATCAAGAGTCTCCCGGTGCGGCTGCTGCGCAGCCGGGCTTTCGCACACCGAGAAAGGGCCGCGCTGTGACCACCGCACTCGTAGATTTCAACCGGACCGACACCGGGTTCCCCGCCACCGGGTATGCCGGGCTCCTCGCCGAGCAGGCCGCCCGCACCCCCGGCGCCCCCGCCCTGGTGCAGGGCGAGCGCTCCTGGACGTACGAGGAACTTGAGGCCGTCACCAACCGGCTGGCCCACGCGCTGATCGCGCGGGGCGCGCTCCCCGGCGAGCGGATCGGGCTGTGCTACCCGCGCGGCGCCGAGTACGTCATCGGGTCCCTCGCCGTCCTCAAGACCGGGGCGGCGATCGTGGCGCTGGACCCCGTCAACCCCGACGACCGGCTCGCCGCGATGATCGCCGACGCCGCCCCGCTGCTCGTGCTCACCGCGCCCACGACCGTCCCGCGGCTGCCCGAGGACGTGGAGTGCGCCGACGTCGCCACCGCCGGGCACGGGCAGCCGGACACCCCGGCCGGTGTGGTCACCGGCCCGGACACCGTCAGCCACCTCATCTACACGTCGGGGTCGACCGGCACGCCCAAGGCCGTGCTGGAGCGGCACGGTGCCCTGACCAACCTGGTGCACTGGACCGGGCGGGCCTACGGGGTGCGTCCGGGCGACCGGGCGTCGTGGATGTCCACGCCCGGCTTCGCGGTGCAGATCATGGAGTGGCTGCCGTACCTGCCCCTCGGCGCGGCGATCCACATCCCCGAGGCGGGCAGGGCGCAGACACCCGAGCAGATCCGGGACTGGCTGAGCGCGCAGCGCATCACCCACACCATGCTGGTCGCCGCTCTCGCGGAACCCGTGTGGGGGCTGCGGTGGCCGCACGACACGGCGCTGCGCATCCTGGTGACGACGGCGGAGCGGGTGCACAGCTGGCCGCCGGTCGACACGCCGTTCCGGGTGGTCATGACGTACGGCACGACGGAGACGACCAATGTGCTGACCTGCCTGGATCTGGGCGCGGGAGTCGACTTCACGAGCCAGGCCACCCCCGCGGAGGTGCGCGCCGCACGGCAGGTGCCGGTCGGGGTGCCCATCGCCAACATGCGCGTCCATCTCCTGGACGGGGAGGACCGGCCGGTCGCCGACGGCGAGGTCGGCCGGCTGCACGTCTCGGGCGCCGGGGTGTCCGCCGGGTACCACGGCCGCCCGGAGCTGACGGCGGCCAAGTTCCGGTCGGGGGTCGTCGAGGGCGACCCGTATCCCGTGCTGTACGACACCGGTGACCTGGCCCGCCGCCGGGAGGACGGCGCGCTCGAGCTGCTCGGCCGGTCCGACGCCCAGGTGAAGATCCGCGGTTTCCGTGTGGAGCTGGGCGAGGTCGAGACGCACGTCGCCCGCGCCGACGGGGTCGCCGAGGCCGTGGTCGTCACGCAGGAACGCGGCCCGAACGACAAGCGGCTCGTGGCGTACGTCTCCCCCGGCGGCGACGCGACCGCGGACCCGGGCGCGATCCGGGCGGCCGTGGCCCGCACCCTGCCGTACTACATGGTCCCCGGCACGGTCGTCGTCCTGCCCGCGCTGCCCCGCCTGCCCAACGGGAAGGTCGACCGGCAGCGCCTGCCCGAGCCGCCCGAGCCCCACGAGGGCGCCGGCGCCGGGTACGAGCCGCCGCGCGACGAGGTGGAGGACGGTCTGGTGCGGCTGTGGTGCGAGGCGTTCCGCACCGGGACGGTCGGCATCCACGACAACTTCTTCGATCTGGGCGGGCACTCGCTGCTCGCGTTCCAGCTCATCGACGAGATCCGCCGCCGCTACGGCGTCGAGCTGAGCCTGTCCGACCTGTCGTCCTGCCCGACGGTCGCCGAACTCGGCACCCTGATCGTGACCGAACACACGGGCGGGCGCGGGGAGTTCGGCGGTCTGGCCGCCATCGTCCCCGACCCGGCGGCCCGCTTCGAGCCGTTCCCGCTGACCGAGAGCCAGCAGGCCCTGTGGATCGGCCGCGGCGGCCTGGTGGACCTGGGCAACGTCGGCTGCCACGGCTACTTCGAGTGGGAGAGCGAGCAACTGGACGTGCCGCGGTTCGAGACCGCGTGGCGCCGGCTGGTCGAGCGCCACGACGCGCTGCGCACCCGCATCCTGCCCGACGGCACCCAGCAGGTGTACGAGGAGGTGCCGGCGTACGACATCCCGGTCACCGACCTCGGCGGGCTCGACGCCGAGCGGCGCCGGGCGGAGCTGGACGCGCTGCGCGAGCGGCTGTCGCACCAGGTCCTCGACGCCGACGGCTGGCCGCTGTTCGACGTGCGGATCAGCCTGCTCGGCGGCGGCCGCGCCCGTATCCACCTGTGCCTGGACTTCCTGGTGGCCGACGCGTGGAGCTACTTCCAGGTGCTGATCCCGGACCTGGTGGCCTTCTACACCGAGCCGGAGGCCGAACTGCCGCCGCTTCAGCTGTCGTTCCGCGACTACGTGCTGGCCGTCGGCAGCTCCCTGCGCGACAGCGAGCTGTACCGCCGCTCCGAGTGGTACTGGCGGGACCGGCTCGCCACCCTGCCGCCCGCCCCCGCCCTGCCCGAACGCCCCGCCGGCGGCCCGGCACTGCCCGTGCGCTTCGAGCGGCTCAGCCATGTCGTGCCCGCCGGGCTGTGGGACCGCGTCCAGGAGCGGGCCGGGGAGCGCAAGGTGACCCCGTCCGGGGTGCTGGCCGCCGCCTACGCCGAGATCCTCGGCCGGGCCTGCGGGCAGGCGCGGTTCACCATCAACTTCCCGCTGTTCAACCGGCTTCCGCTGCATCCGCAGGTCAACTCCCTGCTGGCGGACACCACGACCACCCTGCTGCTGGCCGTGGAACAGCGGGAGACCACGTTCGCGGGCCGCGCCCAGGCCGTGCAGCGGCGGCTGTGGGCCGACCTGGAGCACCGCTACTTCAGCGGTGTGCAGGTGCTGCGCGAGCTGACGAGGATGCGCGGAACCCTCGCGCCCGCGATGCCCGTGGTGATGACCAGCCTGGCCGGTCACCCGCCGCAGTACGAGGAGACCGAGCTGGGCGTGCCGGTGTACGGCATCTCGCAGACGCCGCAGGTCTCGCTGGACTTCCAGGTCTTCGAGAAGGCCGGCGGTCTGACCTTCAACTGGGACTATCTGCCCGCCGTCTACCCGGACGGGCTGATCGAGTCCATGTTCGAGGACTTCGTCGCGCTGCTGGAGGCGCTCGGCGAGGAGGAGACCTGGGAGCGTCTGTCGCCGCCGCCCGGCGACCAGGAGGAGGCCGCCGAGCCCGTCGAGGAGCGGGACACCGGTGACGCGTGGGAGCGTTACTGGGCGGGCGTCCGGCGCACCGGCCGCGGTGGCGACGTCATCTGGGACGCGGCGAGCACGGAGGAGTTCCGGTGGCTGCTCGGGCAGGCCCGCCGGCACTTCCGCGACGATCTGCCCGTCATCGACCTCGGCTGCGGCAACGGCCGCTACAGCCGCGAACTCGCCCCGCACTACCCGCGGGTGGTCGGCGTGGACGTGTCCGTCAGCGCCGTCGAGCACGCCGAGCGGGAGGCCCGCGCGGAGGGCGTGGCCAACGTCGCGTACCACGCCGTCGACATGACCGACGCCGAGCAGGCCGGCGCCCTCGGCGAGGGGCCGTACAACATCTTCGTCCGCGGTGTCTTCCACGTCCTGGACGGCGCGGCCCGGGCCCGGCTCGCGGCCGTCGCGGGACGGCTGCTCGGACCCGACGGGGTGCTGATCGTCCACGAGCCGGACTACTCCGGGAACTCCTTCGGCTACCTCGGCTTCGTCGGCGGCAAGCGCGGCCGCGCCGAGGACCTGGTCGCGCCGCTGGAGGCCGCCGGTGTGCGGCACTCCCACCGCTTCACCCGGCCGGAACTGAGCGCCGCCTTCCCCGCGGACGACTGGGAGGTCCTGGAGGACCGGCCGATCCAGCTGCACGCCATCGACCCGCAGTCCGACGCGGAGGCCCTGCTGCTGCCGGGCTACTACGCGGTCCTGCGTCGCAGGCGCTGAGCACGGCACGGCCCCCTGGGACTCACGAACACGACACCATGCGGCCGCGGGCGGTGTCCCGCGGCCGCCCCTCCCTTTCTCGGTGAAAGACTTCTTCTCGGTGAAAGACTTCGGACCGTGGAACGACGAACTGCCGACCGGCTGCTGAGAGCACACGCACAGGCGATCGGGGGGCTGGCCCGTGAGACGACGGTCGCCGCCGCCCTGGGCCGGGTCCTCGCCGTGCAGGCGCAGGACCTCGCCGCGGCGGGCCTCGGCCTGCGTGCCCGCGTGGCGGGCCTGACCGCCGAGGACGTACGCCGGGCCACCGACGTCGAACGGACCGCCGTACGCGGCTGGTTCATGCGCGGCACCCTCCAGCTGGTGCCCGCCGCCGACGTCCGCTGGCTGCTGGGCCTGTTCGGCCCGGTGTACCTGGCCCTCGGCGCGCGCCGGCTGCGGGAACTCGGCCTGGACGAGGCCCTGTGCGATCGGGCGGAGCGGCTGATCGTGCGGGCCGTCGACGGCGAGGGCCCGTTGACCCGGGCCGAACTCACCGAGCGGCTCACGACGTTGGGCGTGGAGCCCAAGGGCCAGTCGGCCTTCCACCTCATCCGGCGCACCGCGCTGTCCGGGCTGATCTGCCACGGTCCCCAGCGATCCGGTGAGGCCACCTTCGTCCTGCTCGACGACTGGGTGCCGGGCACCGGCCCGCTGCCGTTCACGGGAGATGCCGCCTGCGCCGAACTCGCCCGCCGTTACCGCGCGGGATACGGGCCCGCGGACGCCGCGGATCTCGCCCACTGGTCGGGGCTGCGCGCGAGCGTGTGCAAAAAGGCCTGGGCGGACGCCGGTGAAACGCCCGCGCAGGACGCGGAAGGCCTGGCGCGCGATGATGTGCGGCTGCTCCCGGCGTACGACAACTACCTTCTCGGATACCGTCGCAGGGAACTGTCGGTGCCCGCCGAGCACGAGCGCCGTGTGTGGCCCGGCGGCGGGGTGATCCGGCCGACGGTCGTGGTCGACGGCTGGGCCGTCGGTACCTGGTCGGGCGGCCGGCGCGGCGGCCCACCGGTGGTCGAACCATTCCCCGGGAGCGGGGAGTTCGACGAGGCGACGGCGGCGGGGATCGCCCGGGAGAGCGCCGACATCGCCCGCTTCTCCGGCGTCTACGAAACCTCTCATACGCTCTCTACACCGAATCTCCGGCCGCCCGGATGCGTAACCGGTCCCTAACCCGCCCTTCCTACGGTCAGTGCCGTCCGACAAATCCGTCCCCAATCAGAAAAGGGCGTCGACATGGCACTCGGTCGGCATTCCGATTTCAACCGCCTGTGGTTCGGGCAGACCGTCAGCAACTTCGGCGACAAGATCTCCCTGCTCGCGCTGCCCACCCTCGCCGTCGTCTTTCTCGACGGGGGAGCGTTCGAGGTCGGTGTCCTCGGCGCACTGCGTTTCCTGCCCTTCCTCCTGCTGGCGCCGGTCGCCGGTCTCGTCGCCGACAGGTTCTCGCGCCGCAGCATCATGATCGTGGCGGACCTGGGCCGCTTCCTGGCCCTGGGCTCCATCCCGCTCGCGTTCGCGCTGGACTCCGTCACGATGGCGCACGTGTACGTCGTGGCCGGACTCGCCGGCATCCTGACCGCGTTCTTCGAGGTCTCGTACCAGTCCTGGCTGCCGCAGCTCATCGGCACGGAGAACCTCGTCGAGGGCAACACCAAGCTCCAGATCAGCCGGAGCGTCGCCGAGGCCGTCGGCGCCGGCGCGGGCGGTGCGCTGATCCAGCTGCTCGGCGCGGCACGCGCCATCACGGCGGACGCCTTCACCTTCCTGGTCTCGCTGGTCGCCCTGCTGCTCATCCGGCACCGTGACACGCGGGCGAAGGTGGAGGAGACCAAGGCGTCCGCCAAGGCCGAGATGAAGGAGGGCCTGAAGACCCTCTTCGGCAACCCCGTCCTGCGCGGCCTGTTCACCGCCAACGTCGTGGTCAACCTCGGTGCCGCGATGGGTGACGCGCTGCTGATCGTGTACGCGTACAAGGTCCTCGACCTGAGCCCCGGTCAGGTCGGCGCGGCGTTCGCCGTGATGTCGGTGTTCGTGATCGTCGGCGCGGTCCTGTCCGAGATGGTCACCAAGGTGCTCACCGTCGGCCGCACGCTGGTGCTGACCGCGGTCGTGCTGGGCGCCGGGTACATCCTGGTGCCGACGGGCGGCGCGGTCGCCGGTTTCGCCGGCCTGATCGTGGTCCAGGCCGTCATCGGCTTCGTGTCCCCGATGTTCGACATCCACGTCCTGAGCCTGGTGCAGGGCGTCACGCCCAACGAGCAGATGGGCCGGGTCAGCGGTACCGCGCTGGCGGCGGTCTACGGCGCCCTGTCCATCGGCTACTTCGCGGGCGGCGCGCTCGGGGAGGTGCTCGGTCTGACCGGGGGGCTGGCCATCGCCGGAGCGCTCAGCATCATCGGCGGTCTGACGCTCCTCGGGGGCCCGGTCGCCGCGATCAAGGAGATGCCGGGCGGGGACGCACCCGCCGAACCGGACGCCCCGGACGCCGACCCGGCGCAGTCCACCA
Source organism: Streptomyces sp. 15-116A (assembly GCF_025290915.1). Taxonomy (GTDB): domain Bacteria; phylum Actinomycetota; class Actinomycetes; order Streptomycetales; family Streptomycetaceae; genus Streptomyces. Next base: position 389 of record NZ_JAOCQE010000260.1, on the reverse strand, counting down.
CGGACGGTGCGAAGGTCGGCGCCTAGGCCGACCGGGACACGTCGGAGGGGGTGCCGGCCGGTCCGGCACCCGCTCCACACCCACGCGGCGCCGCACCGGCGCACCGACACGAGGCGCGGGGCCGGGTCCCGCACACCGGCCGGGCAAGCACACCGGCGGGGGAAGCACACCAGTCGGGAGGCACACCGGGCCGGGGAGCCAGCCCGGGAACCACACCGACCCGGGAGCCACACCGCCCCGGGAAGCCGGCCGGGGAAGCAGACCACCCCGGGAAGCCGGCCCGAGAAGCAGACCACCCCGGGAGGCACACCGGCCCGGGAGGCGCGTCGCACTGAGGCGCCGTGCGGCGCCTCGCCCGAGCGGCGGCGAAGCGAGGGAAGCACCCGCAC
>NZ_JAOCQE010000026.1 GCF_025290915.1 Streptomyces sp. 15-116A | reverse complement strand
TGGCGCTGAGCGCCTCGGCACGCGCGCGCGTGGAGGGCACCTCACGGGCACGCGCGCGCAGCGCCTCCTGCGCGGCGTGCCGGTCGCGGCCGGCGAACAGGGCCCGGGACAGGGCGAGGGCGGTGCGGCGCTCCTCGGGCGAGAGGTAGCGGTTGCGGCTGGACAGGGCCAGGCCGTCCTCCTCGCGCACGGTGGGGACGGCGACGATCTCCACGCCGAAGTTCAGATCGCGCACCATGCGGCGGATCAGGGCGAGCTGCTGAGCGTCCTTCTGGCCGAAGAACGCCGCATCTGGGCGGGTCAGATGGAGCAGTTTGGCGACGACGGTGAGCATCCCGTCGAAGTGCCCGGGACGGGCGGCGCCCTCCAGGCGCTCTCCCATGGCCCCGGCGCGCAGGGTGATCTGCGGCTTGCCGTCCGGGTACATCTCCTCGACGGACGGCGCGAAGACGATGTCCGCGCCCGCCTGCTCGGCGATCCTCAGGTCGGCGTCCAGGGTGCGCGGGTAGCGGTCCAGGTCCTCGCCGGCGCCGAACTGGAGCGGATTCACGAACACGGTGACCACCACGTAGCCCTCGCGGCCGACGTGCTCCCGCGCGGCGCGGATCAGTGTGGCATGGCCCTCGTGCAGCGCCCCCATGGTCATCACCACGGCGGTACGGCCGGGAACAGAGAAGTGGTCGAGGACGTAGTCGAGGTCCTCCACGGTGGGAACGAGTTCAAAGGCTCGGCTCATCGGTCTTCCCCGTTCTTGGGCGGCGCCGCTCCGTCCGCGAGTACCCCGAGGAGGTCCTCGGCGAGTTCGGGCTTGAGCAGGCCGTGGGCGAGGGCGCGGTCGGCGGTGGCGCGGGCCATCGCCAGGTAACCGGCGACGGTTCCCGGGGCGTGCCGGCGCAGCTCGCCGATGTGCGCGGCCACCGTGCCGGCGTCGCCGCGCGCGACGGGGCCGGTGAGCGCCGCGTCACCGGAACGCAGGGCGTTGTCCAGGGCGGCGCCGAGCAGCGGGCCCAGCATGCGGTCGGGGGCCCCGACACCGGCACTGCGCAGCAGCTCCATGGACTGGGCGACGAGGGTGACCAGGTGGTTGGCGCCGAGCGCGAGGGCCGCGTGATACAGCGGGCGGTTCTCCTCGGCGATCCACTCCGGTTCGCCGCCCATCTCGATGACGAGGGCCTCGGCGGCCAGCCGCAGCTCCTCGGGCGCGGTCACACCGAAGGAGCATCCGGCGAGCCGCTGCACGTCGACGGGGGTGCCGGTGAACGTCATCGCCGGGTGCAGGGCGAGCGGCAGCGCACCGGCCCTCAGGGCGGGGTCCAGCACCTTCGCGCCGTACCGCCCGGAGGTGTGCACCAGCAGCTGCCCCGGCCGCACGGCGCCGGTGCCGGCGAGCCCGGAGACCAGCTCGGGCAGCGCGTCGTCGGGGACCGTCAGCAGGACCAGTTCGGCCCGCTGCAGGACGTCGGCGGGCGGGACCACCGGCACGTCGGGGAGCATCTGCTCGGCGCGCCTGCGGGAGGTGTCGGACACGGCGGACACGGCCACCGGGCGGTGTCCGGCGAGCTGAAGGGACGCGGCCAGGGCGGGACCCACGCGTCCGGCGCCTACGACGCCGACGGTGAGCCGCGCGGGGCGGTCCCTGGGATCCGGCTGTGGGGTTGTGTTCACGCGACGGCGGCCTTCCCGTTCCAGTCCGCTCGGGGTACCGGACGATTTCTCGTCATGTTAACGCGATCGGTTACCGGGGTGTCCGGCTGTCCACAGGCTGTGGGTTTCCGTGCGGGTGCGGGGCACGGGTGCGTGCGGGAATGGTGGGGCACGCGCGCGTGCGCGGAATATGCGGGTGCTTACGTGGAGCGGTGCGCGGGATGATCGCGGGCATGAGCGATACGGCGGAACAGACGGAACCGGACCGGGACGAGGCGTCGCCGGAGGAGCCGCGGGCGCGGCTGCGGGAGCGGCTGCGGGAGCGGCGGCTCGCGGCCCACCGGGGTGCGCGGCGTGTCCTCTCCCGTCCGGGGTTCACCGCGTCTCTGCGGGAGCGGCTCGCCCTGCTGGACGACGTGGGCGACCTGTACGACCTCGACGAGCCGTCCGACCTCTACGGCAACGGCGTCGTGGAGGCTCTGGAGGAGAAGGTCGCCGGTCTGCTCGGGCTGGAGGCCGCCGCGTTCTTCCCGACCGGCACGATGGCCCAGCAGGTGGCTCTGCGCTGCTGGGCAGGCCGTACCGGCAGCCCGGTCGTCGCCCTGCACGCGCTCAGCCACCCCGAGATGCATGAGCGGCAGGCCTTCAGCCAGGTCAGCGGGCTGCGCCCGGTGCGGGTGACCGGTGCGCCCCGGCTGCCCACCGCCGAGGAGGTACGGGACCTGGACGAGCCGTTCGGCACGCTGATGCTGGAGTTGCCCCTGCGGGAGGCCGGTTTCGTGCTGCCCACCTGGGAGGAGCTGACGGAGGTCGTGGAGGCCGCGCGGGAGCGTGACGCGGTGGTCCACTTCGACGGGGCCCGCATCTGGGAGTCCACCGTCCACTTCGGCCGCCCGCTGGACGAGATCGCCGGCCTCGCGGACAGCGTGTACGTGTCGTTCTACAAGTCCCTGAAGGGGTACGGAGGCGCCGCGCTCGCCGGGCCGCGCACGCTCGTGGACGAGGCGAAGGCCTGGCGGCACCGGTACGGCGGCCTGGTGTTCCAGCAGTTCCCGACCGCCCTGTCGGCGCTGGCCGGGCTGGAGCGGGAGTTGCCCCGGCTCCCGGAGTACGTGCGCCACGCGCGCGTGGTGGCCGCCGCGCTGCGTGAGGGCTTCGCCTCGGCGGGGGTGCCGTGGGCGCGGGTGCAGCCCGAAGTGCCGCACACCCACGAGTTCCAGGTCTGGCTGGCCCACGACGCGGACGCCGCCACCGAGGCGGCCGTCCGTCAGGCCGAGGAGACGGGCGTACTCCTGTTCTCCCGCGCGTGGGAGGCCCCGGGCCCCGGCCTCGCCCTCACCGAGGTCTCGGTGGAGGCGGCGGGGCTGAAGTGGACGGCGAACGACGTACGGGAGGCGGTCGCCGGTTTCGCGGCCCGGCTCAACGAAGGCGGGGGCCGCCGGTAGGCCACGGGCGGGGGCCGATGTCCTGCGGGCGGGAGCCGGGGTCGCGCGGGCGGAAGCCGGGGTCGCGCGGGCGGGGGCTGGTGTTCCGCCGCCGCGGGTGGAGCCACCGGCCCAGGGCATGGCGTATCCGCCCTCGGGCCGGACGGCCGGCGAGCACCGCGCGGAAACGGCGGTGGTCGCAAAGGGCCCGCAGGACCCGGAGGTCGTGCGTGCCCGGCGCGGGCGGGACCGGCCGGCCGTGCTGCAGGGCGCAGTGGACGTCGAGGAGGTACTGCTCGGTCGGGCTCATGACGGATCGCCTTCTCGGGTCGGTGGATCACGTTCCCGGGGGCGGGGCCGGGTTGCCCAGCGTGCGCCCGGCCTCGCCAGGACGTCCTCTCGGTTGACGGGCTGCGTCAAACGGCGGCGGGGTTGTCAGTGGTGGGGTGCACCATGTGGGCATGGGCGTGTACATCGACATCGCGGGGCTGCGGCCGGAGAGGGTCGTCGCCGTGCCCTCCCCGCTGGCCGAGCTCGGCATGGCGCTGCACGCGCTGTCCGAGCCGGGGCACCATCCGGGCCTGCAGGGCTGGGTCACGGGCGTGACCGCGCGGCTCGACCCGCATCTGGCCGACCGGATGTGCGAGGCCGACTTCCTGTGGCGGACGACGTTCTCGGACCTGTTCCTGCCCTGTGCGGGCATCCCGGACGGCGCCGCGCTGCCGGGCGCCACGCTCGCCGAGGAACTGGACCTGCTGGACAAGCTGTCGGACGAACAGTTCGTGGACGCCGCCCTGGAGTTCACCTGCGCCCTGCCGTACAGCGTGCCGGGTCCCGGCCCGCTCGGGGACGCCGCCCTGCGCCGCCGCGCGCTGGAGCTGGCCGCCGCGCGGGGGCCGCAGCAGCTGCGGTTCAGTGAGCGGCTGCTGGCCGATCCGCCCCGGATCCGGGGCTGGTTCCGGCAGTTCCTCCAGGACTGCGACGAGGCGTTCTTCGCCGAGGCGTGGTCCCGGCTGCGCCACCAGCTCGCGGCCGACACCCGCCACAAGACGGACCTGCTCAGACGCAAGGGGCTCGCGGAGGCCCTGTCGGCGGTGTCCCCGGCGGTCACGCTCGACGAGAGGGCCCAGCGGATCACGGTCGACAAGCTGGGCGACGGCCGTACGGTCACCGGCGAGGGCGGTCTGCTGCTGGTCCCGACCAGCCTCGGCTGGCCGCACCTGATGGTCCTGCACCGCTACGCCTGGCAGCCGGTGCTGCACTATCCGGTCGGCTCCGCCGAACTGGCCACACCTCCCACGGTCGAGCAGCTGACCCTGCGGCTGACCGCGCTGTCCCACCCGGTCCGTATGCGCATCTGCCGCCATCTCGCCCGCAGCGCGTACACCACGAGCGAGCTGGCGCAGGTGCACGGCATGACGGCACCGGAGATATCCCGGCACCTGGGCGTGCTGAAGAAGGCGGGCCTGGTGACCACGCGCCGCCGCGGGCGGTACGTCCTGCACCAGCTGGACGTGACGGTCGTGGCGCGGCTCGGCAGCGACTTCCTGGAGGGCATCCTGCGCTGACACCGAGCGTCGGTGCGTGGCTGCGCCGGGGCGCGGCTCAGTCGAAGCGGATGTGCCGGAGCCCGACGCCCGCCTGCCGCAGCCTGGTGCGCAATGGTCCTTCGTGGTGGGGGCGCAGGGTCAGTCCGGCCAGGACGGCGATGCGGTCCGCCGTCTTCGGCACGGTCGTACGGTCCGTCCACAGGTGCTCGGCGAACTCCGGCCGGACGAGCCGCTCCAGGCAGTGGTCGAGCTGCTGGACGGCCCAGCTCTCCCGGCGCAGGCCCGCGTTCTTCCCGGCGACGAACCGCAGGACCTGCCCGAGGCCACGCTCGCGCAGCCGTCGCAGGACGGTCTCGCGCTCGGCGAGGAGGGTGAAGTGGCGGACGTCGTGGCCGAGTTCGCGCAGCCGGCCGACGGTCTCCGCGAAGTAGCCGGAGTCGGTGACGGTCATGGGCGCGATCACCACGCCGTCGTGCCGGGCGAGGGCGAGGTCGAGCACCTCGACGACGCCCTGCCGCCAGGACACCAAGTCCTGGAAATCACCCCGCAGTTCGGGCGGCAGCATCCGGCGCAGCCCGAATCCGGCGTGCTCCGGGTCGCAGACGACGCTGCCGGGCAGGCGGCGGTGTATCTCGTACGCGGTCTGTGTCTTGCCCCCGCCGAAGGGGCCATTGATCCACAGCAGCATGCGCGGCACCCTAGGCCCTGTCGTCAAATCCCCGTCTGCCTGGCGACGCCATGCACGCACTCTCGCCGCACCGGGCGCCGACCACGTACAACCGGTACGCCGGTCGACGCCCGGCACGCCGAGAGCACGCACCTGACGCCGCCAGGCCCGCCCTTCGGGCGGACGACGGGGATTTGACGACAGGGCCTAGCGACGCGAAGCGCCGGCGGGTGGCCGTTCAGCCGTGTCCGCCCGCCCGCACGAGGCCCGTCTCGTAGGCGAGGACCACCACCTGCACGCGGTCGCGCAGTCCCAGCTTGGTCAGGATGCGGCCCACATGAGTCTTCACGGTCGCCTCGGACAGCACCAGCCGGGCCGCGATCTCACCGTTGGACAGGCCCTGCGCGACGAGGATCATGACCTCGCGTTCCCGCTCGGTGAGCCGTCCCAGCTCCTTGTGCTCGGGCTGCTTGGCGCCGCCCGGCAGCATCGGCGCGAAGCGGTCCAGGAGCCGGCGGGTGGTGGACGGGGCCACCACGGCGTCGCCGCTGTGCACCGCGCGGATCGCGGCGAGCAGCTCGCCCGGCGGCACGTCCTTGAGCATGAAGCCGGACGCGCCCGCCTTCAGTCCGGAGAAGGCGTATTCGTCGAGGTCGAAGGTGGTGAGGATCAGCACCTTCGGCGGGTCGGTGTCCGCGCAGATCCGGCGGGTGGTCTCTACCCCGTCGAGCTTCGGCATACGGACGTCCATCAGCACGACGTCGACGGCGGTGGACCGCAGCACCTCGAGCGCCTCGACGCCGTCGCCCGCCTCCGCCACGACCTCCATGTCCGGCTGGGCGGCGAGCACCATCCGGAACCCGGTGCGCAGCAGCACCTGGTCGTCGACGAGCATCACACGGATCGTCATCGGGGCCTCTTCCGTCGTTGCGCGCGGCAACTGTTACAGGTGTCAACAAAGGGCATGGGCAGGCGTCAGTGCGCGGGTTTGAGGGGCAGCAGGGCGCTGATGCGGAATCCTCCGCCCGGGCGGGGACCCGCGTCCAGGGTGCCGCCGACCATGCCGACCCGCTCGCGCATGCCGATCAGGCCGTGGCCCTGGCCGTCGAAGCCGCCCTCCTCGTACAGCTCGTGCGGGGCGCCCTTGCCGTCGTCCTCGACGAGCAGTCCGAGCCCGTCGTCGAAGTAGACCAGCCGCACGCTGGCGCCCGCGTTGGGCCCGCCGTGCTTGCGGGTGTTGGTCAGCGCCTCCTGCACGATGCGGTACGCGGTGAGCTCGACGCCGCTGGGCAGGGGGCGCGGGGTGCCCTCGACCTTGAAGTCCACGGGCAGCCCCGACTCCCGGCACTGCTCGACGAGGTCCTCGATCTGCTGCACATCGGGCTGCGGGACGTACTCCCCGGCCTCCTGGTGCTCGCCGGTGCGCAGCACGCCGAGCAGGCGGCGCATCTCGGCCAGGGCCTGTCGGCCGGTGGAAGAGATGGTCTCCAGGGCCTTCTTGGCCTGGTCGGGGGCGGTGTCCAGGACGTACGCGGCACCGTCGGCCTGCACCACCATCACCGACACGTTGTGCGCGACGACGTCGTGCAGCTCGCGCGCGATACGGGCGCGTTCGGCGGCGACCGCGACCTTCGCCTGCGCCTCGCGCTCCTTCTCCAGCCGGGCCGCGCGCTCCTCCAGCTGGGCGAAGTAGGCGCGCCGGGTGCGGATGGAGTCGCCCAGCACCCAGGCGAGGGCGAACGGCACAGCCTGGAAGATCATTATGGCGATGTTGCCCGCCGTGCTCGTCTGCTCGTTGGGCCAGCGCAGCTGCGCCAGGGGCGCCGCGCACAGGCCCGCTGTGAGCGCGAAGCGGGAGGCCCAGCGGGCGCCGATCGCCGCGACCGTATAGACGATCACCAGCATGGCGAAGTTCGCGGGCAGCGTCGCCACGTCGGCGACCAGCTGCACCACGCCGACCGCCGCCGCGAGGATCAGCATGCGCTCCGGCATCCGGCGGCGCAGCGCGACGACCAGGGACAGCAGCAGCATCACCGGCACGGTGAGCGCCGGGAGATCGGTGCCCTGGTCGGCCTCCGTGGACGCTCCGCCCAGCACCGAGATCCCGAACAGGACCACGGCCCAGAAGCCGTCGACCCATGCCGGGTGCCTGCGGAGGAAGTCATAGAGGCGTTGCACGTAACCCAGCGTAGGGAAGCGAAATGCGTGCAGGGGTCAACCGGAGGGCCGATCCCCGGTCGGCACGTGTACTCCGCAAGGTGGAGGCCTGGCATATCCGTGCGCTTAATCTGGGCCGGTGACAGGAGAGACGGCGGACGGCGAGTGGCGCGGGTGGCGGGACGCGGCCCGGGACGCGCTGTACGGGCCCGTTGGCTTCTATCGCAGGCCCGAAGGACCGGCCGGGCACTTCCGTACGTCGGTGCACGCCTCGCCGCTGTTCGCCGGGGCCGTGGCGCGGCTGCTGTGCCGGGTCGACGAGGCGCTGGGCCGGCCCCCGGTGCTCGACTTCGTGGACATGGCGGCCGGGCGGGGCGAACTGATCACCGGGGTCCTCGCCGCGCTGCCCGCCGACGTGGCCGCACGCACGCGTGCGTACGCCGTCGAACTCGCCGACCGGCCCGGCGGGCTCGATCACCGGATCGAGTGGCGCGCGGAGCCGCCGGAGCGGATCACGGGGCTGCTGTTCGCCAACGAGTGGCTGGACAACGTGCCCGTGAACGTCGTGGAGGTGGACTCGGCGGGGGTGCCCCGGCTGGTGCTCGTGCGGGCGGACGGGGCGGAACGGCTCGGGGAGCCGGTCGCGGGCGCGGAGGCGGAGTGGCTGGCGCGGTGGTGGCCGCTGGCCTCCGAGGAGGGGCTGCGGGCGGAGATCGGGCTGGACCGGGACCGGGCGTGGGCGTCGGCTGTGCGGGCGGTGGAGCGGGGTCTGGCCGTCGCCGTGGACTACGGGCACACGGCGGACGCACGACCACCGTTCGGGACGCTCACGGGTTTCCGCGAGGGCCGCGAAACGCTGCCCGTGCCGGACGGTTCGTGCGACATCACCGCACATGTCGCACTGGACGCCTGCGCCAGGGCGGGCGCGCGTGCCGACGGGCGCCTGGCGGGGAACGACGCGCCTCCCGACGGGCCCCCGGCTGGGAGCGACGCGCCGCCCGACGGGCGCCAGGCAGAGCCCGGCGGATCTCTCGGCGTACGCCCGGCAGAACGCGACGCGCCTCCCGACGGGCGCGAGGCAGAGCCCGGCGCGCATTCCGGCGTACGCCCGGCAGAGACCAGCGCGCTTCCCGGCGTGCGCCTGGTGTCGCAACGGGACGCTCTGCGTGTTCTTGGTGTGACCGGCGCGCGCCCCCCGCTTGCGCTGGCGTCGGCGGATCCGGCCGCGTACGTTCGCGCGCTCGCGGGGGCCGGGGAGGCCGCTGAGCTCACCGCGGTGGGTGGGCTCGGGGACTTCGGGTGGGTCGTGCAGTCGCTCGGGGTTCCGGACGTTCTCGGGGAGTGAGCGGTCCCTACTTGTCGATGTCCCCCACCACGAAGAACATCGAGCCCAGGATCGCCACCATGTCCGCCACCAGCGTCCCCGGCAGCAGCTCGGTCAGTGCCTGGATGTTGTTGTACGACGCCGAGCGCAGCTTCAGCCGGTACGGGGTCTTCTCGCCCTTGCTGACCAGGTAGTAGCCGTTGATGCCGAGGGGGTTCTCGGTCCAGGCGTAGGTGTGGCCCTCGGGCGCCTTGAGGACCTTGGGCAGGCGCTGGTTGACCGGGCCGGGCGGCAGCTCGGCCAGCCGGTCCAGGCAGGCGTCGGCGAGGTCGAGGGCGTTGTGGGTCTGCTCAAGCAGGCACTCGAAGCGGGCGAGACAGTCACCCTCCTCGCGGGTCACCACCTTCAGGACGTCGCCCAGCTCGCCGTACGCCAGATACGGCTCGTCGCGCCGCAGGTCGAAGTCGACGCCGGAGGCCCGCGCGATGGGCCCGCTCACCCCGTACGCCCGCACCGTCTCGGGGGTGAGAACGCCCACCCCGCGCGTGCGCCCGCGGAAGATCTCGTTGCCGAGCACCAGGTCGTCGAAGCGGTCCATCCGGGAGCGCACATCGGCGACGGCTGCACGCGCGCGTGCAGTCCAGCCCGCCGGGAGGTCCTCCTTGAGGCCGCCCACGCGGTTGAACATGTAGTGCATGCGCCCGCCGGACACCTCCTCCATGACGTGCTGGAGCTCCTCGCGCTCCCGGAACGCGTAGAAGATCGGGGTGATGCCGCCGAGCTCCAGTGGATAGGAGCCGAGGAACATCAGGTGATTGAGCACCCGGTTCAGCTCGGCGAGCAGCGTGCGCAGCCACACCGCGCGCTCGGGCACCTCCATGCCGAGCATCCGCTCCACGCCGAGGACGACGCCGAGTTCGTTGGAGAACGCCGACAGCCAGTCGTGGCGGTTGGCCAGCATGATGATCTGGCGGTAGTCGCGCGCCTCGAACAGCTTCTCCGCGCCCCGGTGCATATAGCCGATCACCGGCTCCGCACGGGAGATGCGCTCGCCGTCCAGGACGAGCTTCAGGCGCAGCACGCCGTGCGTGGAGGGGTGCTGCGGGCCGATGTTGAGCACCATGTCGGTGCTCTCCGCCGCGCCGCCGATACCGACCATGGTCTCCGTCGTAGGAGTCATGCACACAGTCTCTCCTACGTACGCTGGCCTCATGGAAACGGGGAGCCAGGACGTCATGACCGAGGAAGAGCCGGAGCGCGAGCCCGAGTGGATCGCGTTGCCGCCCGGGCTGCTGAAGATGCGGCGGCTGTTGCTGGTGGTGTGGCTGGGGTTGCTGACGCTGGCCACCGGTCTGGTCCCGGGGCTGCTCGCCGGGCCCGGGTGGGCCGCCTTCGCGGTGCTGCCGCTGGCGCTGATGATCTGGGGCTGGTGGCTGCTGGAGCGCAACTGGCGCTCCTGGCGGTACGCCGAGCGCGCCGACGACCTGCTGATCAGCCGGGGGGTGCTGTGGCGTGAGCAGACGGTCGTGCCGTACGGGCGGATGCAGCTGGTGGAGGTGACGTCGGGGCCGGTCGAGCGGCACTTCGGGCTGTCCAGCGTGCAGTTGCACACCGCCGCCGCGGCGACCGACGCGACCATCCCGGGCCTCGATCCGGCCGAGGCGGAACGGCTGCGCGACCGGCTCACCGAGCTGGGCGAGGCCCGATCGGCGGGGCTGTGACGGCCCCGGACGACGTCCGCGAGGACGTGGGCGAGGGGCGCCGTCCCGTGATCGAGCGGCGTCTGCATCCGGTCACTCCGCTGCGGCGGGCGTGGGCGCCGGTGGCCGTGCTGATCGGCTGGGCGGTGCACGATCCCGACCAGGCGCAGCGGCAGCTGACGCGGTTGACGACGACCACGTTGCTGATCGCGCTGGCTGTGCTGATTCCGGCTGCCGCGCTGTACGGGTTTCTGAGCTGGTGGTTCACGCATTTCGCGGTGACCGAGAGCGAGTTGCGGGTGCGGACGGGGCTGGTGTTCCGGCGCACCGCGCACATCCGGCTTGAGCGGATCCAGGCGATCGATGTCACCCAGCCGTTGCTCGCGCGGGTCGCGGGGGTGGCGAAGCTGAAGCTGGATGTGATCGGGACCGACAAGAAGGACGAGCTGGCGTTTCTCGGGGCCGATGAGGCGCGGGCGTTGCGGGCGGAATTGCTGGCGCGGGCGGCCGGGTTCGCGCCGGAGACCGCGCACGAGGTGGGGGAGGCACCGTCGCGGGAGCTGCTGCGGGTGCCGCCGGGGGTGCTCGCGGTGTCGCTGGTGCTGACGGGGGCGACGTGGGGGTGGCTGGTCGTCGCGTCGGTGGCGGTTCCGCTGCTGTGGGTCGCCACGCACAGCCTGTGGACGGTGCTGGCGGCGGCCGTGCCGATGCTGGGGGCGGCGGGGGCGAGCAGTGTGGGGCGGTTCGTCACCGAGTACGACTGGACGGTCGGGGAGTCGCCGGACGGGCTGCGGATCGATCACGGGTTGCTGAACCGGGCGCACGAGACGGTGCCGCCGGGGCGGGTGCAGACGGTGCGGATCGTGGAGCCGTTGTTGTGGCGGCGTCGGGGGTGGGTGCGGGTCGAGCTGGATGTGGCCGGGTCGTCGAACTCGCTGCTGGTGCCGGTCGCTCCGCGGGAGATCGCCGAGGTGGTGGTGGGGCGGGTGCTGCCGGGGGTGCGGGTGCCTGCGGCGGCGGAGCTGTCGGGGGTGCCGCGGCGGGCGCGGTGGTGCGTGCCGGTGTGGTGGCGGGGGTATGGGCTGGCGGTCACCGATGCGGTGTTCGCGGCGCGGGCAGGGTTGCTGCGGCGGACTCTGGCGCTGGTGCCGCATGCGAAGGTGCAGAGCGTGCGGTTGTCTCAGGGGCCGTGGGAGCGGGCTCGGGGGGTTGCGGATGTGCATGTGGACAACGGCGCGAACAAGTCGGTGACGGCGCGGTTGCGGGACGCGGAGGAGGCGGCGCGGTTGCTGCGGGCGCAGGCGGAGAGGTCGCGTACAGGGCGGAGGGGGGCGCGGCCGGATCGGTGGATGACGTAGCGGGGCGCCGGCCGGTGGGGGTGCGCGTGGGGTGCGGTGCCTGCGGCGCGGCTGCGGCTCCGGTGGGGGTGCGCGTGGGGATGCCTGCGGCGCCACCGTCCGTCCGGTGGGGGCGGGTGTAGCGCCTACGGGTGGTGGGTGAGTCGGGGCCGGGTCGGTGGTGTCCGTCCTCGGTCTGGCGCGAAATAGGTCGACACAGAAAGCGGGTCGGCGCGGACGCGCCAGCCGCTGCGGGCAGACACCACCGCCCCGACCCCTCCCCGCCGCGTGCGCCTGCGGCACGCCCACGGTGCGTGGAACGTGGCCGCCGTGCGCGTCTACCTGCTGAGCTGCGGGCAGTCGTGCCGCTGGGGCGATGGGAGTCCCCCCGCTCGAGCGAAGCCGAGAGTGGGGGAGGGTGGGCGCAGCGGCACCCCGCCAGCGCGGGTAAGCGACACCCACCCCCGGCCAGCAGCAGCGCCGTTCAGGACACCGCGCTGCGCAGATCCTGTACGTCGATCTGTTCCGTCTCGTCGTGGGCCGTCAGGTCGATGACCTGGCTCACGGCGCGGGACTCCTCGTCGGCCGGCTTGAACTGGGCCTCCGCCTCCGCCTTGTGCAGGGCGAGGGCCTCCTGGCCCACGACGTCGGCGAGGTCCTCGTTCTGGACCGCCTCCAGGGCCGAGCGCTCCGCGCCCTTCTTCGTGCCGAAGAAGTCGAAGCCCCCCTCGGGCACCTGGCGGCGCACAGGGGCCGTCGGCGGGACGACCGCGACCGCGGTCGGCACGGTGTAGTGGCCGGAGGTCCGGCCGGCCTGCTGGGCCGGGACCGCCGCGTCGGCAGGGGTGGCGGTCGCGCGGTCATGGTCGGCGACCGCCTCGGGCTTCCCCTCCGCCTCGTCCTCCTGCGGCTCGCCCTTCTTCGTGGGCTCAGGGCCGTCGTCCTCGGGGCTGCCGTCGCCCTTGGCTTCCTCGTCGGCCTTCTCGAAGCGGGCCAGGGCCGCGCCCGCGCGGAGGAAGAGCTTGGATCCCTCCGGGGAGAAGACGGCCGGCGTCTCCTCGGTCTCCGCGGGCGTCTCGTCCTCCGGCTCCGGCGGTGCCGCTTCGGCGCTGGTGCCCGCCGGCAGGGCGCGTGCGGGGGCCGCGGCCTCTATCTCCAGCATCCGGCGCTGTTCCAGGACGCTCGCCCGGTCCGCCTCGGCCGTGGCATAGCGCCGCAGGAGGGCCGCGTGCTCGTTGCGCAGGCCCGCCAGCTCGGCCCGCTTGGCGCGCAGCCGCTGCTCCAGCTTCATGCGCAGCTCGCGCGACTCGTCGAGGTCGGCCTCCAGTTCGGCGACCCGCTCCTCGAAACGCCACTCGTCGCTCGCCCGCGCGCGCGTGAGGTCGGCGACGCGTTTGCCCGCCTGCGTGTCCCAGCGCCGCATGACGACCGCGCCGGTGACCGCCGTGGCGGCCGCGGCCGCGGACAGGAGGCGTAGCACCGTCGGTTGCGTGAACACCCAGGGCCCCAGGGCACAGACGAGGGACACGCCTGCGATCGCCGACGGGGGCAGCATCCTGTGCAGAGGCGGGGAATGGCGGTGACGTCCACGTGGCATGGCCAGAAACTTACCGCGCGTAGGCGAATGATGGACCCCCGCCCCGTAAAAACAAAGCCGTACCGGCGCTTTCACAGCGCATCAGGGAACACAGGGCGAGCGTGAATAGAGTTCAAGATCATTTCTGCTGGGTGAGGCGCTTGTCGAGCCACTCCAGAGTCGCCGGAATCTCTCGTCGCCAGGTGTTGAAGTTGTGGCCGCCGCTTTCCAGGATGATCGACGAGATGCGGGTACGGCCGGTGGCCTTGACCTGCTCGATGAAGGCGAGGGTGTCCTTGTAGTTGGTCTCGCCCTTCTTGCTGCTGCTGACGAGGAGTGAAGTCGCGGGCGCTTCCCTGTGCTTGAGGAACCAGCGCAGGTCGGCCTCGTTCTCGCGTTTCTCGTCGCCCTGGAAGAGATCGCCGGTGGTGGGGTCGATCGGCGCCTTGTAGTACGCGGAGAGTCCGGCTCCGGCGCCGAAGACGTCGGGGTGGTGCATCGCGAGCTTCAGGGCGCAGTAACCGCCCGTCGAGTTGCCGGCCACTCCCCAGGCTCCGCGTCCGCCGGCCACCCTGTAGTGGCCGCCGATCGCCTCGGGCAGATCCTCGGCGAAGAAGGTCTCGGTCTGCGGTCCGCGAGGGACGTCCACGCACTCGGTGTCCCTCGGGGGCGCCACCGTCGGGCGCAGCATCACCAGGATCATCGGCCGCATTCTGCCGTCCCGTGCTGATTCGAGGGCCGTACGCGGATAGCGCAGCTTGTCGACGAGCGCCCGCGCGGTGCCCGGATAACCGGTGAGGACGATCGACGCCGGGAAGTCGCGGGTGCGGTGCTCGGCCTGGAAGTACTCCGGCGGCAGGTACACGTAGGCGGGCGAGGCGATGCGGCTCGTACGGCCCATGATGCGCACCTCGTCGATGCGGCCCCCTTCTTCGGGGCGGGCGCCCGTCGCCCCGGGCACGCGGCCGGTGCCCACGACCCGGAGTCCGGGGCCGTCCGCGTGGTCGACGACGACTCCCTGGTCCTTCTCCCGGCCGAACAGGTCGGCCCAGCCCGCGTAGAAGCCGAACGCCTGGTTGGCCGCGAGGCCCACCGCGGTGAAGATCATGACCTGGGTGGCGAGCAGCAGGGCCACCCGGCCGCAGACCGCCCGCCAGCCGCGCCGGGCCAGCCGCGGCCACAGCCACACCGTGCCCGTGAACAGCAGGGCGGCGGCGAGGGCCGCCGACCACAGCAGCTTGTCGCTCGTGAGACCCATGGGTGGTACCTGCCTGCGCTTTCCGCCCTGCGCGCACCGCCCCTGCTCCGTCACAAGGGCGGCGCCGGGCTGTCGTTGGCCTGTCCGGCGGCTTTGGCGGGCGGAGTGAACCTCTCCCCCCGAGACACCGTCCTAGAGGGCGCAATGTCGCCGGATGCCCGATCGGCACCGGATCCAAGGTCTCTCGCAGAACTACAGGATTGCGATGTCTGTCAGGACAGATGAGGAAATGTCGGGCCGGGTTCCGCCGCCCACGGCCCGTACGCGGGAGCGCGCGCGGGACAGCGCCGCGCTGCGTCGCGTACGCCGGCTGCTGCGCGGGCCGCGCCCCGAGGCCGTCCCTCTTCTGGTCGGCCGGGCCTGCGCCCTGGTGGGCCTGCTGGACATCGCCGCCGGTGTGTTCCCGCGCTTCCGGCACAGCCGTATGCACGCCCTCGCGGAGGTACTGCCGGGCGCCCTGGGGTCGTTCGCGGCGGCGCTCTCGCTCAGCGCCGGTGTGCTGTTGCTGCTCCTCGCGCACGGGCTCAAGCGCGGCAAGCGGCGGGCCTGGCGGGCCGCGGTCGCCCTGCTCCCGGTGGGAGCGGTGGCCCAGTTCAGCTACCGGCACTCGCTGCTGGGCGTTCTGATCCCGCTCGTGCTGCTCGCCCTGCTGCTGCGCCACCGCGACCAGTTCGCCGCGCTGCCCGACCCGCGCAGCCGGTGGAAGGCCCTCGCCAACTTCGTGCTCATGGGCGCCGGTTCGCTGCTGCTGGGCCTGGTGATCGTCAACGCCCAGCCGGGGCGCCTGGTCGGCGATCCGAGCCTGGCCGACCGGCTCACCCACGTCCTGTACGGCCTGTTCGGCTTCGAAGGGCCGGTCGACTACCGGGGCGACACCTCCTGGACCGTCGCCTTCTGTCTCGGCGCCCTCGGCTGGCTGACCGCCGTCACCACCGTCTACCTGGCCTTCCGGCCCGAACACCCCGCCGCCCGGCTCACCGAGGACGACGAGACACGGCTGCGCGCGCTGCTCGCGGAGCACGGCGGGCGCGACTCCCTCGGCCACTTCGCGCTGCGCCGCGACAAGGCCGTGGTGTTCTCCCCCAGCGGCAAGGCCGCGGTGACCTACCGCGTGGTGTCCGGCGTGATGCTCGCCAGCGGTGACCCCATCGGCGACGTCGAGGCCTGGCCCGGGGCCATCGAGCGCTTCATGGACGAGGCCAGGGCGCACTCCTGGACGCCCGCCGTGATGGGCTGCTCGGAGACCGGCGGCCAGGTGTGGACCCGGGAGACCGGGCTCGACGCCCTCGAACTCGGCGACGAGGCGGTGGTGGACGTCAAGGATTTCTCCCTCGCCGGCCGCGCGATGCGCAACGTGCGCCAGATGGTCAAGCGCATCGAGCGCGCCGGTTACGAGACCCGGGTACGACGTGTCCGTGACCTCGGCGAGGCCGAGCTGGACCGCATCCGCCGCGCCGCCGACGACTGGCGGGGCACCGACACCGAGCGCGGCTTCTCCATGGCGCTGGGCCGCGTCGGGGATCCGGCCGACGGCGACTGTCTCGTGGCCACCGCGCACAAGGCCGAGGCGGAGCCGGGAGAGTACGGCGACCTGAAGGCGATCCTGCACTTCGTGCCGTGGGGCGGCGACGGCGTCTCCCTCGACCTGATGCGCCGGGACCGCTCGGCCGACCCGGGCATGAACGAGCTGCTCATCGTGGCCGCGCTGCAGGCCGCGCCCGCCCTGGGCATCGAGCGGGTCTCGCTCAACTTCGCCATGTTCCGCTCGGCCCTGGCGCGCGGCGAGAAGATCGGCGCGGGCCCGGTGCTGCGGGCGTGGCGGGGGCTGCTGCTGTTCCTGTCGCGCTGGTTCCAGATCGAGTCGCTGTACAAGTTCAACGCCAAGTTCCGCCCCCGCTGGGAGCCCCGCTTCGTCGTCTACCGCGCCTCGGCGGACCTGCCCCGCATCGGCTTCGCGGCCATGCAGGCGGAAGGTTTCCTCGATATGCCGCTGCCGCGTTTCCTCCGCCGCCGAGCCCCACGCCCCTGCGCCCACCGCACCATCCTGGACCACACACCCGCCTCGCCGGAGAGCACAGTCCACGCGGCCTGACCGTCCCGAAGACGCCCGAGCGAAGTCCCTCGCTTCCCCGTCCCGGGGCTTCCGAACGGGCTGCGGTGTGGTGGGGGGGGCGTGGTGGAGGCAGGGGCGCGGTCGGGAGCGGGGCCCGGTGGGAGGTCGATCGCACCCCGGGAGCGGGGAGGGGGCGAGGACTAGACGCGGTCCCGAGCGGGCGAGGGGGCGCGTTCCAAGGCCGGGCACCACGGTCCAAGCCGGGTGCAGCCGAGGGCTGGGCGCCCCGGGAGCCGGGCGCGATCGAGGGCCGGGCACGCCCCGCGGCCGCGGAGCCGTCAGCGCCGCCGCCCGGACAGGTCGCGGGCGCTGCGGGATGCGGGCAGGGGCCGGGCGGTCCAGGGCAGGGCACCCATCGCGGGCTGCCGCTCCCCCCGACCCGAGCCGACGCATCGTCCGGCAGTCCCCTGGGCCTACGCTGAACATATGAGCAATCGCAGCGGACGTCCTCACGTCGCGGGTCTTCCTCACTGGGAGCGGTGCGCGGTCATGGGGGTCGTGAACGTGACCCCCGACTCCTTCTCCGACGGCGGCCGCTGGTTCGACACGACGAACGCCGTCAAGCACGGCCTCGACCTGGTCGCGCAGGGCGCGGATCTCGTCGACGTCGGCGGTGAGTCCACCCGGCCCGGCGCCACCCGCGTCGACGAGGCCGAGGAGCTCAAGCGCGTCATCCCCGTGGTCCGCGGCCTCGCCTCCGAGGGCGTCACGATCTCCGTCGACACGATGCGCGCCTCCGTCGCCGAACAGGCCCTCGCGGCCGGCGCCGCCCTCGTCAACGACGTCAGCGGCGGCCTCGCCGACCCCGCCATGATCCGCGTCGTCGCCGACGCCGGCGCCCCCTTCGTCGTCATGCACTGGCGCGGCTTCCTCCAGGGCGGCAACGTCCAGGGGATCTACGAGGACGTCGTCGGCGAAGTCGTCGACGAACTCCACGCACGTGTGGAGGCCGTTCTGGAGGGCGGCATCGCACAGGACCGGCTGATCGTCGATCCCGGTCTCGGCTTCTCCAAGGACGCCGAGCACGACCTCGCCCTCCTCGCCCGCCTCGACCGCCTCCTGACCCTCGGCCACCCGCTGCTCGTCGCCGCCTCCCGCAAGCGCTTCCTCGGCCGCGTCCTGGCCGGACCGGACGGCGCACCGCCCCCCGCCCGCGAGCGCGACGCCGCCACCGCCGCCGTCTCCGCCCTCGCCGCCCAGGCCGGCGCCTGGGCCGTCCGCGTGCACGAGGTCCGCGCGACCGCCGACGCCGTACGCGTCGCACACGCCGTCGAAGAGGCCCGCACGGCGTCCCCGGCGCGCCCCACGCCCGGCGCGCACGGCGCAGAAGGAGCCCGGTGAGCGCGCCCCACACCGACGTCGAGCAGGTCGAGGCCGCCAACACCGCCTACTACGAGGCACTGGAACGCGGCGACTTCGAAGAGGTCGCCTCGCTCTGGCTCACCCCGGCCGACCTCGGCGTCGACGAGAGCTACCACGACCCCGCGGACACCGGCGTGGTCTCCTGCGTACACCCCGGCTGGCCGGTGCTCACCGGCCGCGGCGAGGTCCTCCGGTCGTACGCCGTGATCATGGCGAACACGGACTACATCCAGTTCTTCCTCACCGATGTGCATGTCTCCGTCACCGGCGACACCGCCCTGGTGACCTGCACGGAGAACATCCTCAGCGGCGGCCCCGCCCCCGAGGAGGGCGAGGAGCTCGGCCCGCTGGTCGGTCAGCTCGTCGTCGCCAGCAATGTGTTCCGCCGCACACCCGCGGGCTGGAAGCTCTGGTCCCACCACGCCTCCCCGGTGCTCGCCGAGACCGACGAGGACGACGAGGACCAGGACACGCCACCCGACGACGCGCCCGCCGACGACACCCCCGCGTGAGCCCTCCCCCGCCCGCGCGTGAGCCCTCCCCCGCCCGCGCGGACCAACAAGTGGTGGGAATCACCACCGCGCGGGTAGGGGCCGCTACCGACCCGTGAGCCCCTGGCCTCCCCAGGGAGAACGCAGGGTGAAACCTCCCGGCACCGGCCCCGGCCCGCACCCCCGGCGGCCCGGCGCTGTCGGTGCCCGCAGGTAGATTCGACTGCAGGCCGGTGTGCCGCCCGCACGCGGCACCGACCGGCCGGACCGACGACTGCAGGAGTGATTCGCGTGGATCGTGTCGCGCTGCGCGGCCTGAGGGCCCGCGGGCACCACGGTGTGTTCCCGAAGGAACGCGAGGAGGGCCAGACCTTCATCGTGGACCTGGTTCTCGGCCTGGACACCCGCCCGGCCGCCGCCGACGACGACCTGACGAAGACCGTGCACTACGGCATCGTGGCCGAGGAGGTCGTGGCCGTCGTCCAGGGCGAGCCCGTCAACCTCATCGAGACGCTCGCCGAGCGCATCGCCCAGGTCTGTCTGAAGCACGACGGGGTGCGGGAGGTCGAGGTGTGCGTCCACAAACCGGACGCCCCGATCACCGTGCCGTTCGACGACGTGACCGTCACCATCA
Source organism: Streptomyces sp. 15-116A (assembly GCF_025290915.1). Classification (GTDB taxonomy): domain Bacteria; phylum Actinomycetota; class Actinomycetes; order Streptomycetales; family Streptomycetaceae; genus Streptomyces. Next base: position 24,121 of record NZ_JAOCQE010000026.1, on the reverse strand, counting down.
CCCGGAGCCGCGTATGACCAGGCCGTTCACCCAGGGCGCCACCGACCCGACCGTCCAGCCCGTGCCGGCCTCCGTGGTCGAGCAGGTCGACGCCGCCGACGCTACCCTGCAGAACCCCAAGCGCGCCGTGGTCTCCCTCGGCGCCAACCTGGGCAACCGCCTGGAGACGCTCCAGGGCGCCATCGACGCCCTGGAGGACACCCCGGGCATCCGCGTGAAGGCGGTGTCGCCCGTGTACGAGACGGAGCCGTGGGGCGTCGAGCCCGGCAGCCAGCCCTCGTACTTCAACGCGGTCGTCGTCCTGAAGACCACCCTGCCCCCGTCCTCCCTGCTGGAGCGGGCGCACGCGGTCGAGGAGGCCTTCCACCGGGTCCGTGACGAGCGCTGGGGCCCGCGCACCCTGGACGTGGACATCGTCACCTACGCAGACCGGCTCTCCGACGACCCGCAGCTCACCCTCCCCCACCCCCGCGCCCACGAACGCGCCTTCGTCCTCGCCCCCTGGCACGACGTCGACCCGGACGCCGAGCTCCCCGGCCGCGGCCCGGTCACACAGCTGCTGGACACGATCACCCGCCAGGGCGTCACACAGCGCGCCGACCTGGAACTCCGGCTGCCCGAATAGCCGTTAAGGTCGACACGACCTAGTGCCGGGGAAGGGACACCGTGAGAGAGCTGCGCATCAGGGTGCTGGCAGGCGTTTTCGTCGTCGCCGGGATCCTGTCCTGGGCCGGCGCCCGCCTGTGGAACTCCTTCGGGACCCTCCCGAGCGTGCCCGTGGCCGCGCCCATCGTCCTCGCCCTGATCGCCGTGGTCCTCGCGGCCACGGCGCTGTCCCTGCGCGCCCGCCTCAAGGCCCAGCGCGAGCGCCGCCCCGAGGCGAAGGGCGTCGACCCGCTGATGGCGGCGCGCGCGGTGGTGTTCGGCCAGGCCAGCGCCCTGGTCGCCGCCCTCGTCGCCGGCATGTACGGCGGTGTGGGCGTTTTCCTCCTGGAGTCCCTGGACATCCCCGCCCGCCGCGACCAGGCCATCTACGCCGGCTTCTCGGTCCTCGCCGGCCTCGGCGTCATAGCGGCCGCCCTCTTCCTGGAACGCGTCTGCAAACTCCCGGACGACGAGGACAACGACACCCCGGGAGCGGCCCCGGCGGCGTGACGGGCGCGCCCCGGCGTCAGTGAGCGGTGCAGAGCGACGTAGGGCTCAGTGCGCCATGATCAGGCTCATCGCCTCGTTGCGCGTGGCCGCGTCCCGCAGCTGGCCGCGCACCGCCGAGGTGATGGTCTTCGCACCGGGCTTGCGGATCCCCCGCATTGACATGCACATGTGCTCGCACTCCACGACCACGATCACTCCGCGCGGCTCCAGGATCTCCATCAGGGAGTCGGCGATCTGCGTGGTGAGCCGCTCCTGCACCTGCGGGCGCCGGGCGTAGACGTCCACGAGCCGCGCCAGCTTGGACAGCCCGGTGATCTTGCCGCTGGTCGAGGGGATGTAGCCGACGTGCGCCACGCCCCTGAACGGCACCAGATGGTGCTCACAGGTGCTGTACACCTCGATGTCCTTCACCAGCACCATCTCGTCGTGCCCGATGTCGAACGTCGTCGTCAGCACGTCCTCGGGCTTCTGCCACAGGCCGGCGAATATCTCCTTGTACGCCCGAGCCACCCGTGCCGGTGTCTCCTGAAGGCCCTCGCGGTCCGGGTCCTCGCCGACCGCGAGCAGGAGTTCGCGTACGGCGTTCTCGGCCCGCTTCTCGTCGAACTCGCCGAGCGGGGCCTGGCCGTCCAGCGTCACGGGGTCGGTCATGTGGTGCCTCGTTCCTGTGTGCCTGCGCGTGTGCCGGGCACGCGTCTCAACTGCGGGTACGCAAAATGCCGCGCCCCCCAGGCTAGAACCAGGGGGGCGCGGCATCCATTCCGGGCCGGAGGGGGCCTGTGGGGAGCCGGTCAGCTCTCCGGACGGTCCTCCGGGGTCCGCTCGGGCGCCGGGGCGGGTTCCGCTGCGGTGCTCTTCGCGGTGGTGATCGCCGGCGGCGTCGCGCCGTTCGCCCCGTTCGTCAGGGCCAGCTCCTTGGGGGAGAGGACCGGCGGGCGGGTGGACGGCGTACGGCGGGAGGAGCCGGTCCAGGCGGGCCTGGGCGGGCGCTTGACGATGGGGGCGAAGATCTCGGCGATCTCCTCCTTGCCCAGCGTCTCCTTCTCCAGGAGGGCGAGCACGAGGTTGTCGAGGACGTCGCGGTTCTCGACGAGGATCTCCCACGCCTCGTTGTGCGCGGTCTCGATGAGCTTCTTGACCTCTTCGTCGACCAGCGCGGCGACCTCTTCCGAGTAGTCGCGCTGGTGAGCCATCTCACGGCCGAGGAACGGCTCGGTGTTGTCGCCGCCGAACTTGATCGCGCCGAGACGCTCGGTCATGCCGTACTGGGTGACCATCGCGCGGGCCAGGTTGGTGGCCTTCTCGATGTCGTTGGCGGCACCCGTGGTCGGGTCGTGGAAGACCAGTTCCTCGGCCGCGCGGCCGCCCAGCATGTAGGCGAGCTGGTCGAGCATCTCGTTGCGCGTGGTCGAGTACTTGTCCTCGTCCGGCAGGACCATCGTGTAGCCGAGGGCACGGCCTCTGGAGAGGATCGTGATCTTGTGGACCGGGTCGGAGTTCGGGGAGGCCGCCGCGACCAGGGCGTGTCCGCCCTCGTGGTACGCGGTGATCTTCTTCTCCTTGTCCGACATGATCCGGGTCCGCTTCTGCGGGCCCGCGACCACGCGGTCGATCGCCTCGTCGAGCATCTTGTTGTCGATGAGCTTCTGGTCGCTGCGGGCGGTCAGAAGCGCGGCCTCGTTCAGCACGTTGGCCAGGTCCGCACCGGTCATGCCGGGGGTGCGGCGGGCGACGGCCGACAGGTCGACGTCCGGGGCGACCGGCTTGCCCTTCTGGTGGACCTTGAGGATCTCCAGACGGCCCTGCATGTCCGGGCGGTCGACGGCGATCTGCCGGTCGAAGCGGCCGGGGCGCAGGAGGGCCGGGTCGAGGATGTCGGGCCGGTTCGTCGCGGCGATGAGGATGACGCCGCCCTTGACGTCGAAGCCGTCCATCTCGACGAGCAGCTGGTTCAGCGTCTGCTCGCGCTCGTCGTGACCGCCGCCGAGGCCGGCGCCGCGGTGGCGGCCGACCGCGTCGATCTCGTCGACGAAGACGATCGCGGGGGCGTTGGCCTTGGCCTGCTCGAACAGGTCACGGACCCGGGAGGCACCGACACCGACGAACATCTCGACGAAGTCGGAACCGGAGATCGAGTAGAAGGGGACACCGGCCTCGCCCGCGACGGCACGCGCGAGCAGGGTCTTGCCGGTGCCGGGCGGGCCGTAGAGCAGCACGCCCTTGGGGATCTTGGCGCCGACGGCCTGGAACTTGGCCGGTTCCTGGAGGAACTCCTTGATCTCGTGGAGTTCCTCGACGGCCTCGTCCGAGCCCGCGACGTCGGCGAACGTCGTCTTCGGGGTGTCCTTGGTGATGAGCTTCGCCTTGGACTTCCCGAAGTTCATGACACGGGAGCCGCCGCCCTGCATCTGGTTCATCAGGAACAGGAAGACGACCACGATCAGGACGAAGGGGAGCAGCGAGAGCAGAATGCTCACGAACGGGTTCTGCTTGGACGGCGAGACCGTGTAGCCGTCCGCGATCTGATCGTTCTCGAACTTGTTCTGCAGCGTGCTGGCGATGGTGACGCCCTGGTCACCGATGTAGCTCGCCTGGATCTTCGAGCTGCCCTCGACCTTTTCGCCGTCCTTGAGCGAGACCTTGATGATCTGCTCGTCGCCGGTGGTCAGCTTGGCCGACTCGACCTTGTTCTCATTGATCGCCTGGACGACCTGGCCCGTGTCCACCGTCTTGTAGCCGCCGGACGAGCCGACGACCTGCATCAACACGACCACGGCAAGGACGGCCAGCACGATCCACATGACCGGCCCACGGAAGTATCGCTTCACGTCCATCCATACGGAGCGGTGCCGCCCCGTCCCTCCTGCCATAGTGAGTTTGATAAAGGCTGTTCTTCGGACGGTACCCCAGCATTGTCCCCCGAAGCTGCGCGGGACGACTGGCATTCGCGTCTACGCATGCTCCAACGGCGCGGAGCCCGCCGGGGTTCCCGATCACCGTCCGGCGAATGGGCCCTTCGGGCTCAGCCGCCGTAGACGTGGGGCGCGAGCGTACCGACGAACGGGAGGTTGCGGTACTTCTCGGCGTAGTCGAGGCCGTAGCCGACGACGAACTCGTTGGGGATGTCGAAGCCGACCCATTCCACGTCGATGGCGACCTTGGCGGCCTCGGGCTTGCGCAGCAGCGTGCACACCTTGAGGGAGGCGGGCTCGCGCGAGCCGAGGTTGGAGATCAGCCAGGACAGGGTCAGGCCGGAGTCGATGATGTCCTCGACGATGAGGACGTGCTTGCCCTTGATGTCGGTGTCGAGGTCCTTGAGGATCCGCACCACACCGGAGGACTGGGTGCCCGCCCCGTACGAGGATACGGCCATCCAGTCCATGGTGACGGGGGTGGACAGCGCCCGGGCGAGGTCGGCCATGACCATCACCGCGCCCTTGAGCACGCCGACGATCAGCAGGTCCTTGCCCGCGTACTCCGCGTCGATCTTCGCGGCCAGCTCGGCCAGCTTCGCGTCGATCTCTTCCTTGGTGATGAGCACCTTCTCGAGGTCGGCACCCATGTCTTTCGCGTCCACCCGCATCACTTTCGGTCGTCCCACCGGCTGTCCGGCCCCGCCCGCTCGGTCGCCGAGGGGGTACGGATTCAGCCTTGCCGAATCACCAGTCTGCCACCCTGCCGCCGGGCGACGACTTTGCCGGGGAGGTTGATGGCTCTCTGGCCGCGCCAGCCGGTGATCAGCCGGTCGACCTCCTCGATGTGCCGGGCGAACAGCGAACCGGCCGGTGCACCCGCCTCGATGGCGGCGCGGCGCAGGATGCGGCGGCGCACGGCGGGCGGCAGGGCGTAGAGCCCGGCGCACTCCAGGCCGCCGTCGGCGTCGCGGACGCCTGCCTCGGCGCGGGAGGCCCAGGCGTCGAGGGCGTCGGCGTCGTCGCGGGAGAGCTGGGCGGTGCGGGCGAGGGCCTCGACGACGCCCTTGCCGAGGGCCTTCTCCAGGGCGGGCAGGCCCTCGTGGCGCAGCCGGGAGCGGGTGTAGGCCGGGTCGGTGTTGTGAGGATCGTCCCAGACGGGCAGCGACTGGACCATGCAGGCCTTGCGGGCGGTCTGCCGGTCGAGGCCGAGGAAGGGACGCCGGTAACGGCCGCCGGCCCCCGAGACCGCGGCCATGCCGGACAGGGAGCGGATGCCGGAGCCGCGGGCGAGGCCCAGCAGGACGGTCTCGGCCTGGTCGTCGCGGGTGTGTCCGAGCAGGACGGCGGCGGCGCCGTGCCGTTCGGCGGCGGCGTCGAGGGCGGCGTAGCGGGCGTCGCGGGCCGCGGCCTCGGGGCCGCCTTCGCGGCCGACGGACACGGCGACGGACTCGGCGGGGTCGAGGCCGAGTTCTGTCAAGCGCAGGACGACTTCCGCGGCGCGCAGGTCGGAGCCGGCCTGGAGTCCGTGGTCGACGGTGATGCCGCCGGCGCGGACGCCGAGCCGGGGGGCTTCGAAGGCGAGGGCGGAGGCGAGGGCCATGGAGTCGGCGCCGCCGGAGCAGGCCACGAGCACGAGGGGGGAGGGGGGACGCTCGTGCGGGGTGGTCGCCGGGGCCCGGGACGGGGTCCGGCTGTGCTCGCTGAGGTGCTGTTCGTGGTGTTCGCTGAGCTGGTGTTCGTCGAGGATGTCGTGGAGGACGCGGCGGACCGCCAGGCGTATCGCCGCGACCGCAGGATGGGGACCCATGTCCGGTTCCCTTCATGAAGTTGTCGGGGGGTGAACCCGAGGTCTGGTCACGCAGAGTGTGTAGATGGTGACAGAACCGGGCCGTTCCCCGAGCATTGCACGCCTACCCATGGCTCACGGTCCCTCGGACGGGTGATTGGAGGGGACTCCGCGTGCCGTGGTGCGGAGCTTATGCCTCCGGTTTGCGGTGCACCCGTGTGATCCAGTCCGCCGGTTTGGAGATCTCCGACTTGGTGGGGAGGGTGTTGGGCGAGGTCCACACGCGGTTGAAGCCGTCCATGCCGACCTCGTCGACGACCGCGCGGACGAAGCGTTCGCCGTCGCGGTACTGGCGCAGCTTGGCGTCCAGGCCGAGCAGTTTGCGCAGGGCGAGGTCGAGGCGGGAGGCACCCTTGGCGCGGCGCTGCTGGAACTTCTCGCGGATCTCGGCGACGCTCGGCACGACGTCGGGGCCGACGCCGTCCATCACGAAGTCGGCGTGGCCCTCGAGCAGGGACATCACGGCGGTGAGGCGGCCGAGGATCTCGCGCTGGGCGGGGGTCTGGACGATCTCGACGAGGGAGCGTCCGCCGTCGTCCTCCTCGCCCTCGGGGCGGCCGCCGGCGAGGGACTGGGCGGCGTCGCGGATGCGCTCCAGGACGGTCATGGGGTCGACGTCGGTCTCCCCCAGGAACTGCTGGATCTCGCCCTCGAGGTGGTCGCGCAGCCAGGGCACGGCGGAGAACTGGGTGCGGTGGGTCTCCTCGTGCAGGCACACCCACAGCCGGAAGTCGTGCGGGTCGACGTCGAGTTCGCGCTCGACGTGGACGACGTTGGGGGCGACGAGCAGCAGCCGGCCGCCGCCGTTCGCTCCGGCGGGAAGGTCGCGGGTGGCGGGGGCGAAGGTCTCGTACTGGCCGAGGACGCGGGAGGCCAGGAAGGACAGCAGCATGCCCAGTTCCACGCCGGTGACCTTGCCGCCGACGGCGCCGAGGACGGCGTTGCCGGGGCCGCTGCCGCGCCGTTCCTGCATCTTGTCGAGGAGCGGTTTGAGGAGTTCGCGGAAGCCGGCGACGTTGGCGCGCACCCAGCCGGGCCGGTCGACGACCAGCACGGGGGTGTCGTGCGTCTCCTCCGTCCCCAGACGAGTGAAGCCCCGGACGTGACCCTCCGAGGCTTTCGCGTGCCGGCGCAGCTCCGCGACGACGGCCCTGGCCTCGTCACGGCTCACCTCTGGGCCCGGCCGCATGAGCCGCGTCGCGGTCGCGACCGCGAGATTCCAGTCGACCATCCCGGAAGAAGCAGCACCACCGATGCTCGTCATGCGTCAACCGTACGTGAGTGCCGCGATCGGGGGCAGGGCAGCGAGCGGCCGACGCCGCCCGCCGGGCCGTGTCGCCGGGGGCGCCGACACGCTGCGCCTCAGCACTCCCCCGCCCCCGCCGGCCTCAGCGGCAGCCGCATGTCGACAGGGCCGTCGCTGCCTTGTCGAGGGCGGTCTGGGCTGCGGTGGCGTTCGGGCCGGAGGCGAGGAAGGCGAAGGCCAGGAGGCGGCCGTCCTTGTCGACGACCGTGCCGGCGAGGGTGTTGACGCCGGTGAGGGTGCCGGTCTTGGCGCGGACGACGCCGGCCGCGCCGTCGGCGTAGCGGCCGCTCAGGGTGCCGGTGAACCCGGCGACGGGCAGGCCGGTGAGGGCGGGGCGCAGCTCGGGGTGGGCGGGGTCGGCGGCCCTGACGAGCAGGGCGGTGAGGAGGTCCGCGGTGAGCCGGTCGCGCCGGTCCAGGCCGCTGCCGTCACGGAAGACGGCGCCCTTGAGGGGGATCTTCAGCTTCTGCAGCTGGGCGCGCACGGCGGCGCCCGCGCCCGCGAAGTCGGCCCGCTTGCCCGTGGCGATGGCGGTGTGGCGGGCGAGAGCCTCGGCGAGGTCGTTGTCGCTGTTGGTCAGCATCCGCTCGACGAGGGCGGCGAGCGGGGGCGAGGAGACGGCGGCGAGGGTGGACGCGCGCGTGCTGGACTTCGACGGACCGGGAGGCGTGGTCTTGATGCCGTGCTTCTTCAGCAGGTCGCCGAACGTGCGGGTGGCGTCAGCGGCCGGGTCGGGCACGCGCGTGGCGGTGCCGCTGCTGGAGCCGTCGGTGCGGGCCTCGTCGGCCATCAGGGGGCTGATCTCGGCGATGTTGGGGTTCTCGCCGATCGGGTGCCGCTTGTCCCCGGCGTACAGGGTCGTGTCGTAGGAGAGCGTCACCTCGCGCAGGCCGCGCTTGGCGAGGGCGGCGGCGGTCCGCTCCGCGAGGTCGCGCAGGCTCGCCAGTCCGGGGGCGGGCTTCTCGCGGGCGGTGAGCGTGGGGTCGCCGCCGCCGACCAGGACGACCTCCTTGGTGTCGGGTTCGAAGACGGCGCGGGTGGTGAGCCGGTGGTCGGGTCCCATCGCCGACAGCGCGGCGACCGCGGTGGCGATCTTGATCGTGGAGGCGGGGGTGAGCGCGTCGCCGGAGCCGGTGCCGTAGAGGCGCCGGCCAGTGGCCACGTCGACGACCGCGGCGGAGCGGCGGCCGAGCGCCGGGTCCTTCAGCAGCGGGTCGAGGACGGCCGCGAGGGCCTTCCCGCCGGGCGCCGACTTCACGGTGGTCGCGGTGCCGCCGAGGCCGGTGAGCACGGAGGGGGCGCTGGGGGGCGTACGGGGGTCGCGGGGCGGCGTGCCCGCGTTGCCGCGTGTGCTGCCGTGATCTGTGCCACGCGCGGCTTCCAGGGCCACGGCCCGGTCCCGCTCGGCCGTACGCTGACCGGAGGAGTCCCAGGGCCCGGCGGCGGTCACCACACCGGCGGCCAGCGCCAGACCGGCGGTGGCGGCGGTCGCGGTGAACTGCCAGGTCTTCGGCCGGGAAACCCGCCTGACCAGCGGCGATCCGGGGCCGGCCGGCCGTCGCGCGAGGGTGCCCACGCGTGCGAGAGACGGTCGTACGGCGTCCGCGATCCGCACGACGTGCGGTCTCGCGGCCCGCCAAGGCCTCAGCTCTGGCACGACCACCAGCCCCTTTCGCGATCACACACCTGCGTGAGGGACACTTAACCACCAGAACTATGTGCTGATCATGGAGGAGCGTCCGGTGGAGTTCGACGTCACGATCGAGATCCCGAAGGGTTCGCGGAACAAGTACGAGGTGGACCACGAGACGGGTCGGATCCGCCTGGACCGTCGGCTCTTCACCTCGACCGCCTACCCGACCGACTACGGCTTCGTCGAGAACACCCTCGGTGAGGACGGCGACCCGCTGGACGCGCTGGTCATCCTGGACGAGCCGACGTTCCCGGGCTGCCTCATCAAGTGCCGCGCGATCGGCATGTTCCGTATGACGGACGAGGCCGGTGGCGACGACAAGCTGCTGTGCGTCCCGGCGACGGACCCGCGCGTGGAGCACCTGCGGGACATCCACCACGTGTCGGAGTTCGACCGTCTGGAGATCCAGCACTTCTTCGAGGTCTACAAGGACCTGGAGCCCGGCAAGTCGGTCGAGGGCGCCAACTGGGTGGGCCGTGTCGACGCCGAGGCCGAGATCGAGCGGTCCTACAAGCGTTTCAAGGAGCAGGGCGGCCACCACTGAGGTGTCCCCTCGGCGGCGTGAGCCGCGGAACGGGCCGTACGCGTGCGCGTGCGGCCCGTTCCGCTGTGCGTGCGCATACTGAGCTTGTACGGGGCAGGGGCCTGTACGGAGCAGGCAGACCGACCGGTGTCGTACAGGGAGCGCTACGCAGGTGACGGACGCGGAGGACCGCAAGCCGCAGTCGGACGAGGCGAGGAGTGCGTTCACGCCTCCGGCGGGCGTGCCGTCCCCTTGGGAGAGCGAATCCGAGATCACCTCGGAGTTCGCGATCCCCGAGGGGCTGGCCGTCCCCAGGACGGGGCCCGGCGGCGAGTCCGAGACCACCTCCGAGTTCGCGATCCCGGACGGGCTCGACGTGACCCCGGCGCCGCCCGCCGAGGCGGAGGGCTCCGCGTTCAGCACGCCCAGGACGTACAGCGCGAAGCAGCCGCCGCCCGCCTTCACCCCGGCCGGCGGCGTGCCGTTGGTCAGTCTGACCAAGGACGTGCCCTGGCAGGACCGGATGCGCACGATGCTGCGCATGCCGGTGGCCGAGCGTCCGGCGCCGGAGAAGGCCACGCCGAAGCCGGAGGAGGGCGGCCCGGCCGTCCCGCGCGTGCTCGACCTGACGCTGCGTATCGGGGAGCTGCTGCTCGCGGGCGGTGAGGGCGCGGAGGACGTGGAGGCGGCGATGTTCGCCGTGTGCCGCTCCTACGGCCTGGACCGCTGCGAACCGAACGTCACCTTCACCCTGCTGTCGATCTCGTACCAGCCGTCCCTGGTGGACGACCCGGTGACCGCCTCCCGTACGGTGCGCCGCCGGGGCACCGACTACACGCGTCTGGCGGCCGTGTACCGGCTGGTGGACGACCTGAGCGACGACGAGACGCACATCTCCCTGGAGGAGGCCTACCGGCGGCTCGCGGAGATCCGCCGCAACCGGCACCCGTATCCCGGCTGGGTGCTGACGGTGGCGAGCGGGCTGCTGGCGGGCGCGGCCTCGGTGCTGGTGGGCGGTGGGCCGCTGGTGTTCGTGGCCGCCGCGGTCGGCGCGATGCTCGGCGACCGGCTGGCGTGGCTGTGCGCGGGGCGGGGGCTGCCGGAGTTCTACCAGTTCACGGTGGCCGCGATGCCGCCGGCGGCGATCGGGGTGACGCTGACGCTGGCCCACGCGGACGTGACCGCCTCCGCGGTGATCACCGGTGGGCTGTTCGCGCTGCTGCCCGGGCGGGCGCTGGTGGCGGGCGTGCAGGACGGGCTGACCGGCTTCTACATCACCGCGTCGGCGCGGCTGCTGGAGGTCCTGTACTTCTTCGTGGGCATCGTGGCCGGGGTGCTGGTGGTGCTGTACTTCGGCGTGCAGCTGGGCGCCGAGCTCAACCCGGACGCGGCGCTGGCGATCTCCGAGCGTCCGGTGTGGCAGATCCTCGCGTCGATGCTGCTGTCGCTGACGTTCGCCGTGCTGTTGCAGCAGGAGCGGCACACCGTGCTGATGGTGACCCTCAACGGTGGGGTCGCGTGGGTGGTGTACGGCGCGATGCACTACGCCGGTGAAATCTCGCCGGTCGCCTCTACGGCGGCTGCTGCGGGGGTCGTCGGGCTGTTCGGGCAGTTGCTGTCGCGGTACCGGTTCGCGTCGGCGTTGCCGTACACGACGGCGGCGATCGGGCCCCTGCTGCCGGGTTCCGCGACGTACTTCGGACTGCTGGCGATCGCGCAGAACGAGGTCGATGCGGGGTTGGTGTTCCTCACGCAGGCGGTGGCTCTGGCGATGGCCATCGCGATCGGGGTGAATCTCGGGTCGGAGATCTCGCGGATGTTCTTGCGGATCGGCTCCGCCGAGAAGCGGCGGGCGGCCAAGCGGACGCGGGGATTCTGAGAAGGGTGCCTACGAGCTCGGGGGGCGCGGTTCGTTCGCGGGTGCGGGTGCGTCGTGGCTGGTCGCGCAGTTCCCCGCGCCCCTTGGGTTGGCTTCAGTAGCGCCGGTCGTAAGGCTGCTGCGGGTCGATGCGCCGCAGTTGGGTCGTCGGCTCGTCCATCACCGGGTACGGGGGCTGCTGCTGAGGTGCCGGAGGCTGGTTCGCCGCCGCTCGCTTCTTCTTGCCGCGCTCCCGGACGTACTCGATGATGATCGGGACCACGGACAGGAAGACGATCAGGACCAGAATCGCCTCGACGTTCGTCTTGATGAACTCGATCTGGCCGAGCCAGTAGCCGGCGCAGGTGACGCCCGAGCCCCAGGCGATGCCGCCGATCACGTTGTACGTGAAGAACGTGCGGTACTTCATGCGGCCGGCGCCGGCCACGATGGGGGCGAAGGTGCGCACGATGGGGACGAAGCGGGCCAGGACGATCGCCTTCGGGCCGTACTTCTCCATGAACTCGTGGGCCTTCTCCAGGTTCTCCTGCTTGAAGAGCCTGGAGTTGGGGCGGTTGAAGATTCTCGGGCCGAAGAACTTGCCGATCATGTAGCCGACCTGGTCGCCGACGACCGCGGCGATCACGATCAGCGTGCAGACCAGCCACAGCGGCTGGCTGATGTAGTTGCCCTCGGCCACGAAGAGGCCCGCCGTGAACAGCAGGGAGTCGCCGGGCAGAAAAGCGAAGAGTCCGGACTCGGCGAAGACGATCAGCAGGATGCCGGGGAGGCTGAACGTCTCGATCAGGTAGTCCGGGCTCAGCCACTCGGGGCCGAGCGCAAGGGTGGTCACGGGGCTGTGGCTCCTGCTGCTTGGGGGGATGGGCAAGGGCTGGCTGCCCAAATTATCAACGCAGCCGCCGCGGCCCAGGTTCCATGGGCGTACCCAGGATGCACTGTGCCCCGCCCTGGGCAAACCTGTGGACCATGGGCATCGAAGAATACGGCGGTGGACAGGGCCCCGAACCGGACGTCCTGGTGGTCACGACGAACGACGTCCCCGGCTACCGGGTGCAGGCAATCATCGGCGAGGTCTTCGGACTGACCGTGCGCTCGCGCCACGTCGGCAGCCAGATCGGCGCCGGGCTGAAGTCGCTGGTCGGCGGGGAGCTCAAGGGGCTCACCAAGACGCTGGTGGAGACCCGCAACCAGGCGATGGCGCGGCTCGTGGAGCAGGCACGCGCGCGGGGCGCGAACGGGGTGCTGGCGTTCCGCTTCGACGTGACGGACGCGGCGGACGTCGGCACCGAGGTGTGCGCGTACGGAACGGCGGTGGTCCTGGCCCGGGAGTGACCCCGGGCCAGGAATCACGCGGTGTGCCGGACGGCGTTGGCGAGGATCGCGTCCCGCATGTAGGCGGCGAGACCGGGCTTCGCCTGGTCGATGTTGCGCGTGAAGCGTTCGTCGTTGACGTACATCTCGCCCAGGCAGGTGTGCATCTCGTAACCGCAGTCGTAGTGGTTGCGGGAGATGCCCTGCCGGTGATCCTCGGCGACGTCCATGGCCGCCTCGGACTCGGCGGGCTCACCGGCCTCCATCAGGGCGACGAAGCGCCGGGTGAGCTCGTCGGCCTCGCGCTGGATGCGCTGCCAGTCCTCCTTGGTGTAGGAGGCGGCCCGCTGCTGCGACTGACGGTAGGCGTCGGTGTCGCCCCAGCGCTGCTGGACCTCCTCCTCGTACTGGTCGGGGTCGAAGTCACCGAAGACCTCGAACTTCTCCTCGGGCGTGAGGTTGATGCCCATCGTGCGTGCCTCCATGGCGTGCTCCACGGCCGCCGCCATCTTCTGCAGCTTCTCGATCCGGGCGGTCAGCAGCTCGTGCTGGCGGCGCAGATGCGCGCGCGGGTCCGCGGCCGGGTCGTCGAGCAGGGCGGCGACCTCCTCGAGCGGGAAGCCGAGCTCCCGGTAGAACAGGATCTGCTGCAGCCGGTCGAGGTCGGCGTCGCTGTAGCGCCGGTGCCCCGCGTTGCTGCGCTCGCTCGGGACGAGCAGGCCGATGTCGTCGTAGTGGTGCAGGGTGCGCACCGTGACTCCGGCGAAGCCGGCCACCTGTCCGACGGAGTAGCTCACTTCCGCTCCCTTCTCGGTACGCACGTCACGATGAGTCCTCACGTGACGTGAGGTGCAAGCCCGTTTTCCCCGCGGTGGTCGCGCGGGCCGATGTCGCGCCGGGTATGTCCGCTTGATCCGCTTATCGTGTGCGAGTGGTCCAGCACAGCGAGCAGGCGGCGCCCTCCGCCACCCCGGCGACCCCGGCGCGCTCGCTGCTGCCCACCATCGTCCCGGCTCTGCTCGTCGGCATCCTCGCGAGCCTGCTCCTGGTGGGGGTCGAGGTCGCGGCCGAGGAACTGGAGCACGTGCTGTGGCAGGGCCTGCCGGACGCGCTGGGGGTCGGCCGGTACTCCGTGCTGTGGATGTTCGTGGTACTGGTGGCCACCGGGATCGCGGTCGGTCTGGTGGTGTGGCTGACGCCGGGGCACGCCGGTCCGGACCCGGCGACGACGGGGCTCGACGCGCCCGTGCTGCCGCCGGTGGTGCTGCCGGGGCTGGTTCTGGTCACCGGTCTGATGCTGGCGGGCGGGCCGAGCCTCGGCCCGGAGAACCCGATCATCGCCGTGAACGTCTCCCTGGCGGTCTGGCTGGGTGTCAAAGCCTTCCCGAAGTCCCCGCGGCACGGCTGGGTGGCGCTCGCGGAGGCGGCCACGATCGGCGCGCTGTTCGGCACGCCCGTGGCCGCCGCGCTGATCCTCTCCGAGGTGCTGACCGGGCAGCCGGCCAAGGGACTGCTCTGGGACAAGCTGTTCGCGCCGCTGATGGCCGCGGGGGCCGGTGCGCTCACCGTCACCCTGGTGTCGGCCCCCAGCTTCGATCTGGACCTGCCGTCGTTCGGCCACCCCGGATGGGCCGATCTGCTGTCGGCCGTCACCGTCGCCGTGGTGGGGGCGCTGCTCGGCATGAGCGCCGTGTACGCCTTCCCGTACGTCCACGGCGCGTTCCGGCGGCTGCGGCACCCGATGCTGATGCTCCCGGCCGGCGGGGCCGTGCTGGGCGCTCTGGCGGCGCTGGGCGGGCATCTGACGCTGTTCAAGGGGCTCGACGAGATGGCGGAACTGGCCTCCGACCCCGGGGGCTGGTCGGCGGGCGAGTTCGCCACGATGACGGTGGTGAAGCTGGCGGCGCTGCTCGTCGCCGCGTCCTGCGGTTTCCGGGGCGGGCGGATCTTTCCGGCGGTGTTCGTCGGGGCCGCGCTCGGGCTGTGCGCGCACGCGCTCGTCCCCGGGGTGCATCCGGCGGTGGGCGTGGCGGCGGGGGTGCTGGGGATCCTGCTGGCGATCACCCGGCAGGGGTGGGTGAGCCTGTTCGTCGCGTCCGTGCTCGTCATCTCACCGGGCATCGTCGCGCTGCTGTGCATCGCCTCGCTGCCGGCGTGGCTGCTGGTGACCGGACGCCCGCAGATGCAGCTCCGGCCGGACGGCAAGGCGGTGCGCTGACCGCCGTACGCCTTTCCACGTTCCCGCACCCGGACACCCCGCCCTGTGTCGACCTACGCCCCCTCACAACCCGCCCCAGACCCCGGCACCCCGGAGGGAATCCATGCCGCTCCACGAAGGCCCGAGCACCGACGAACGCCCCCTGTCCGTCAACCCCTTCCTCGGGGCGGCGAACCCCGTCGGCGACATGACCGGGTCACCGCCCAAGCACCGGCTGCCCGAGACACCCATGGCGCCCTCGACGGCGTATCAGCTGGTGCACGACGAGCTGATGCTGGACGGCAACGCACGGCTGAACCTCGCCACCTTCGTCACCACCTGGATGGAGCCGCAGGCCGGGGTGCTGATGGCGGATTGCCGGGACAAGAACATGATCGACAAGGACGAGTACCCGCGCACCGCCGAGCTGGAGCGGCGCTGCGTGGCGATGCTCGCCGATCTGTGGCACGCGCCCGATCCGTCGGCCGCCGTGGGCTGTTCGACGACCGGTTCGAGCGAGGCGTGCATGCTCGCCGGGATGGCGCTGAAGCGGCGCTGGGCGCTGCGCAACGCCGACCGGTATCCGTCGAAGGACGCCCGGCCGAACCTCGTCATGGGCATCAACGTGCAGGTCTGCTGGGAGAAGTTCTGCGCCTTCTGGGAGGTGGAGGCCCGTCAGGTGCCCATGGAGGGCGAGCGCTTCCATCTGGACCCCGAGGCCGCCGCGGCGCTGTGCGACGAGAACACCATCGGGGTCGTCGGCATCCTGGGCTCCACCTTCGACGGCTCCTACGAGCCGATCGCGGACCTGTGCGCGGCGCTGGACGCGCTCCAGGAGCGGACCGGTCTCGACATCCCGGTGCACGTCGACGGGGCGTCCGGCGCGATGATCGCGCCGTTCCTCGACGAGGACCTGGTGTGGGACTTCCGGCTCCCGCGCGTGGCGTCGATCAACACCTCGGGGCACAAGTACGGCCTGGTCTATCCGGGCGTCGGCTGGGCGCTGTGGCGGGACGCGGCGGCGCTGCCCGAGGAGCTGGTGTTCCGGGTGAACTACCTGGGCGGCGACATGCCGACCTTCGCGCTGAACTTCTCCCGGCCGGGCGCCCAGGTCGCGGCGCAGTACTACACGTTCCTCAGGCTCGGCCGGGAGGGCTACCGGGCGGTGCAGCAGGCGTCCCGGGACGTGGCGCGCTCGCTCGCCGAACGGATCGAGGCGCTCGGCGACTTCCGGCTGCTGACCCGAGGCGACCAGTTGCCGGTGCTCGCGTTCACCACGGCGGCCGACGTGACGGCGTACGACGTCTTCGACGTGGCCCGGCGGCTGCGCGAGCACGGCTGGCTGGTACCGGCGTACACCTTCCCGGCGAACCGTCAGGACCTGTCCGTGCTGCGTGTGGTGTGCCGCAACGGCTTCTCCGAGGACCTGGCCGACCTGCTGGAGGACGACCTCGTACGCCTCCTGCCGGACCTGCGCCGGCAGCCGCGCCCCCTCACCGAGGACAGGGGCGCGGCGACCGGCTTCCATCACTAGTGCCGCGGCACTAGAGGGCCTAACGGCTCAGGCGCCCGAACCGCCGTACCGCCAGCGGGAAGAACACCGCGAGCAGCGCGAGGGACCAGGCGACGGCCGGCCACACGTGTCCGGGCTCGCCACCGGGGCTGCCGAACAGGTCACGGACGGCCGTGGCGACCTGGGACATGGGGTTCCACTGGACGACCGTGCCCAGCCAGTCGGGCATGGACTCGGGTGCGGCGAAGGCGTTGGACACGAAGCCGACCGGCCAGACCAGGATCTGCACCGCCTGCACCATCTCCGGCTTGCCTGCCACCAGCGCCAGATGAATGCCGATCCACAGCATGGCGAAGCGGAACAGCAGAAGCAGCCCCACGGCCCCGAGGAAGCCCGCTAGGCCGCCGTTCGCGCGCCAGCCGAGCGCCGCGGCGACGGCGAGCAGCACCGCGAGACCGAGCACGGACTGGAGCATGTCGGCGGCCGACCGGCCCACCAGGACGGCGCCGTCGGCCATCGGCATGGAGCGGAAGCGGTCGATGACGCCCTTGCCCAGGTCCTGGGTGACGTTGACCATCGTGCCCTCCAGGCCGAAGGCCATGGTGAGCGCCAGCATGCCGGGGACGAGGAAGTCGAGATACTCGCCGCTCACGCCCCGCCCGCCGCCGATCAGGTAGCCGAACATCAGCAGGAGCATCACCGGGAAGACCAGGTTCACCACCACCGCGACCGGCTGCCGTCCCCAGCGGGCGAGTTCGCGGCGGGTCATGGTCCAGGAGTCGGTCAGTGCGTAGGCGGTCACGCGGCCTCCTTCACTCGGTCGTCGTGCCCGGTCAGCCGCAGGAACACCTCGTCGAGCGTGGGCCTGCGCAGGGCGATGTCCTCGGCCTCGATGCCCGCGTCCTCGAGCGCGCGGACGACCCCGGCCAGCGCCGCCATGCGGTCGGTGACGGGGGCGCTCAGCAGCCGCCGGTCGGTGTCCACCGTCACCTCGTCCTTCGCCACCGGCAGCAGGGCGACGGCCGCGCCCAGCTGTCCGGCGTCGCGCAGCACGACGTCGATGCGGTCGCCGCCGATGGCCGCCTTCAGCTCGTCGGCGGTGCCGTCCGCGATGACGCGGCCGGTGTCCACGAGCGAGATGCGGTCGGCGAGCTGGTCGGCCTCCTCCAGGTACTGGGTGGTGAGCAGGACCGTCGTGCCGCCCCCGACCAGGGAGCGGACCGACGCCCACACCTCGGCGCGGCCGCGCGGGTCGAGGCCGGTGGTGGGTTCGTCCAGGAAGAGCACCTCCGGTTCGGTGATCAGGGAGGCGGCGAGGTCGAGGCGGCGCCGCATGCCTCCGCTGTAGGCGCGCACCGGCTTGCGGCCGGTGGCGGTGAGCTCGAACCGCTCCAGCAGTTCGTCCGCACGCGCGCGTGCCCGCCGCGTGCCCAGGTGGTGCAGGCGGCCGAACAGCTCCAGGTTCTGCCGGCCGCCGAGTTCCTCGTCGAGCGCCGCGTGCTGGCCGAGCAGGCCGATGCGCAGGCGTACGGCGTACGCCTCGCGGACCACGTCGTGCCCCGCCACCTCGACCCGGCCCGCGTCAGGCCGCAGCAGGGTGGCCAGGATCCGGACCAGGGTGGTCTTCCCGGCGCCGTTGGGCCCCAGCACCCCGTGCACCGTGCCGCGCGCGACCGTGAGGTCGAGCCCGTCCAGCGCGGGCTTGCCGCGCTTGTCGTTTCCGTACGTCTTGCGTGCGCCCTCGACGATGATCGCCGCGTCGGCCACTGAGACTCCCTAACTAGTCAAGCTTGACTACTGACTCGAAGGTATCCCCGTCCGAAGCATTAGTCAAACTTGATTAACGGAGGTTCTGTCTCAGCGCTCGTCCCCGGGGTGCCGCTCCCCCGTCGCGAACGGGTTCTCCTCGCCCTCGGCCAGGACGGCGACGAACGGCTCGCCCTCACCTGCGAAGGTGTACGCGCCGCCCCGGACGCGCTCGATAAGACCGCGGGTCCACGCGGCGCCCGTGTCGGCCGAGTGGACCCAGAAGTCCATGATCTCCCCGATGTGCCCGAGCTGGCCGGGCCCGCCCTCGGGCGTGTAGTACTCGGTGACCGCCTCGCGCCAGGTCTCGATCGCCCGCACCCGCTCCTCCAGCAGGGCGACGGCCTCCGCCCGTTCGAGGTCGACGATGAAGCCGAGCGCCGCGGAGAACACGTCCGGCTTCTGGTCGTACGACGTCAGGGACGCCCGCAGCAGCCGGAAGTACTCCTCGGTGCCCTGGTCGGTGATCTCGTACTCGGTGCGCGGCGGACCGCCGGCCGTGGAGGGGGCGATCTCGTGCGCGTGCAGCAGCCCTTGCTTCGCCATCTGCTTCAGGGCGTGGTAGATCGAGCCCGGCTTGGCGTTGGACCACTCGTGCGCGCCCCAGAACTCCAGGTCGTTGCGCACCTGGTAGCCGTGGGCCCGCCCGTGCTGGCGCACCGCGCCGAGCACGAGAAGACGGATCACTGACATGCGCCCAGCGTAGGACCCCGGGGGTCAGCCCCACTCGGTGCCCTGCTCCATGGCCACCAGCTCGAAGGCGGTCTTGCCGTCCAGCGACTCGCGGATGATGTCGGCGTGACCGGCGTGGCGGGCGGTCTCGCGGATCAGGTGCAGACACAGCCAGCGCATCGATAGATGCTCCTCCTGCGGGTGCCAGGACGACTTCGGCAGCAGGAAGGTGTCGTCGAGGCTGGGCACGGCCCGGATGAACGCCTCCGTCTCGGCGGCCACCTTCTCCCAGTACGCCAGCTGCCCTTCGAGGGTCTCGTCGCCGGCCAGCCGGAAGCACTCGTCCCAGTTCGACTCGTCACGGGCGACGGCCGGCGCCTCGCCCTTGGCGCGGGCGATCCACCCCTGCTCGACCTCGGCGACATGCTTGACCAGCCCCGCGAGGGACAGCTCGCTCGCGGAGGGCCGGGAGGAGGCCTGCTCCTCGGTGAGCCCGAGCACCGCCCGGCGGATGCCGCCGCGCTGCTCCGTCAGGAACGCCAGCAGCGCTCCCCGCTCGTCACCGTGCGCCTCGGCGGGAACGTGAGTGACCATGACCGGCCGCCTTTCGTCGGAGGGGCTCACCGCCCCGGTTCTCTCTGACACCGACGACGCTACGGGCCCTTGCGGTCAGCTTCTGTCCGCAAGGGCCCGTTCGCAATTCCGCCAGAGGTGCGGCTCAGAACGGGAACCCGCTCCTGCCGTGCTGCACCGAGATCCACTTCAGGGTGGTGAAGGCGTCCAGCATGGTGTCGCCGTTCAGACGGCCGACGCCCGAGTGCTTCTCGCCGCCGAAGGGGACGATCGGCTCGTCGTGGACGGTGCCGTCGTTGACGTGGAACATCCCGGTGTCGATCCGCTTGGCGAAGGCGACGCCCCGCTCGACGTCCCCGGTGTGCACCGCGCCGCTCAGGCCGTACGGGGTGTCGTTGACGAGGCGGACGGCCTCCTCCTCGCCGTCGAACGGCACCAGGAACACGACCGGGCCGAAGACCTCCTGCCGGAGCAGGGCGGAGTCGGCGGGCAGGCCGGTGAGGACGGACGGCTCGACCAGGTTGTCCCGCCGGTCGCCGCGCACCAGGGCGGTCGCGCCCTCGGCGAGGGCCTGCTCGACGACGCCCGAGACCGCGTCCGCCTGCTGGGAGTTGATCACCGGGCCGATGACGGTCTCCGGGTCGCGCGGGTCACCGGCCTTGAGGGTGCGGACCTTGGCGGCGAACTTCTCGGTGAACTCGTCCGCGACCGACCGGTCGACCAGGACGCGGTTCGCGGCCATGCAGACCTGGCCCTGATGGACGTACCGGCTGAAGACCGCCGCGTCGACCGCGTAGTCGATGTCCGCGTCGTCGAGGACCACCAGGGCGCTGTTGCCGCCCAGTTCGAGCACCGTGCGCTTGAAGTGGCCGGCGCAGACGGTGGCGACATGGCGGCCGACCTTGTCGGAACCGGTGAACGAGATGACCTTCGGGACCGGGTGCTCGATGAAGGCGTCGCCGATCTCGGCGATGTCCGTGACGACGACGTTCAGCAGGCCGCCCGGCAGGCCCGCGTCCTCGAAGATCTTCGCGACCAGGGTGCCACCCACGATCGGCGTGTTCTGGTGCGGCTTGAGGACGACGGCGTTGCCGAGCGCGAGCGCCGGCGCGACCGACTTGACGGACAGCAGGAACGGGAAGTTGAAGGGGCTGATGACGCCCACGACGCCGACCGGGACGCGGTAGACGCGGTTCTCCTTGCCGTCCACCGGCGAGGGGATGATCCGGCCCTCGGGCGCCAGGGCCAGGTGGACCGCCTCGCGCAGGAACTCCTTGGCGAGGTGCAGCTCGAACGCGGCCTTCAGACGCGTGCCGCCGAGCTCGGCGACGATCGCCTCGGAGATCTCCTCCTCGCGCTCCTCGATCAGCCTGAGGGCCTTCTCGAAGACCGCGCGGCGGGCGTAGGGGTTGGTCGCCGCCCACTGCTCCTGCGCGCGGGCGGCGGCCCGGTACGCCTGATCGACCTCGTCGACCGTGGCTATGGTGATCGACGCGAGCTTCTCGTCGTCGTACGGGTTGAAGTCGATGATGTCCCAGGATCCGGTGCCCGGGCGCCACTCACCGTCGATGTACTGCTGCGCCAGGTCGGTGAAGTACGACGACATGCGATCCCTCAATCCCCTGCTGCCGAAGCAGAACCCAGATCAACTCACGGTCCGATCAACGCCTGATCAATATCTGATCACACGTCATCGTACTTGTGTTTCAGGAGAGTTGAAGGAGTCCCCGGAGAAGGTCCCGGCTCTCCGAAGGGCCCGGGCTGTCGTGCTGGAGCTCCTTGAGGGCCTTCTCGTACTGGGCGACGTCCTCGGCCTTGTCCAGGTACAGCGCGCTGGTCAGCTGCTCCAGATACACGACGTCGGACAGGTCGGACTCGGGGAAGCTCAGGATGGTGAACGCGCCGGACTCCCCGGAGTGCCCGCCGAGGCTGAACGGCATCACCTGGAGACGGACGTTGGGCCGCTCGGAGATCTCGATCAGATGCTGGAGCTGCCCGCGCATCACCTCGCGGTCGCCGTAGGGGCGGCGCAGGCCGGCCTCGTCGAGGACGACGTGGAACTCCGGGGCGTTCTCCGCCACCAGGTACTTCTGCCGCTCCAGCCGCAGCGCGACCCGGCGTTCGACGTCCGCCTCGCTCGCGCCCTTCATGCCGCGCCGCACCACCGCGCGGGCATAACTCTCGGTCTGCAGCAGGCCGTGCACGAACTGCACCTCGTACGCCCGGATCAGGGAGGCCGCGCCCTCCAGGCCGACGTACGTGGGGAACCAGCTCGGCAGGACGTCCGAGTAACTGTGCCACCAGCCCGCGACGTTGGCCTCGCGGGCGAGGGAGAGCAACGAGGTGCGCTCCTGCTCGTCCGTGATGCCGTACAGCGTCAGCAGGTCCTCCACGTCCCTGGTCTTGAAGCTCACCCGGCCCAACTCCATCCGGCTGATCTTCGACTCCGAGGCGCGGATCGAGTAACCCGCCGCCTCGCGCGTGATCCCCCGCGCCTCACGCAGTCGCCTGAGTTGTGATCCGAGCAGCATGCGCCGCACCACCGATCCCGGCTCTCCCGCGCTCACGTTCGCCAGCCTCCCCAACATCCGCAGGGCCCGCAGTCTGCCACTAAAACACTCCGAGCAGTACTCGTCCGGTTACGGAAACGGAATCCGGCCAAGGAAACCGGTCGGAAACGGGCAAGGAGAGGGCAAGGGCCCGGCCAGAAGAGGAGGTGAAGATGACGGAAAAATTGGCCAACAAGCGGTACGGGCAGGTCCATTTCGGTCAGCTGCACGTGCATCTGCCCTTGCATCTGCTGTTCGGTTCCGAAACCATGGTCCCCGCACCACCGCCGCCTCGCCAGCAAGCGAACTCCCGGGAGTGCCTCGCATGGGGACGAATGGATCGACCATGCTCGAGCCGTTACGGCAGGGCCTTCCGCCGCTGGACCCCGCGGCCGTGTCCGACGCCGCCTCCTGCGCCCTCCCCGCCCGGTACGAAGCGGTGGGCGACGCCCGGCGGTTCACCCGCAGAACCCTCGACCAGTGGGACCTGGGCGAGCGGTTCGACGACGTGTGTCTGGTCGTCTCCGAGCTGGTCACCAACGCGCTGCGGCACGGCCTGCCGCTTCCCCGCCGCCACCCTTCCAACGAGGCCCTGCGGGCCGCTCCGCTTGATCCGGCGAACACCCCCCGGCTGACCGAGCAGGAACCGCCGGTGCGGCTGCATCTGATGCGGTGGACCGAGCGCCTGGTGTGCGCGGTGCGCGACCCCAGCCGGGAGAGCCCCGTCACCCGGGACTCCGACGACTTCTCCGCCGAGTCGGGCCGCGGCCTGTTCCTCGTCGACTCCTTCAGCGACGGCTGGGGCTGGCACCCGATGGCGGGCGCCCTCGGCGGGAAGGTGGTGTGGGCACTGTTCCGGCTCCAGCACGCGGGCGAGCGTCAGAGTCCCTCCGACTGACGTACCGCGGCGCCTCACCGCGCCGCGGTTCTACGCGCGTCACATTCCGGTCGGTATCCGGCATCCCGCCGGACCGGCGATCAGCCGGCAACCAGGTGATCGAACTCGCCGTCCTTCACACCGAGCAGCATCGCCTCGATCTCCGCGCGCGTGTAGACGAGCGCGGGGCCGTCCGGGAAGCGGGAGTTGCGCACGGCCACGTCCCCGCCGGGCAGGCGCGCGAACTCCACGCAGGAGCCCTGGGAGTTGCTGTGCCGGCTCTTCTGCCAGGCCACGCCGTTCAGCCTGGTGGCCGCCATGCCGTTGTACACGCCGGACGCGTCGGCACCGTCGTACACGTCACCGTCGTACACGTCGTGGTCCACAGGTCGCTCCCCGGTGTGCACTGGCTGGTGTGGCTGCTGATGCCAAGGTCAACTGACCCGGATCATAGCTGCGTTCCTGTGCAGATGCATGGGCAGATGCACGTGCACGCGGGGTTATCCTGCGGTTACAGCGTCACCGGACGCCGGACGGCCCCCCGCTGTAGATGAGACGCAGCCGGGGGCTTTTGTGTTCCCTTGAACTTTCCCCCTAGCGGCTCGCGTACGGCAGCAGGGCCATCTCGCGGGCGTTCTTCACGGCCCTGGCCAGCTGCCGCTGCTGCTGGGCGGTGACCCGGGTGACGCGGCGGCTGCGGATCTTGCCGCGGTCGGAGAGGAACTTCCGCAGCAGATCGGTGTCCTTGTAGTCGATGTAGGTGATCCCGGCCTGGTCCAGCGGATTGGGGCGGGCCTTGGCGGGCTTGCGGTCGGTCCTGCGGGGCATGGGGGTTCAGACCTCCAGGAGGGTGTCGAAGGCGTGCGGCAGCCGCTGCCAGGCGTCGGGGCCCGCGGCGTACTCGGTGTCGGTCAGCAGGCAGGAGTCCAGGACCCGGTGCAGCCCCTCGCGGTCGAGCGCGGGCGAGGTGAAGACCAGGTGCTGGCAGCGGTCCCCGTGCTCGGGGTGCCAGTCCAGTGCGGCGGCGGCCCGGCGCACCGGCGGCACCATGTCCCAGGCGGCGTCCGGCAGCGAGGCCAGCCACGGCCCCGCGCTCTCCACGCACAGAGCGCCGCCCGCCGCGTCCCAGTGGAACAGCGTGTCCGGCTTGTCGGCGAGCCAGAACCGGCCCCGGCTGCGCACGGCGGCGCAGGTGAGGTCCTCCAGGGCGGCGTAGAGCCGCTCCGGGTGGAAGGGGCGGTGCCGGCGCCAGACGAGGGTGGAGACGCCGTGCGCGTCGGCCTCGGCGGGCAGCAGCGCGCACGCC
>NZ_JAOCQE010000259.1 GCF_025290915.1 Streptomyces sp. 15-116A | reverse complement strand
CGGCCAGCGCGACCAGCCGGCCGCCGGTCGCCGCGGCCAGCGCCGAGGCGGTGCCCTCACCGCCGTCCACCAGCGGGATCCGGTCGATCTCGGCGTCCGGCAGCACCCGGCGGACACCCGCCGCGATGGCGTCGGCGGCGGCCTGGGCGGACAGCGACTCCTTGAAGCCGCTGGGGGCTACGACGACACGGGTGAGCATGCATACTCCTCGGTGGTTCACGCGTTAACGGGTGACAGAGACGCCGAGCAGGGGCCAGACGGCGACGGTGAAGAACAGGACCAGGGCGGCGGTCAGCGGGGCCAGCACGGCGGACAGCCGCAGCAGATCGCGCGGGGTGTAGGTGGGGACGCCGGGGACGTCGGCGAACAGCGTGACCGGCTTGGCGGAGGCGGGCAGCGTGTGGCAGAAGCCCGCGGCGGCCGTGGACGCGAGCGCCGCCGCGACCGGATTGACCCCGGCGCCCACGGCCGCCACGACCACCAGCGGGACCAGCACCGAGGAGCGGGCGGAGCGGGACTGCAGGACCAGATGGGCCGCCGTACTGACCGCGATCACCACCGCCAGGAACACCACCGGGGACACCCCCGACGGCAGCCCGCCCACCAGCCACTTCGCCGCGCCGGACGAGGAGAGCGCCACGCCCATCGCCATCGTCGCCGCCATGAACAGCAGCAGCGACCAGGGAACCGTCCGCAGCGCGTCCTTCAGCCGTACGGTGCCCAGCGCGGGCGAGGCGGCGACCACCGCGCCGATCAGCGCGACCACCGCCGGCGGCACCCGGTGCAGCGGCTCGCTGCACCACAGGACGACGACCGTGCCCAGCAGCGCCGCGCAGCGCTTCTCGGCCTGGGTCCACGGGCCGGTGACCGGGCGGTCGCTGTGCCGCTGGATCTCCTCGGCGGTGATGCGCACCGGGCCCTTGCGGTCCGCGCGCCGGGTGGTGGTCAACAGGACCGTCTCGGCGGCGAGATGGGAGGAGGCGACGGCCAGCGGCAGCCCGAGCAGCAGCCACTCGGTGAAGCCGACCCGCTCCCCGGTCGCCTCCCACAGCACCGACACGGTGATCAGATGCGCGCCCGCCCCGATCAGGGTCGCCACCGCCGACAGCAGGATCACGGTCGGGAACAGCAGCGCCAGCATCACCACCAGCCGCCCGCGGTCCGCCAGGGCCTTGGCGAGGGCGAGGAACACCGGCAGGGCGAGCGCCGCCCGGCCCGAGGTGGCGGGCACCGCGAACGCGGTGACGACCAGCGCGGCCGTCGTCAGATGCACCAACTGCCGTACCGTGCGCGCCCCGCCGACCAGGAAGGCCGCCGCCCGTCCCGCGAGCCCGGTCCGGGTCACGGCGGCGGCCAGCACGAACGCGCAGATCAGCAGCCACACAGTGGAGTCGCCGAGGGTGCCGAAGAGGGTGTCGCTGCTGATCACCCCGGTCACGGTCAGGGCGAGCCCGGCGCCCAGCGCGATATACGTGTCGTCGACGGGTGTGCCGATCCAGGCGCAGGTCGCCAGCGCGAATATGGCCAGCGTGAGACGCGCGTCCCCGCTCAGCCCGGGGAAGTTGCCGGGCACCGCGAGCAGCGCGCACAGCGACAGGGCCACACACAGGGCCACGCTCAGACGGGGATTCAGGGTCACGTCATCGAGCGTTCACTCCCGGCGTGAGCGCTCAATGAGCCCGGCATGAAGGAAATTTCACGAAGGGAGCCGATATCCCATGCCGCGTACCGTCTCCACCTTCTCCGCGCCCAGTTTCTTGCGCAGGGCCCGGACATAGACGTCCACGATGTTGGAGCCGGGGTCGAAGTCGTAGCCCCACACGTGGGACAGGATCTGCTCGCGGGACAGGACCTGTCCCGGATGCCTCAGGAACAGTTCGAGGAGGACGAACTCACGGGCCGTCAGGTCGACGGTGCGCTCCCCGGCGCGGGCCCTGCGCGTGCGCAGGTCCAGGGTGAGGTCGCCCGACTTCAGGACGGTCACCTCGGGGGCGCGGGCCGCCGTCCGCAGCCTCAGCCGGACCCGGGCGAGCAGCTCCTCGAAGCGGAACGGCTTGGTCATCCAGTCGTCCGCGCCGCCCTCGAGACCGGCCACCGTGTCCCGTACGGAGTCCCGGGCGGTCAGCACGATCACCGGGGTCGTCACCCGGGCCTCGCGCAGTTCCCGCAGCACGGTGAAGCCGTCCCGGCCGGGCAGCCCGATGTCCAGCACGACCAGATCGAAGCCGCCGGTCAGCGCGTACGCGAAGCCGGTCTCGCCGTCGGGGACGACGGTGGTGGTGAAGCCGTTGGCGCGCAGGCCCTTCTCGACGAAGGAGGCGATGCGGTCCTCGTCCTCGACGATCAGAATCCGGTTCACGTGGGTGCCTCTTCCAGGGTGAGTACGAAGGTGGCGCCGCCGCCGTCGGTGTCGTGCAGGCGGACCAGGCCGCCGTGGCCCTCCGCGATCGCCTTCACGATCGACAGGCCGAGCCCGGCGCCCGAGCCGTGCGCCCCGCGGCGGGAGATGCCGCGCCGGAAGCGTTCGAAGATCAGCTCACGGTCCTGGGGCTGGACCCCGGGGCCGGAGTCGGCGACATAGAACGCGACGCGGGTGCCTTCGGTGCGGGAGCCGATGCGGATGACCTGGCCGGGGGCGGTGTGCTGCACGGCGTTCTGCGCCAGCTGCACCATCGCCTGGGTGATCCGCTGCGGGTCCAACCGCGCCTCCCCCTCGGCGACTTCGGCGAGCCGCCAGTCGCGTTCGCCGAGCGCGCGGGCCTTGACGTAGACGTCGGCGGTGAGTTCGGCGAGCTGGACCGGCTCGGGGGTGATGAAGTCGGGGCGTTCGGTCTTGGCGAGCAGCAGCAGGTCCTCCACGATGCGGCTCATCCGGTCCAGTTCGTCGGTGACCAGACGGACCGTCTCCTCGCGCTCGGCCGGGTCGTCGCCCATCAGCTCCAGATGGCCGCGCACGATGGTGATGGGGGTGCGCAGTTCGTGGCTCGCGTCGTCGACGAACTGCCGCTGGGCGGCGAAGGCGCGCTCCAGCCGGTCGAGCATGGCATTGAAGGTCTCGGCGAGCGCGGCCACGTCGTCGTTGCCGTGCACCGGGATGCGCTGGGTCAGGTCCTGCTCGGTGAGCTGCGCGGCGGTGGTGCGAACCAGCCGTACCGGCTTCAGGATCCGGCCCGCGACCACCCAGGCGATACCGGTCGTCATCAGCAGGGCGACCCCCGAGATGGCGAGCAGCACCCGGAACACCTCGTCCGCGCGGGCCTTCTCCCGTCCCGGGTGGAACGCGACGACGAACGCCGCCGCCGGTTCGCCGCCGTAGCGCGCCACGGTGACCTTCGCCCAGCGGATCTCGCCCTCCGGGCGGTGCAGGGTGCCGGTGGAGTCGGGCGAGGCGAAGATACGGCGGCGGGCGTCCGCGTCCTTGTGCAGCGGCAGGCTCACCGGGATCTCGCGCTGCTGGATGATCTGCGCCGGGCTGGTGCCGGGCTCGCCGACCAGGCCGATCAGCTCCTCGTCCAGATCGGCGTACTGGCGCTGCAGGAAGACCCGCAGCAGCCGGCCCGGGTCGGTGAACCTGCGGCCGGTCTCCGGGTCGAAGCCCTGCTCCTCGAAACCGGCGAACTCCCGGGCCTCCTGGGCGAGCAGGCCGTTGATCCGCTGGTCGGTGTCGCGCAGCAGGATCGAGCGGGTGGTGGCGGCGACGGAGGCGAGGGCGACGGCCATCACCAGCAGCAGCCAGAGCAGGATGCGGAGCCGCGCCGATATCCGCCGGCGCTCACGGTCACCCGTCGTCGCCGGGTCCGTCGTCGGCGTCGTCGTCATCGTCCTCGTCCGCGGGGGCGTCGGTCACCGGGGGCCGCGACACGACCTGGTCGCTGGGCGCTGAGCCCGGGCGGCTGGGGGTGGTGCTGGGGGCCGGTGTCGGAGAGCCGCTCTCCAGCTCCACCTTGGCGGGCACCTTGGGCTCCGCCGGGCTGTCGGTGAGGGCGAAGCTGGTGGCTGCGATGCCGAGGGGGATGAGGACGACAGCCGCCAGCGCTGCCATCCGCCGTGAGAAGACCATGACTTCGATCCTGCCCCGGCATTCAGGTGCGAGGATGAAGGGTGGATGAGGAAGTCTTCATCTGCGGGTGCGTCGTGGCTGGTCGCGCAGTTCCCCGCGCCCCTTTGGGGCGCTAGTTGTCCAGGCCGATTGAGAAGGCCGCCTCCAGGTCGTGCTGCGAGTACGTCCTGAACGCCACGTGTGTGTCCGTGCCCTCCACGCCCGGGATCTTGCTGATCCGGCCCGGGATGACCTCCGCCAGGTCCTCGTGCTCCTTCACACGGACCATGGCGATCAAGTCGTACGTGCCCGTCACGGAGAAGACCTCGCTGATGTTCTCCAGCGCGGCGATCTGTTCCGCGATCTCGGGGATCCGGTCCACGCTGGTCTTGATGAGGACGATCGCGGTGATCACGGCTGGTTCTCTCCCTCGGGGGCCGGTGCAGGGGCGGCCTTCACTCTAGTCCCACGGCCGAAACGGACCCAGGCGAAGACGAAGCCGAGGCCGAAGCCGACCAGGTGGGCCAGATACGCCACCCCGGGACCGCCCGCGGCCTGCTGCCGGGCCGCCGCCCACTGCAGGACCGCCCAGAACGGCAGGACGACCCACGCGGGGAAGCGCACCGGCAGGAAGAACAGGAACGGCAGAAGACTGGTGACCCGGGCCCGCGGGAACAAGAAGAGGAACGCGCCGAGGACCGCCGAGATCGCCCCGGAGGCGCCCACCAGCGACTGCCCGGAGTCCGCGTTCGCCGCCGCGTAGCCGAGCAGCGCGAGGTAGCCGCAGCCCAGGTAGAACAAGGTGAACCGCACGCGGCCCATCCGCGCCTCGGTCATCGCCCCGAAGACGTGGAGGAAGAGCATGTTGCCCAGCAGATGCACCCAGCTGCCGTGCACGAACAGCGCCGTGGCCGGGGTGAGCGCGGCCTCCGGGGAACCATCGAACAGGTCTGCGGGGATCACGCCCCAGCGCCGGAAGTAGGCCCGCTGCGCCGCCAGCAGCTCGTCCCCGGTGCCGTACACCGGATTGAGCCCCGAGGCCGGTCCGATCAGGAAGACCACGCAGCACAGGACGATGAGGGTGTGGGTCACCGGTGCCGACGGGCGGTGGCTCCTCGCCCGGGCGGCCACCGCGCTCCAGTTGCGGATCATGCCTACAGAGCATGACGTAACGGGACGCAACCGTACGGACCGCCTCGCCGCCATGGACAGGCGGGCGGCGAGGAGCCGCCAGGCCGTAGGGTTACGAGCCATGACGCCCCGCGCGCGGGCGTCGCCGACAATAGAAGACCTAGAGGAAAGAGCACAGGCACGATGACGGTTCCCCTGCCGACCGCCACGACGCGGTGGCGCTGCACGCTCTGCGGCAACCTCACCCGCTTCGACGTGACCCGCTCGTCGAAGGTCGTGGAGTACGTCCACCTCGATCTGGCCGGTGAGCCGAAGGTCGAGGAGCGCGAGGTGCTCAGTGAGACGATCGAGTCGGTGCGGTGCCGCTGGTGCAACGCCGT
This sequence comes from Streptomyces sp. 15-116A, assembly GCF_025290915.1. Classification (GTDB taxonomy): domain Bacteria; phylum Actinomycetota; class Actinomycetes; order Streptomycetales; family Streptomycetaceae; genus Streptomyces. The sequence continues at coordinate 3,583 of NZ_JAOCQE010000259.1, read as the reverse complement.
GGACCAGGTGGAACTCGTGGACAGGCCGGGAGCCGGCTCCTGAAGCGGAGCGGGCCCCGCTGACGGTGACCCCGCTCGCGGGGTCACACACAGGCATTGGGGTGTGACGGATGGTGGAGACCGAGGGCGGGGGGCCGCAGGACGGCGCCGCTGAGGTGCTCGACCGTCCGCTGCCCGACGGAGTGCGCCGCCGCGTCGTGCAGATCGTCTCCGACGGCTTCGGCGGGCTGACCGTGGCCGAGCTGCCCGCCCAGCTCAGGCAGTACGCGCGCTTCGCCCCGAACCGGCGGGCGAAATTCGCCGGCAACGCCATGGCCGCCGCGCTGGAGACCGATCCGCTGTTCCGGCAGCGGATCGGGGAGAAGCTCAGAGAGGCCCAGCCGGAACTGACCGGCGCTCTCGATTCAGGCTCCCCGCCCCCGGCCGCGGACCCGCTCGACGTGGCGGCCGCGGCCTACGTACTGCGCCCGGCGGGCTGGGTGAAGCTGGTGACCGCCGCCGGCGAGGAGGCCCAGCGGGCCGACGCCGAGCGCGCCGACGAGGAGAACCGGGTCGAGCTGGAGCGGCTGCGCGCCGAGCTGGCGCGGGCCCGCGAGCACACCAAGTCGGAGACCGAGCGGCTGCGCGGCGAGCTGGAGGCGGCGAAGAAGGAAGCCGAGTCGCTGCACCGCAAGCTGCGCAGCGCGCTGAGCGACGTCAAGCGCGGCGAGGCGGCGCTGCGCAAGCTGCAGGGCGAGATGGAGGCCGTGCGCGCCGAGGGGCAGGCCCAGGTGTCCGCCGCCGAGAGCGAGACCCGGCGGCTCAAGGCCCGGCTCGGTGAGACCGAGGCCGCGCTGGAGGCGGCCCGCCGGGCGGCGCGCGAGGGCCGCAGCGTGGAGGACATGCGGGTACGGCTGCTGCTCGACACCGTGCTCGACGCGGCCCAGGGGCTGCGCCGCGAACTCGCCCTGCCGCCGGTGTCCGTGCGGCCCGCCGAGACCGTGGACGCCGTCGAGCCGGGCCGGATGACCCCGAAGGACATCGCCGCCCGCGCGCTGTCCGAGAACGACCCGGCCATCCTCGACCAGCTGCTGGCGCTGCCGCAGGCGCATCTGGTCGTCGACGGCTACAACGTCACCAAGACCGGCTATCCCCAGATGCCGCTGGAGAAGCAGCGGCTCAGGCTGCTCGGCCAGCTCGCCCAGCTCGCCGCGCAGACCGGCGCCGAGGTGACCTGCGTCTTCGACGGGGCGGAGCTCGCCGCGCCCGTGCTGCTCGCGCCGCCGCGCGGGGTGCGGGTGCTGTTCTCCAAGCCCGGGGTCACCGCCGACGAGCTGATCCGCCAGCTGGTGCGCGCCGAACCGCCGGGCCGGCCGGTCATCGTCGCCTCCACCGACCGCGAGGTCGCCGACGGGGTCGCCCGCGCCGGCGCCCGGCCGGTCGCCTCAGCGGTGCTTCTCAAGCGGCTTTCCTGATACTCGGATCACTTCCGTCCCCCGTGCAACGTAGCTGCGCTATGCCCGAATTGACGGAACCGTCACGCAACGTAGCGTCAATCCCACATCACTGCAGGTGAGTTGAAGGTAAATAAACGCGCTGTAGTGGAGATTTTATGGCCGGGGATTTGAACTGATCACAGGAACATCATTAGGGTCTGCTCGAACCCGCGACCGCGCGATCACTCTCGAGAAGGAGCTCGTCTCCGTGGCGTCCCACCGTCGTCCCAAGCAGCCGAGCCGCGCACGTGTGACCGTGCTCACCACCGCTGCCGCAGCCGCTGTCGCCCTGAGCTCACAGGCCGCCAACGCCGCTCCGAGCGAGAAGCCGAGCAAGGACGAGGTCAAGGCCAAGGTCGACAAGCTCTACGAGCAGGCCGAACAGGCCACCGAGAAGTACAACGGGGCCAAGGAGAAGCAGGAGAAGCTCCAGAAGGAGATCTCCACCATCCAGGACGACGTGGCCCGCGGTCAGCAGGAACTCAACGAACTGCGCGACGGCCTCGGTTCGATGGCCAGCGCCCAGTACCGCAGCGGCGGCATAGACCCCTCCGTCCAGCTGCTGCTCTCCTCCGACCCGGACGACTACCTCGACAAGGCGTCCACCCTCGACCAGTTGAGCACCCAGCAGGTCGACGCGCTGAAGAAGATCCAGGAGAAGCAGCGCGAACTCGCCCAGCAGCGCTCCGAGGCGGCCGGCAAGCTCAAGGACCTCGCCTCCACGCGCACCGAACTGGGCAAGAAGAAGAAAGAGGTCCAGGGCAAGCTCGCCGCCGCGCAGAAGCTGCTCAACAGCCTCACCGCCGAGCAGAAGGCGCAGCTCGCCGAGGAGCAGAACCGCGCCACCCGCGCCAGCGAGCGCGACGCCCTCAGCGGCAACGTCCCGCCCGGCTCCGGCCGCGCCGCCGCCGCGTTCGCCGCCGCGCAGAGCAAGCTCGGCAGCCCCTACGTCTACGGCGCCACCGGCCCGTCCTCCTTCGACTGCTCGGGCCTGACCTCCTGGGCGTACGCGCAGGCCGGCGTCGGCCTGCCGCGCACCTCGGAGGCCCAGACCGGGGCCGGCACCAAGATCTACTCGGTGAGCCAGCTCAAGGTCGGCGACCTGGTGTTCTTCTTCAACGACCTGCACCACGTGGGCCTGTACGCGGGCAACGGCCAGATCATCCACGCCCCGCGCACCGGCACCGTCGTGCGCTACGAGTCGATGAACACCATCGGCGGCCCGTTCATGTTCGGCGTCCGCGTCTGACCGAACCCCGGGTCCCGTGCCTCCGTTCGGGGGAATCACCACGCCGCCCGGCAAGCGTCCGCCCCGCCTGTGACCTGCGTCTTGGGCGGGGCGTCACCGTGTGTGGCGGCCGAGGTCATTGGTCGGCCGCCGGGCTCGGGGCTACTGTCTGCCGCGTTTCCCTGTCCGCCAGCGGAAGGAGCGCGGCTTCCCGTGGGGTCCCATCGCCGCCTTGCACCGTCCTTCGGGTTCGACCGGGGCGCCACCGTCGCCGTCGGCCTGCTGTCCGCGGCCGCCGCCGTCCTGGCCGCCGTACCGGCCACGGCCGAGCCCGCCGGTGACACCCGGTCCGAGGTGGACCGCCTCCACCGGGAGGCCGAGAAGGCGACCGAGGCCTACAACAAGGCCGACGAGCGCGCCGACACCCTGCGCGGGCAGATCCGCACCGCCCAGGACGAGATCGCCCGCCAGCAGGAACGCGTCAACACCCTGCGGGAATCGCTCGGTTCGCTCGCCGGGGCCCAGTACCGCTCCGGCGGCCTCGACCCCGCCCTGGAGCTGCTGTTCTCCGACGACCCGGCGGACTACCTCGACAAGGCCTCCGTGCTGGACCGCATCACCGGACGCCAGGCCGGTGAGCTGAGACAGCTCCACCAGGCGCTGCGCACCCTCGCCCAGCAGCGCACGGCCGCGTCCGGGAAGCTGGCCGAGCTGGAGCGCAGCCGCAAGGCCACGGCCGCGCACAAGAAGACCGTCGAGCGCAAGCTCGCCGAGGCCCGGCGGCTGCTCGACTCCCTGCCCGGCGCCGAGCGCGCCGCCTACGACCGCGCCACCCGTTCCAGCCGTACGGACCTGCCGGACCTGGGCGGCGCCGCCCCGG
>NZ_JAOCQE010000258.1 GCF_025290915.1 Streptomyces sp. 15-116A | reverse complement strand
GGGGCCGGTGCGGCCGCAGGGCACCGACGTGGCAGGCGAGCCGCAGCAGCCGCCGCACCTTGTCGTCGACGGCCGCCTCGGGCACCCGGCCCTCCTCGACCGCCCGGAGCAGCGCGTCGCCCCAGGGGCCCTAGGGGCCCGGCATCACCAGGTCCAGCGCCGCGCGGGCGGTCGCCTCGGTGGACCGGGCGGCCCCCCAGTCGGAGACGACGACGCCGTCGAACCCCCACTCGGTCTTCAGCGGGTCCGCCAGCAGCTCACCGGCCGTCATGGTCGTGCCGTTGACGCTGTTGTAGGCCGCCATCACCAGCCGGATCCCGGCCCGTACGGCGGCCTCGAAGGGCGCTAGGTACACCTCCCGCAGGGCCCGCTCGGACAGGCGTACGTCCACGGTCAGCCGGTCGGTCTCGGAGTCGTTGGCGACGTAGTGCTTGGCCGTCGCGGCCACCCCGTGGGCCTGGATGCCGCGGATCAGCGCGGCGCCGGTGCGCCCGGTCAGCTCGGGGTCCTCGGAGAAGCACTCGAAGTGGCGGCCGCCCAGCGGGCTCCGGTGCAGATTGAGCGTGGGGGCCAGCACGACGTCGGCGCCCTTGCGGGCCGCCTCCGCGGCCAGGAGACCCCCGAGCCGCTCCGCCAGACCCTCGTCCCACGTCGCCGCGAGAGCGGACGCGCAGGGCAGCACGGCCGAGGTGCGCCGCTCGTCCCAGGCGTCCCCGCGGACGCCCGCTGGGCCGTCCGACAGCAGCATCCGGCGCAGGCCGACGCTCTCCTCCCCCGCGGTGCGCCAGGTCGTCGCGCCGGTGAGCAGGCGCACCTTCCGCTCCAGGTCCAGCTCCCGGAGGAGCCGGCCGAGCGCCTCGTCGTTCATGCGGTGTTCCGTCTCTCGTCGTGCGGGGCGAGGGGCCCGGCCGTCCGCGGTCGGCGGGTGACCGGGCCCCGGTGACAGGATCGGGCGGCGGCCCGCGCGGCCGGCGAAGACCGCGCGGGGTGCCGGATCAGGGCAGCCGGTGGTCCGCGTTCAGGACGGCGCCGCGCTCCGGGTGGTTCTGGTCGTAGCCGCGTGTGTCGCACTGGAGGCCGCCCACGATGCAGTGGTCGACCAGCGCCTTGAGGGTGCGCTCCTCCCAGGCGTTGAAGAAGTCGTAGTGGAAGGAGTAGCCGCGTCCGCTGGCGAGGCGCACGTCGCTCATGTCGCCGTTGACCGGCCAGGCCATCTTGAACTCGATCATCGGTACGGCCACCGGATGGGAGGCCGGGCACATGTTGTCGTTGGTGCCGGGTTTGACGACGGGGTACGCCATGTGGCTCTTGTGGTCGGGTGTGTCGAGGTGCTTGCCGTCCCAGCAGCTGGGCGCCTGGAAGCGGAGGTTGAGCTGGACGTCGGGCCGGCTCGGACAGTTCGCGGGGATGTCGGTGTTGAAGAAGCTGTCACCGCACTCCCAGCCCTCGACGAAACCCTTGTGCGCGCGGAACTCCTGGGCGCTCTGCGTCGGATCGCCGACGACGTACCGCAGTCCCCTCGGGAAGGGCCGCACGCTGGTGTAGTCGGTGACGCCGGACTTGTAGTAGATGACCTGCGGGCCGACCGGGAGGATCTTCTCGTCGCCCTTGTACAGGGACGGCATCCAGTACGCGGAGGCGTCGGCCGGGGCGAGGCAGGTGGTGGCGCCGCCGTAGAGGCCGGCCGTCGTACTGCCCGCGTGCGTCGACCTGTTGCCCATGAACGTGTGGTCGTGGGACCGGCCGGGCTGGCCCGGGTAGACGATCGGGTCGTCCGGCGCGGTGTGCGTGACGGAGCAGTTGGCCTGGAACTCCTTGTGGTAGCGGTTCGGTGGCGTGGCGTCGGAGGGGGTGACGCCGGTGACGGGCGGGACGGCCGGTATGTATCCGTCGCCGTCGGGGTCGTCGGCGGACGCCCGGGTCGACACGGCCATGGTGTGCCCGGTGTGCGCGCCCGTCGTCGCGGTGGGGGCGCGGTCGGCCCCGGCGGCCGTGGCGACCGCGCCGACGCCGAGCGTGCTCGCGAGCAGGGCGGTGCCGATCAGCAGGGTGGAGAGTGTCGAGCGAGGTCTCATGGGGCCTCCTGCCCTCTGAGGTTCCTGGTGGGGGGGACGGTGTACGCGGGGCGCCCGGCGGGCGGCCGGGCGCCGCGCGCCGTCAGCTGTAGATCCCGAACTCGTGCAGCGAGTAGCCCCAGCCGGTGCCACGCGCCGTCAGATGCAGCCGTACGTGACGGGCCGTCGCCGCCGCGTCGATCGTGTCCACGTCGCCGTCGCCGGAGGTCGTGGCGTGGATCGTGCGCCAGTTCGTGCCGTTGTCGGAGACCTGGACCTCGTACGCCTTGGCGTACGCCGGGTCCCAGACGAGCTGCAGCTTGCGGAACGCCGTCGCGGATCCCAGGTCGACCTGGATCCACTGCGGGTCGCTCCAGTCGCTCGCCCACCGCGTGTCGGCCCTGCCGTCCGTCGCCTTCACGGGCTCGCAGGGGCAGTCGCCGTACGACTGCTGGAAGGACGATGCGGTGGTGGGCTTGTTCAGGGCCAGGTTCGTCCCGCCGACGGGCGGGGCGACGACCTTCACCGACTTGGTCTCGATACCGGCGTTGCCGCGTCCGTCCTCGGCCTGGAGGTACACCTTCCACACGCCGAGCTTCTCGGGTGCCTTCACCGCGAAGGTGCCGGTGCCCGTGGTCCGCCAGCTCGCGTCGATCAGACGCTTGTCTCCGTTGGCGTAGTTCCCGCTGAGGTACACCTTGTAGGTGATCGGGTCGCCCTCGGGGTCGCGGACGTTCGCGCGCACGGTGAACTCGCCGCCCGCCGGGGCCGACGAGGCGGGACTGACGCTCATGTCGGTGATGACGGGCGGGGTGTTGTCGCCTGCCGTCGACCCGGCGTAGGCCCGCTTGACCGCGTAGTAGGAGAGCCGCTTCAGGCCGTCCGGCACGAGGTTGAACCAGACGCCGCCGAAGTCGTGCTCGACGCCGTAGTGGAAGAGGGTGGCGCCCAGGGCGACTCCGTCGTGGCCGGTGACGCAGTCCCATGCCTTGGTGTAGCCCTCGGCCTTCTGCACGTCGGTCGGTTCGTCGGGCACGCCGTTGGCGTCGTCCGGCACCTCCCACTCACCGGCGGGGCCGCCCTCGGTGATGATGTACGGCTTGGTGTAGCCGCCCTCCTCCCAGTCCTCCTGGACGTTGCAGATGTCGCCGTAGGAGTTCATCGAGTACAGGTCGAGGTCGGGCGCGTTGCGCTTGTAGTAGGGCCAGGCGCCCGTCCACGCGTCGGTCGAGGTGACCGGGTGGTCGGCGTCGATGCTGTGGATCTTCTTGGCGACGTCGTTGACGAAGCTCGTGTACGCGTTGCGCTGTGCCTCCAACTCGGCGCCGCTGTAACAGTTCTGGAGGCCGAGCACCGACTCGTTGCCCACGTTCCACATGAGCGTCGCCGGGTGGTTCTTGTACTCCTCCACCCACTTGGCGAACTCGGTGAGCATGGTGTTCTTGTACGTGGTGTCGGTGACGTAGTTGACGCAGCCGCCGGAGCCGGGGCCGCCGCCGGGCTGGAGCCAGAAGCCGTTGACGACCCGGATGCCGTGGGCCGCGGCGCTGTCGAGCAGCGGCTTGGTGCCGCCGTCGGTGCCCCAGGTGCGGATGGTGTTGACGCCCATGGACTTCACATCGGGCATGTACTTGGGGGCGTCCGCGATGGCGGGCCCCCAGGTCAGGCCCTTGACGGTGTACGGCTGGCCGCCCACGGTCAGTTGCCAGTCACCTTGTGAGCCGGTGACTTTGACGGCTCCCCCGGGGGAGGGCGTGCCGCCCGTCTCGCCGTACACCTGGAACTCCCAGAGCGAGTAGCCGTAGCCGCCGGCCCGCTCGGTGCCGAGCATGCGCACAAAGCGGCCCGCGCCGGAGACGGCGATCTCGTCCGTACCGCCGTCACCGCCGGTCACGGTCTTGAGCGTGTTCCAGTCCGTGCCATTGTCGGACGCCTGGATCTGATAGCTCTTTCCGTACGCGGCCTCCCAGGTCAGGACGACACGGCTGAGGTCGTGGCGCTGTCCGAGGTCGACCTGGAGCCACTGCGGGTCGCTCCACTGGCTGGCCCAGCGCGTACCGGTGAGATTGCCGTCCACGGCGGCCGAGGCGGCGAACGCGGCTCCTTCCTGGGAGGAGGCGGTGGCGGTCCTGCCCTGCGACAGCAGCGTCTCGGCCGCCCGGGCGGGTGGTGCGGTCAGGACGAGGGACGAGGCGGCGAGTGTGCCCAGGGCGAGCAGCGCTAAGGCTGGTCTTCGAGGGGAGAGGGCTGAGAACACGGCTTTCTCCTGGCTGTTCGTGGGGGTGTGCGTCGTCGGTGAGCGGTCCGGTCAGGGGAAGGACACGGCTCAGGGCAAGGACACGGCTCAGGGGGAGGACAAGCCTCAGGGGAAGGACACGACGGTGGACGGCACGGTCGAGGTGCCGCCGGGTTCCGTCGAGGCGCCCGTGTCGTTGATGACGTGGTGGTAGTGGCCCATGCCGCCGAGGGAGACCACGAGCAGGCTGTGGAACTTCACGCCCGGCTTGACCGGCGTCTTGAAGCCGTGGTCCTGGCGGATCGACGGATCGACGTTGTAGTTGCAGTAACTGCCCAGGCCCCACGCCTCGTGGGTGTCCACCGAGTCGTCGACGCGGTAGGCGGCGTAGCCCTTCGTCGAACCGTTCTGGATCGCGGCCTGGTTGGGGGCGTCGTACGCCTTCTCGTTCTGGTAGAAGATCGTCCGGCCGCGTTCGCCGTACCACTCGACGTCGTACTTGTTGAAGTGCTCGACGAACAGGCCGGTGGCCAGGACGTCGTCGCCGTTGACGCGGACGCCGTAGTCGGCGCGGTTGGTCTCCCAGCCGACGCCCTCGCCGTGGTCGGCGCGCCACACCCAGGTGTGGTCGATGATCGTGTCGTGGCTGTTGACGACCATGCTGGTGGTCGCCTTGCCGGGGCCCGCGCCGCCGATGCGGATGTAGACGTCCTGCACGGTGGTGGGGTTCGCCGCGTGGTCGGCGGACGCACCCGCGGGGCCGATCTCCAGCAGGGTCGGGGAGTTGACGGGTCCGGCGTCGATGAGGAAGCCGGCGAGGCGGACGCCGTCGACGTCGGCGACCTTCATCGCGGTCACCCCGTTGTCCGGGATGATCGTGGCGAGCCCGAGGCCCAGCACGATGGTGCCGGCGCGGTCGATGTCGATCGTCCGGTCGACGTGATAGACGCCCGGCGTGAACAGCAGGTGCAGGCCCTGGTCGACGGCCGCGTTGATGGTGGCGGCGGTGGCGCCGGGCTTGACGACGTAGAACTTGCTCAGCGGGATCGACTCGCCCTGCGGGGTGCCGCTCCCCCAGGTGGTGCCGCGCGCGTTGGTGCGCTTGGCGGGCGCGAAGACCTTGTACTCGTTTCCGTCGAGGTAGAGGAACGGCTTCTCGCGGGAGATCGGGGTGGTCTCCAGCGTGGTGTAGCGCGGCTCGGGGAAGCTGGTCGCGGGAGCGCCCTGGACACCGGAGAACACCTGGTTCCAGACGCTGTTGGACCAGCCGCCGATGGAGCTGTCGCGGGTGTACCACTGCTGCTGCGAGTAGTTGCCGACCTGACCGTCGATCCTGCTGTCGGCGATGTAGCCGCCGCTGGCCCAGCCGTAGCCGTTGGGCGCGAGGTTGAGGCCGCCCTTGACGTGCATCCGGCGGAACGAGGAGGCCTGGGACACCGCCCAGCGGTTGGTGCCGTTCACCGGGTTCACGGCGAGGTTCTCCGCGCCGCGCCAGAAGTTCTGGGTGGCGTTGCCGTTGAACCAGCCCGCGTCGACGGTGATGTCACCGTTGATGGTCGTGTCGTCGGGGTTCAGGCCGAGGCCGAGGATCTGGGTGTAGAAGCCGATCTGGGCGTTGAGGTTGTTGTACGTGCCCGGCTTGAACAGGAAGGCGTGCCGGCCCGAGCCGAACTGCGCCGACTCCTGCTCCTTGAACACCTGGTCCAGCTTGGCCTGGATGCCGGGCGTGGACGGGTCGAAGACGTGCACGTTGGGGCCCAGGTCCCCGCCGCCGGGCAGCGTGGGTCCCGGGTGGTCGCCGGTGGTGCCGTAGACCTTGAACTCCCAGAGTGAGTAGCCGTATGGGGTGGCGCGGGCCGTGCCGTACACGCGCACGTAGCGGGCCGTCCCGGAGACGTCGACGGTCTCGGTGCCGCCGGCGCCGGCCGTGGTCGAGTGGACGGTCGACCAGTCGGTGCCGTTCTGCGAGATCTCGATCCGGTACGCCTTCGCGTACGCGGCCTCCCAGCGCAGCTCGACCTGGCTGAGCGCGGCCGACCGGCCGAGGTCGACGCGAATCCACTGCGGGTCCGAGGCCGCGCTGGACCACCGGGTGCCGTTGTCGCCGTCGACGGCGGCGGTGGCGGGGGTGCCGTAGTGCTCCTGGCTGGAGGCGGTGACCGGCTTGCCCTGGGAGAGCAGCGCGGGCGCCGCCTCGGCCCGGGCGGCGGGGACGAAGGTGATGAGGGCGGCGGCCAGTGCGGTGACCAGCATGCCGGTCAGAGTGCGGGTCAGGGTGCGGCGGGGGGCTCTTCGGGGCGGTGCGGGAGGGATGCCGACTGCGGGCATGACGAACTCCTCGAAGCCTGCGGACAGTTGGGGAGCGCACTCGGGCGCTCGGTGGAACCCTGCCCGCCGCCGCGAGGCACGGTCAATAATCCTGCACGGCTTTTCTTTAGTCTTTCATTAAGTACCGGGAGGTGTGGGGACGGGAACGGATCCCATGGCGACACGGCAGGGGCGGCCCGGATCGGCAGACCCGCTCACAAGCGGATGATGACGAGGGCGATGTCGTCGGCCGCGCCGTCGGCGACGTCGAGGGCGGCCAGGAGGGCGTCGGCCAGCCGGCTCGGTGCGAGGGCCGTGCGCTGGGCCAGGGCGGTGGTCAGGCGGGCCAGGCCTTCGTCGATGTCCTCGCCGCGCCGCTCGATGAGACCGTCCGTGTAGAGCACGAGGGTGTCGCCCGGCGTGAACGGCAGGCCGGCCTGTGGGCGGGGCACGTGGTGCGGGCGGGCGCCGAGCGGCGGGTCGGTGGCCTTGTCCAGCAGCTCGCAGCTCCCGTCGGGGTGGAGCAGGACGGGTGGCGGATGCCCTGCGTTGCTGTAGATGATCAGCCGGCTGCGGGTGTCGATGAGGACCTTGACCGCGGTGGCGGCCGTCGCGCCGTCGAGGGAACGGGCGTACAGGCCGAGGATCTCCAGGGCCTGTGCGGGGCTGGGGATGGCACGGATGACCGCGCTCAGCGCACTGCGCAGCATGCCCATGACCGCCGCCGCGCGCAGTCCGTGGCCCACGACGTCCCCGACCGCCGCGGCGTAACGGTCCGGGGGCAGGTCGACGACGTCGTACCAGTCGCCGCACACGTTGAGCGAGGTGGCCGCGGGCAGGTAGCGCACGGCGATGGTGTCGCGGTGCCGGTCCAGGTCGGGCACGGAGAGCATCGCCCCCTGGAGGGTGACGGCGACCTGCCGCTCCCTGGCGTGCGCCTCACGCAGTTCCTGGTTCAGCCGGGACAGCTCGCGGGCCCGCACATACAGCTCGGCCGCCATGCCCTTCTCCCGGTCGGTGAACGCGTCGGTGAGCTCACCCACCCGCCGGGACAGGACGAAGGCGGTGACGTCCTCGGCCCGCTGCACGATCCACTTCACCGTGCCGTCCGGCCCGCGGAGCGGCGTGTGGATCTCCGACCACCACCGCTCCTCGAACTCGCCCGGCCGGCCGGGAGAGGTCATGTCGTGCCGCTGCAGCACCAGGGTGTCCGGCCGTCCGGTGTCCAGCACCCGCAGCAGCGACTCCCTCGGACTGCGCTGCTCGTCGTCCAGGACACCGGGATTCTCCGGCAGCGCGTCGAAGAAATGCCGGCCCACCAGGTCGTCTCGCGTCCGCCCGGTGGCCGTCAGGTAGGCGGGGTTGACATAGCGGATCACCAGGTCCGCGTCCAGCACCAGGTACGGGCTCGGGGTGGCGTCGAAGAACGCCGTGAAGTCGATGTCCGCCGTCATCACGGCCTGCTGTGCGTCACGTGCTCTCGGGCGGTCCGGCGAGCGCGACCGCCCACAGGACCACTGTAGGAGCCGTCCGGCGGCCTGGCCCGCCGGGAGGGTGCCGCGGGCGTGCACCGTTCGCCGCCTGTGCGGGAGCCGCGTCAGAGCGTCACGTCCTTCACCGGCCCCGGGGCAGCCACCGGACAGCCGCCGGGTTCGGGATGAGTCGCCGTACTCAGGCGTCCCGCCCGCCGGGCGGCTAGTCTGCGGCCCACCTGGACCGGGATCGTGCGAGGGAGGCGGAAGGGCATGCGGGGGGTCGGTGAGGTGGGTCGGCTGGAGGCGCTGAGGCCGGGCGACCCTCGGGAGATCAGCGGCTATCCGCTCTACGCCCGCATCGGCGAGGGCGGCATGGGCACGGTGTACCTCTCGCACACGCGCGGGAACCGTCCCCTCGCGCTGAAGGTCATCCGCCGCGAGTACGCCGAGGACCCGCAGTACCGCCGCCGTTTCGCCCAGGAGGCTCAGGCGGCCAGGACGGTCGCCGGGTACCACCTGGTCCCCGTCCTCGACTTCGACATCGACGCCGCACAACCCTGGATCGCCACCGCGTACCAGCCCGGCCTCCCCCTGGACGCCGTGCTCGACGCGCACGGACCGCTGCCGGTCGTCACCGCCCTGCAGATCACGGGGTGCATGGCCCGCGCCCTGCGCGCCGTGCACGAGGCCGGATACGTGCACCGGGACGTCAAACCCAGCAACGTCCTGATCGGCACGGACGGACCCTGGCTGATCGACTTCGGTATCGCCCGCTCCCCCGACACCACCAGCCTCACCGTCACCGGTGGGGTCATCGGCACGCCCCGCTTCATGTCGCCCGAGCAGGCGCGCGGCCGGGAACCCGGACCGGCCGGCGACGTGTTCGCCCTCGGTCTGCTGGCCGCCGTCACCGCGACCGGACGGCATCCCTACGGCGACGGCGCCGGAATGGGCATCGCCGCGCTGATCGCCGGGACCGATACGCATCCGCCCGCCCTCGACGCGTATCCCGAGCCCCTGTGCCGCGTCCTGCGGGCCACCCTCGCCGCCGACCCGGAGCAACGGCCCTCCGCCGCCGAGCTGGCGGCGCTGTGCGAGGAGGCGGCGGCGCCGCGTGCGCTGACCGACTTCGACGGATGGCTTCCCGCGCCGGTCGACGCGGCCGTGGCCGCGTCGGCGGAGGA
>NZ_JAOCQE010000257.1 GCF_025290915.1 Streptomyces sp. 15-116A | reverse complement strand
CGCCCGGCTGCCCGCCGCGGACGTGTACGTTCCGCCGCGTTCACCGGAGGCGATGGCGATGCCGCCGGCCGGGCCCTCGGTGCGGGAGTTCGTGCGCCCCGCCGCGCTGCTGCCGGCGACCGCGTCCGCCGCACAGGTGCGGGCGCTGCTGACGGGGGCGCCGGAGGTGTCCGGGGTGCTGCTCGTGGACCGGGCCGGGGTTCCCGTGCGGTCGGTGCACCGGTCGCGGTTCCTGCTGTCGCTGTCCGGGCGTTACGGGCACGCCCTGTACGCCGACCGGCCCGCCGCCAAACTCGGGGACCCGCCCCGGACGGTGGGGGTGAACGCGACGGCCTGGGAGGTGCTGGACGTCGTGGCGGTCGGCGACCGGGGCCGCACGTCGGACGACGTGGCCGTGGTCGACGAGCACGGGCGCTGCGTGGGCGTCGTACGGCTGGCGGATCTGGTGCGCGCCCTCGCCGAGACCCGGGTGGAGGAGGCGGCCGGGCTCAATCCGCTCACCAGGCTGCCCGGTTCGGACGCGGTGACCGGTGAGGTGGACCGGCGGATCGCGGCTGGCCGGGCCTTCGCGTTGAGCTGGCTGGACGTGGACCACTTCAAGCAGGTGAACGACGGGGCCGGCTTCGCGGCGGGCGACGAGCTGATCCGGACGATCGGGCGTGCTCTGCAGCAGGCGGCGACCGGCAGCACACGCGTGGGGCACATCGGCGGGGACGACTTCCTGGTGCTCACCGATCCGGAGGCGCTGGATCCGCTGGCGTGCACCGTGCTGGACGCGCCCTGGTCGGCCGGTGGCCGGCCGGTCACCCTGTCGCTGGCCACGATCCTGTGCGTGCCGGGGAGCGTGACGGACCACCGGCAGGCCGCGGCCTGTCTGGCTCCGCTGAAGAAGGCGGCGAAGGCCCTGCAGGGGGCCAGCTGGGTGCTGGGCCGGGCAAGCGAGGCGGGTCACGAGGTCCGCCGCGGCAGCGCGAGAACACCGGCGCCGGCCGGCTGAGACCGTCACCGGAAGGGAACGGCCGTAGCAGGGCGTGGGGAAGCCTGGCCCGGCAACGGTTGCGGTCCGCGACCTTGACGCCCCCCGGGTGCCGGTGAACACTTCCGGTGTCAGTCGACATCGCCGTACATCTCGGTGTTTTCCGGCACGCCGCTGCTGGGGCCCTCGTGCGTCAAGGCCCACTCCCCCACGGGCGATTCGGCTGCGACGGCACGCTCGTCACGGACGCCGGGCGGGGCGCGGGACCATCCTGCCTTCGGCCGACGTAGCCATGGGAAACGCACCCTGCACGTGAGGTCCGGGGCCTTGATCGTCCCGGGCCGGGGCCTAGGAGCCGCCATGAGCAATGGAGATGTTTTCGTCGGGGAGATCATCGGCACAGCGATCCTGATCCTGTTCGGCGCCGGTGTGGTCGCGGCGGTCGTACTGAACTATTCGAAGGCGAAGGACGCCGGCTGGGTGGTCATCGCGTTCGGCTGGGGTTTCGGCGTGATGGCCGGGGCGTACACCGCCGCCCCGCTGTCCGGTGGGCACCTCAACCCGGCGGTCACCCTGGGGATCGCCATCGACACCGGGGACTGGGACCAGGTCCACGTCTATGTCGCCGGGCAGATGGTCGGCGCGATGCTCGGCGCCTTCCTGTGCTGGCTGGTGTACTACGCGCAGTTCCGGGCCAACGCCGAGGAGGACATCGCTCAGCCGACGCTGGGGATCTTCTCCACGACTCCGGCGATCCGCAATCCGGTCGCGAACCTCGTCACCGAGATCATCGCGACCATCGGCCTGGTGCTGCCGATCCTGGCCTTCGGACTCACCGAAGGGCTCGGCGAGTCGGGCACCGCGATCCTGATCGTCTCGTTCCTGGTGGTCGGCATCGGCATGTCGCTCGGCGGCCCCACCGGATACGCCATCAATCCCGCCCGTGACCTCGGCCCGCGCATCGTGCACGCCCTGCTGCCGATTCCCAACAAGGGCACCTCGGACTGGGGGTACGCCTGGGTTCCGGTCGTGGGGCCGCTGATCGGCGCGGCGCTGTCCGGGCTCATCTTCAACGCTGCCTTCTGAACGAACGGACGAAGGGGACGTCATGACGGACAAGTTCGTCGCCGCGATCGATCAGGGCACCACCTCCAGCCGCTGCATCATCTTCAACCAGGACGGCGCGATCGTGGCCGTCGACCAGCGCGAGCACCGCCAGATCTTCCCCAAGCCCGGCTGGGTGGAGCACGACGCCACCGAGATCTGGTCCAAGGTACAGGCCGTGGTCGCCGGGGCGATCGCCAAGGCCGGCCTGCGCGCCGACCAGCTCAGCGCACTCGGCATCACCAACCAGCGTGAGACGACCGTTCTGTGGGACCGCGCCACGGGCAAACCCGTGCACAACGCGATCGTGTGGCAGGACACCCGTACGGCGGCCCTCTGCAACCAACTGGGCGGCTCGGACGGGCAGGACCGCTTCCGGGAGCAGACCGGGCTGCCGCTCGCGAGCTACTTCTCCGGACCCAAGGCGGCCTGGCTGCTCGACAACGTGCCCGGGCTCAGGGCTCGCGCGGAGAACGGCGAGATCGCGTTCGGCACCATCGACTCCTGGCTCATCTGGAACCTGACCGGCGGCACGGACGGGGGACGCCACGTCACCGACGTGACCAACGCGGGCCGCACCATGCTGATGAACCTGGAGACGCTCCAGTGGGACCCGGCCATCCTGTCGGCGATGAACGTGCCCGAGGTGATGCTGCCGGAGATCAGGTCGTCCGCCGAGGTCTACGGCACCGCCGTGGGCCAGCTTTCCGGCGTGCCGGTGGCGTCCGCGCTGGGCGACCAGCAGGCTGCCGTGTTCGGGCAGGCCTGCTACGACGTGGGCACGGCGAAGAACACCTACGGCACGGGCAGCTTCCTGCTGCTCAACACCGGCAACCGGCCGGTGCCGTCCAAGAGCGGCCTGCTGACGACGATGGGCTACAAGATCGGCGACGAGGCGCCCGTCTACTGTCTGGAGGGGTCGATAGCCATCACGGGTGCGCTGGTGCAGTGGTTCCGCGACCAGCTCGGGATCATCCGCAGCGCGGACGAGATCGAGCCTCTGGCGGCGAGCGTGGACGACAACGGCGGGGCGTACATCGTGCCCGCCTTCTCCGGGCTGTTCGCCCCGTACTGGCGTTCCGACGCGCGCGGGGTGGTCACAGGCCTCACCCGGTACGTGACGAAGGCTCATCTCGCGCGTGCGGTGCTGGAGGCGACGAGCTGGCAGACCCGTGAGGTCGTGGACGCCATGTACCAGGACTCCGGGGTGCAGATCACCACCCTGAAGGTCGACGGCGGCATGACGAAGAACAACCTGCTCATGCAGCACCAGGCGGATGTGCTCGGTGTGCCGGTGATCAGGCCCCGGGTGTCCGAGACGACCTGCCTGGGTGCCGCCTATGCGGCCGGACTGGCCACGGGCGTGTGGAACGACCTGGACGAGCTGAAGGCGCACTGGCGGAAGGACGCCGAGTGGACGCCGGGCATGGAGGCATCGGTACGGGACCGGGAGTACCACAACTGGCGCAAGGCGGTGGAGCGGAGCTTCGGCTGGGTGGAGGAGGGCGACGGCTGATCCACGCGCGCGTGGGAGTTGGCTGACCCACGCGCGCGCGGGGGCCGTGCCTCCGGACCGCGGCTCGCACTCCGGTCGGCGGGAGTGCGGGCCGCACCCGCGTGCCTGCCGCCGGGATGCGGCGGCGTTCCTCGTCAGGTGGTGACCGTCTCGCGGCGTTGCGCCGCCTGCCTCATGGCGTGCTGGACGACTCCGATGAGGACCTCCTTGACCGACTCGCGGTCCCGGGCGTCGCACATCACCAGGGGTACGTGGTCGTCGAGGTCGAGGGCCTGGCGGATGTCCTCGGCCGGGTAACGCGCGGCGCCCTCGAAGCAGTTGACGCCGACCAGGAACGGTATGGACCGCCGCTCGAAGTAGTCGATCGCCGCGAAGCAGTCCTCCAGCCGGCGCGTGTCGGCGAGGACGACCGCGCCCAGGGCGCCCTCGGAGAGCTCGTCCCACATGAACCAGAACCGCTCCTGGCCGGGGGTGCCGAAGAGATAGAGCACCAGGTCCTCGCGCAGAGTGATGCGCCCGAAGTCCATGGCGACGGTGGTCGTGCGCTTGGCCTCGACGCCGCTGAGGTCGTCGACCGGGCGCCCCGCCTCGGTGAGCAGTTCCTCGGTGCGCAGCGGCCTGATCTCGCTGACCGCGCCGACGAGCGTGGTCTTGCCCACGCCGAAGCCGCCGGCCACCAGGATCTTGAGCGTGACGGGCTCGACCGGGGGCTTGCCGCGCTCAGAACGCCCGAAGATCATCGATCTCTTCTCCTGCTTGATGGGGGTCGGGCGGCGGGCCGTATCCTCCGCCGCCGGGGGTTTCGATGACGAGTACGTCGCCGGGGCCGGCGTCCGCCGAGTCGCTTCCGGCGAGTTCGGTGACGGTGCCGTCGGCGCGCTGGATCCGGTTGGCGCCGAGCGCGCCCGGTTCGCCGCCCGCCATGCCGTACGGCGGGATCCTGCGGTGCTGGGACAGGGTGGAGACGGTCATGGGCTCCAGGAAGCGGATGCGGCGCACCGCACCGTCCCCGCCGCGCCACCGTCCTGCGCCGCCGCTGCCTCGGCGTACGGAGAACTCCTCGAGGCGGACGGGCAGCCGCCACTCCAGGACCTCGGGGTCGGTGAGCCGCGAGTTGGTCATGTGGGTCTGCACGACGGCCGCGCCGGGGAAGCCGTCGCCCGCGCCCGAGCCCGAGGCGACGGTCTCGTAGTACTGGTGGCGTGCGTTGCCGAAGGTGACGTTGTTCATGGTGCCGGAGCCCTCGGCCTGGACGCCGAGCGCCGCGTAGAGGGCGCCGGTGATGGCCTGGGACGTCTCCACGTTGCCCGCGACGACGGCGGCCGGCGGTTCGGGCGCCAGCATGGAGCCGGGCGGCACGATGATCCGCAGGGGGCGCAGGCAGCCGTCGTTGAGCGGGATGTCGTCGGCGACGAGCGTGCGGAAGACGTACAGGACGGCCGCGTTGACGACCGAGAAGGGCGCGTTGAAGTTGGTCGGCAGCTGCGCGGAGGTGCCGGTGAAGTCGATGGTGGCGGAGCGGCTCTCGCGGTCCACGCGCACGCGTACACGGATGACGGCACCGGAGTCGGTCTCGTAGGCGTACTCGCCGTCGTCGAGGGCGTCGATGACACGGCGTACCGCTTCCTCGGCGTTGTCCTGGACGTGCCTCATGTACGCCTGGACGACGTCGAGACCGAAGTTCTCGATCATGCGGCCCACCTCGTCGACGCCCTTCTGGTTGGCGGCGATCTGGGCGCGCAGGTCGGCGAGGTTGGTGCCGGGGTTGCGTGAGGGGTGGGGGGCCTCGGTCAGGAGGCGGAGGGTCTCCTCCTCACGGAAGCGGCCGTTCTCGGCGAGGAGCCAGTTGTCGAAGAGGACGCCCTCCTCCTCGATGGTGCGGCTTCCGGCGGGCATGGAGCCGGGGGCGATGCCGCCGATCTCGGCGTGGTGGCCGCGGGAGGCGACGTAGAAGAGGACCCGTCGGTCACTCTCCGTGCTGTCGGTGGGGGCGGTGTCGAAGACCGGCGTGATCACGGTGACGTCGGGCAGGTGGGTGCCGCCGTGGTACGGGTCGTTGACGGCGTAGGTGTCGCCGGGGCGCATGGCGGGGCCGCGGCGGCGGATGACCTCTTTGACACTGGTGCCCATCGAGCCCAGGTGGACGGGGATGTGCGGGGCGTTGGCCACCAGGTTTCCGTCGGGGTCGAAGAGCGCGCAGGAGAAGTCCAGGCGTTCCTTGATGTTGACGGACTGGGCGGTGGACTCCAGTCGGGCGCCCATCTGTTCGGCGATGGACATGAAGAGGTTGTTGAAGACCTCGAGGAGAACCGGGTCGACTTTCGTGTCGAGATCGGAACTCTGCGTGACCGCCACGCGTTCCATGACCAGATGCCCGTCGTGGGTCGTCGCGGCCCGCCAGCCGTCGTCGACGACGGTCGTGGCGCCGGCCTCGGTGATGATCGCCGGGCCGGTGACGGTCTCGCCGGGGGGAAGGGCCTCACGGCGGTGGAGGGGTACGTCGCGCCAGGTCCCGCCGGTGTGGAGGCGGACGGTGACGGGCGCTGTGGGGTGGCCTTCGTAGGTGGCGAGGGCGGAGAGATCGGGGGGTTCGGTGATGCCGGTGGCTTCCACGGAGAGGGCTTCGACGACGATCGGGCGTTCGAGGATGAAGGAGTACGTGGCGCGATGACGTTCTTCGAAGGCCCGGCGCATCGTCTCGGGCTCGGTGAGTTCCACGGTGAGGGTGGTGTCGGTGCCGTCGTAGCGGAGCTGGGCGCGGCGGGTGACCTCGATGCGCTCCTCGGGGACGTCCTCGGCCAGGAGTTCGTCGCGGGCGGCCGTTTCGAGGTCGTCGGCGGTCTTGTGCACGCCGGGCATGGCGGTGGGCGCCAGGGGCGCCTCGACGGACTGCTCACGCATGGCCGTGGTGTCGGCGAGGCCGATGCCGAGCGCGGAGAGCACACCGGCCATGGGCGGGACGAGGACGGTGCGGATGCCGAGGGAGTCGGCGACCATGCACGCGTGCTGGCCGCCGGCGCCGCCGAAGGTGGTGAGGGCGTAGCGGGTGACGTCGTGGCCCTTCTGCACGGAGATCCGCTTCACCGCGCCCGCGATGTTGGCGACGGCGATCTGCAGGTAGCCCTCGGCGACCTGCTCGGGGGTCCGGTCGTCGCCGGTCTGCTCGCGGATCTCGCGGGCGAGGGCGGTGAAGCGGTCGCGGACGAGGGCGGTGTCGAGGGGCTGGTCGCCGTCGGGGCCGAACACGTGGGGGAAGTGGTCGGCCTGGATGCGGCCGAGCATGACATTGGCGTCGGTGACCGCGAGCGGGCCGCCGCCGCGGTAGCAGGCGGGGCCGGGGTCCGCGCCCGCCGAGTCGGGCCCCACGCGGTAGCGGGAGCCGTCGAAGTGGAGGACGGAGCCGCCGCCCGCGGCGACGGTGTGGATGTCCAGCATGGGCGCACGCAGGCGCACGCCGGCGATCCGGGTGGTGAAGACGCGCTCGTACTCACCGGCGAAGTGCGACACATCGGTGGAGGTGCCGCCCATGTCGAAGCCGATGACGCGGTCGAAGCCGGCCAGCTGCGACATGCGGGCCATGCCGACGATCCCGCCGGCCGGGCCGGACAGGATGGCGTCCTTGCCGCGGAACTGCCCGGCCTCCGCGAGTCCGCCGTTGGACTGCATGAACATCAGCCGCACGCCTTCGAGTTCGCCGGCGACGCGCCGGACGTAGCGGCGCAGCACGGGCGAGAGGTAGGCGTCGACGACGGCGGTGTCCCCGCGCGGGACGAGCTTCATCAGCGGGCTGACCTCGCTGGACAGCGAGATCTGCGGGAAGCCGATGCGGGCGGCGAGCTCCCCGACCGCCTGCTCGTGGGCGGGGTGCAGATGGCTGTGCAGACAGACCACGGCGACCGCCCGGATCCCGTCCTCGTACGCCTGCCGCAGCGGCCCGGCGAGAGCGGCCAGGTCGGGCGCCTGGAGGACTGTGCCGTCGGGGGCCATGCGTTCATCGACCTCGACGACCCGTTCGTACAGCTGCCCGGGCAGCTCGATACGGCGGGCGAAGATCTCAGGGCGGTTCTGGTAGGCGATGCGCAGGGCGTCGCGGAACCCGCGGGTGATCACCAGCAAGGTGCGTTCGCCCTTGCGTTCCAGAAGGGCGTTGGTGGCGACCGTGGTGCCCATGCGGACGGCCTCGACGGAATCGCCGGAATCGTCGAGCAGGGCCCGGACGCCCGCGACGGCGGCGTCGGAGTAGCGGGACGGGTTGTCCGACAGCAGTTTGTGGGTGAGCAACCGGCCGTCGGGGCGGCGCGCGACGATGTCGGTGAAGGTGCCGCCCCGGTCGACCCAGAACTGCCAGCCTGCCACGTCACTACTCCGCTTCCGCGCCACTCACAGCGCCCGGAGGCCGTTGATCACGTCGCGCAGAATACTCTCGTCCGGCAGCTCCGCAGGGGGTACCGGCCGGTTCACATGGACGAATTCGGTGTCGACCAGATCTCCGACCAGGACCCGTACCACTCCTATCGGCAGGTCGAGTTCGGCGGAGAGCTCGGCGACCGTCTGCGGGGTCTCGCGGCACAGTTCGACGATGTCCACGTGCTCGGGGGCGAGTGTGGGGTCGGCCTCCGGATCGTCCGCTTGGGGTTCGGTGACGACCACCGCGATCAGATCGAGGCGGTGCTGGGCCGCACTGGTGGTGCGGCCACGCGTCATGGCGTACGGACGGACGACCGGCCCGGCCTCGTCGTCGAACCAGTGGCTTCTTCCCTGACCGTCAGCGCTCATGTCATCCCACTACCCGCCCGAGGGCAGATCGGTACGCGGAGCGGCGCCCAGATGTGCGCCGACCCGCTTCACGAGCAGGGTCATCTCGTAGGCGACCTGCCCGACGTCCGAGTCGGCGTCCGCGAGGACGGCGAGGCAGCTGCCGTCACCCGCGGCCGTGACGAACAGGAACGCCTCGTCGAGTTCGACGACGGTCTGGCGTACGTTGCCGGCCTCGAAGTGGCGGCCCACGCCCTTGGCGAGGCTGTGGAATCCGGAGGCGACGGCGGCCAGATGCTCGCTGTCCTCCCTGGTCAGGTCCTTGGAAGCCCCCGTGGGCAGGCCGTCGCCGGAAAGCACGATGGCCTTGCGGATGCTCGCGACGCGGTCCACCAGGTCGTCGAGGAGCCAGTTCAGCTCCCCCTTGTCGGCTGCGATGTGGCCGGTCGCCTTCGGTGCGGTCATCGACCGTCCCCCTTTGTCGTTCCTTGTGGTGCTGTGCCGCTGTCGATGTCGTCGCCCGCGGCGTTCTCCTCACGGCCGCGCTGCCAGCCGCGCTGGAGCGAGGCCATGCGGCTGCGTACTTCCTCCGCGTCCCGTTCGACGGGCTGGGAGGTGTTGTCGCCGTCGCGTCGTCCGGTGCTGCGCTTGAGCTGCGGGGCGAGGCTGGCCTGCCGTACACGCCGGGGCAGTGCCGCGGTACCGGGCTGTGAGGCCCCGGCATCCGGGGTGCGTGAGGGCGCCCTGCCGGTGTCCGGCTGCTCCTGGGTGCCGTCCGCCGCGGCTTCGCCGTCGGTCGCCCGGCCGGCTCCCGCCGGGACATCGTCCGTCGCCCGGCCGGCTCCTGCCGGGGCCTCGGCCGGGCCGCTCGGCTCGTCCGTGCGGCGGCGGTTGCGCTGGGGCAGGCCCGGGAAGAGCTGGGCGCCCTCGCGCCCAG
>NZ_JAOCQE010000256.1 GCF_025290915.1 Streptomyces sp. 15-116A | reverse complement strand
GGAGCGGTGCTGCCCGGCGAACAGCCGCACGGCGAGCCCCGCGCGCGCCATCGCCGTGTGCGGGTCACCGGCCAGCCGGGCCGCCCGCGCTGCGGCAAGCA
The DNA here is from genome assembly GCF_025290915.1 of Streptomyces sp. 15-116A. Lineage (GTDB taxonomy): Bacteria > Actinomycetota > Actinomycetes > Streptomycetales > Streptomycetaceae > Streptomyces. Next base: position 9,285 of record NZ_JAOCQE010000256.1, on the reverse strand, counting down.
GCAGCTCCGCCTTGCGGGTCGACTGTCCGCCGATCCCGTCGAGGACCTCGATCGCCGCGTCCGCCTCCGCGAGCGCCTCGGCGGCCAGCCCGGCCGCCATCAGCACGTCGCAGCGACGGATGTTGAGCATGAAGGTGGGCGTGCCGAGCCCCGCGTAGCGCTTCTCCGCCTCGTCGAGCAGCCGCAGCGCGGCGGGCACGTCTCCCGCGCGGAAGGCAGCGAGGCCCCGGCTCTCCACCGCGTCCGCCTTGTCGTGCTCCTGGCCCGTGGTGTCCCACAGCGCCTCGGCCGCTGTGAAGTCGGCGTCCGCCCGCTCCACCGCGCCCAGCGCCAGATGCACCGTCGCCCGCAGGGTCAGCGCCCGGGCCGTCCAGATGACGTCACCGGTCTGCCGCAGCACCGGAATCGCCCGCCGTACGTCCTCCAGCGCCTCCTTGTGATGCCCCAGCACCCACCACGCGTACGCCCTCCGGAACAGCACCCGCGCACGCGTGTGGCCCGTGCCGCGCTCGACGCCCCGCCCGAGCGCGTCCAGGCCCTGCCGGGTGCGCCCCGCGTGCACCAGCGCGACCCCGAGGGTGGCGAGGACGTCCGCCTCCCGCTCGGCCGATTCGGCGCGCGCCGCGAGGTCCCGGGCCCGCCGCAGATGCTTCAGCGCGAGCCGCAGATCGCCGAAGTCCCGCTGCCAGATGCCGATGACCTGATGGGCGATCGAGGCGTGCAGCGGCGCCGGGCGCCCGGCCAGCACGCGTCGTGCCCTGGCCAGGGCCTCGCCCGGGGCGGCGAACACCATCGGCAGCAGTTCCGCCACCGAGTCGTCTCCCGCTGTCACCCCACGGATGGTAGTGCTCCGCAACCGCGGCCCACAGGTTTGACGTTGTATCAAACGGCCGCCTGGCGGCTCTCATTCACGACAAGCCCGGCGGCCGTCGGGGCCGCCGTCGCCCCTGTGGAGGACATCCCATGGCACCACAGCGATTCCGCGAGCAGTTCGCCCAGATCCAGCGCTCGATGCCCGGCGTCCCCCTCGCGATCGGCCCCGACGACGCGGGCGAGTTCCTCTACGAGAAGGGCGTCGTCCTCGCCCGCGACGGCGAGGAGGCCCGCGTCGTCGAGGACACCGTGCGGCAGCACTTCACCGCCTTCGCCGAACTCACCCCGGACCAGGTGCACCGCGTGAGCCCCCAGACCAACCGCTCGGGCATCACCCGCATCCGCGTCGCCGACCCGGGCGAGGGCGACGGCAGCGGCGACCCGGCGGTCGCGGGCGCCCTGCGCGCGCTCACCGCGACGGAGGGCCGCGCCGGACGCCGCCTGATCAGCCGCAATCACGTGGTGCACATCGCCGTCAACGCCTGTCCCGGTGACGAGCCGGTGCCCGTTCCCGCCACCACGCAGTCCAACCCGGCGCCCGCCGAGGGCACTCACGACCCGGAGACCGCCGTCGGTGTCCTCGTCATCGACACCGGGCTCATGCGCGACCACCGCTCCTACCCGCTGCTCGCCCACACGCGCGGCGACACCCAGGTCAAGGAGTGCGACGACGACGGCATCCTCCAGCAGTACTGCGGCCACGGCACGTTCATCGCCGGACTCGTCGCGGCCGTCGCCCCCAACACCGACATCACGGTGCGCGGCACGCTCAACGACGCGGGCGCCATCCTGGAGTCCGAGTTCGGCGACAAACTCTTCGAGGCCGTCGACCGGGACGGCTGGCCCGACGTGATCAGCCTCTCCGCCGGCACCTCCAACGGCCGCACCGACGGACTGCTCGGCATCGACGCCTTCATGGAGGAACTGCGCGAGCAGCGCACCCTGCTGGTCGCGGCCGCCGGCAACAACGCGAGCGCCCTGCCGTTCTGGCCCGCCGCCTACGCCACCCTGCCCGGCTACGAGAACGCCGTCCTGTCCGTGGGCGCACTGCGCGCAGACGGCGAGTTCGGCGCCTGCTTCACCAACCACGGCCCCTGGGTAAGGGCGTACGCCCCCGGCGAGCGGCTCACCAGCGCGCTCACCGGCTTCGACACCCCCGTGCCGTACGTCTACCAGCACTCCACCTACGACGCCTGCCGCTACGGCTTCTCCTACACCTGCACCTGCCAGCACCCGCGCCACACCGGGGTGCTGAGCGAGGAGAGCGGCTCCGGCAAACCGGACCAGGTGATGTTCGAGGGGCTCGCCCAGTGGAGCGGCACCTCCTTCGCGACCCCGATCGCCGTCGGCATGATCGCCGCGCACATGACCGCGCAGGCCGAGACGGACCCGCGCAAGGCCCGGCGGCAACTGCTGGACGCGGTCACCGAGTTCGCGGAGGTACGCGGCGCACACGTCCCCGCGCTGCTGCCCCCGACCTGGCGGCCTGCGCCGGTCGTGCGCCCTTCCGCCCGCCCATGAGGACCGGAACGCTCCCCTCCACGGCGTACGATGACGTGTCGTACACGAGGGGTGGGACCGTGGACCGTAGTGATGTCGGCGTGTTGGTCCAGTCCGCCGCCGGCGGGGACGCGGCGGCCTGGAAGGCGATCGTGGAGGGGCTGGGCCCCCTGGTGTGGTCCGTGGTGCGGGCCCACCGCCTCTCCGACGCGGACGCGCACGAGGTCTGCCAGACCGTGTGGTTCCGCTTCGCCCAGCACCTGGGGCGGCTGAGGGAACCGGACAAGGCGGGCGCCTGGCTGGCCCGCACGGCACGCCACGAGTGCCTGAAGGTGATCAGGAACGCGCGCCGGCTGACGCTCACCGACGATCCCCTGCTGCTGGACCGGGTCAGCGAGGACGGCACGCCCGAACAGTCGCTGCTGGAGGCCGAGGAGGCCGCCTCGCAGAGCGAGCGGGTGCGGCGGCTGTGGCAGGAGTTCGAGGAACTGGGCGAGCGCTGCCGGGAGTTGCTGCGCGTGCTGATCGCCTCGCCGCCGCCCAGCTATCAGGAGGTGTCCGCCGCGCTCGGTATCGCGGTGGGCAGCATCGGGCCCCTGCGCCAGCGCTGCCTGCGCCGGCTGCGGGCCCGGCTCGAGTCACGGGGGACAGTGTGAACGGCATCGACGACGACGCCTTCGACGACGCGTACGACGGCGAACCGAACGGCGACGACAGCGACGACGGCGCCATGGGGCTGCTGGAGGAGGAACTCCGCCGGGCCGCGGCGGTCCTCGACCCGCTGCCGCCCGGGCTGCTCCAGATCGCCGTGGACGCCTACGCCCTGCACGACCTCGACGCCCGCGTGGCCGAGCTGACCTTCGACTCCCTGGTCGACGCGCTGCCCGTACGGGGCGTGACGGACGCGCCCCGCATGCTCACCTTCACCGCGGGCGAGGTGACGCTGGACGTCGAGGTCACGGCTGACGGCCTGCTGGGCCAGCTGCTGCCGCCCGGGGCGGCCGACATCGAGGTCCTGAACGGCCCCCAGCCGGGCACCCAGGTGAGGGCCGACGACATGGGCCGCTTCACGACCGACACGCCGCCGTCCGGCCCGTTCGCCCTTCGCCTGCGCACCGGGTCCGACGTGATCATCACGGAGTGGCTGCGGGCATGAGCGCGTCGTACGACCGGGTCAGCGTGACACCGCGTCGACCAGGACCGCCAGCGCCGAGGCGAGCCTCGTCAGACCCGGCCCGGCGGGACCGCCCGGCTCGGTCATGTACGTGTCGCGGCGGATCTCCACCATCAGCGCGCTGACCTCGGGCCGCTTCCCGTAGAACTCCAGCGGCACGTACGTCCCGGCGAACGGGCTGTCCAGCCCCGTCTCCCCGCACGCGGTGAACGCCCCGCGCGCCGCGTCGAGCAGCGACGCCGGCGTGTGGAAGGAGTCCGTGCCCAGGCACACGGCGGGCCGGGGACCGTCGCCGTGCAGCTCATAGGGGAGCGGCGCGCTGGGATAGGAGTGCACGTCGATGATCACCGCACGCCCTGTAGCGGCGAGCCGGTCCGCGACCACGTCGGTCATGGCCCGCGCGTAGGGCCGGAAGTACCGCTCGATCAGCGGCCCGGGATCGAAGCCGTCGCCCCTCAGCACTCCCTTGTGCGTGGTCCGCGTGTACACCGCCCCCATCCCGACCGCCAGCATCTCCTCCCGCTCGTCCGGAAACCGCTCGGGATCAACGACCAGCCGGGACAGCCGATTCACGAACCGCCACGGCGTGACCCCGGCCGCGGAGGCCGCCGCCTCGGCGATCTCGGCCGTATGCGCATCGGTGATGTGATCCAGCTCCCCCGCCAACTCCCCATCGCTCAGCACGATGCCGCCCCTGACCTCGCCCGGTATCTCCCGCGAGGAGTGCGGCACATGAAGGATCACGGACGAGCCCGCGTCACCGGGAAGAAGCTCGAAGGACTGCGGGACATCGGTCATACGGCCGCTCCAGGGGCGCGAGTCGGGGAAAGGAACGGGCACCCCGTCTCCGCCGGGGCGGAAGACGGGGTGCCCGGTGCCGTGCGAGGGGCCCGCGTCAGCTCAGGGACGCCAGGGCCTCGTTCCACGTGGCGGACGGGCGCATGACCTTGGCGGCCTTGGCCGGGTCCGGCTGGTAGTAGCCGCCGATCTCGGCCGGGCTGCCCTGGACGGCGTTCAGCTCGTCGACGATCTTCTGCTCGTTCGCCGCGAGGGTCTCGGCCAGCGGGGCGAAGGCCTTGGCCAGGTCCGCGTCGTCGGTCTGCTTGGCCAGCTCCTGCGCCCAGTACAGGGACAGGTAGAAGTGGCTGCCGCGGTTGTCGATGCCGCCGACGCGACGGGTCGGGGACTTGTCCTCGTTGAGGAAGGTCGCCGTGGCGCGGTCCAGGGTGTCGGCGAGGACCTGGGCCTTGGCGTTGCCCGTGACCTTCGCGTACTGCTCGAAGGACGGCACCAGGGCGAAGAACTCACCGAGGGAGTCCCAGCGCAGGTAGTTCTCCTTGACCAGCTGCTGGACGTGCTTCGGCGCCGAGCCGCCGGCGCCCGTCTCGAACAGGCCGCCGCCCGCCATCAGCGGCACGACCGACAGCATCTTGGCGCTGGTGCCCAGCTCCAGGATCGGGAACAGGTCGGTGAGGTAGTCGCGCAGCACGTTGCCGGTCACCGAGATGGTGTTCTCGCCGCGGCGGATGCGCTCCACCGACAGCTTCGTCGCCTCGACCGGCGGCAGGATCCGGATGTCCAGACCCTCGGTGTCGTGCTCCGGCAGATACTGCTTGACCTTGGCGATCAGGTTGGCGTCGTGGGCGCGGGTCTCGTCCAGCCAGAACACCGCCGGGTCGCCGGTGGCGCGGGCGCGGGTGACGGCCAGCTTCACCCAGTCGCGGATCGGGGCGTCCTTGGTCTGGCAGGCGCGGAAGATGTCACCGGCGGACACGGTCTGCTCGATGACCACGTTGCCGTTCTGGTCGACCAGACGCACCGTGCCCGTGGTCGGGATCTCGAACGTCTTGTCGTGGCTGCCGTACTCCTCGGCCTTCTGCGCCATCAGGCCGACGTTCGGGACGGAGCCCATGGTGGCCGGGTCGTAGGCGCCGTTGGCACGGCAGTCGTCGATCACGGCCTGGTACACGCCGGAGTACGACGAGTCCGGCAGCACCGCGAGGGTGTCGGCCTCCTGGCCGTCCGGGCCCCACATGTGGCCGGAGGTGCGGATCATCGCCGGCATGGACGCGTCGACGATGACGTCCGACGGGACGTGCAGGTTGGTGATGCCCTTGTCGGAGTCGACCATGGCCAGCGCCGGGCCCTCGGCCAGCTCGGCGTCGAAGGAGGCCTTGATCTCGGCGCCCTCGGGCAAGCTCTCCAGGCCCTTGTAGATGCCGCCCAGACCGTCGTTCGGGGTCAGGCCGGCCGCGGCGAGCTTGTCGCCGTACTGGGCGAACGTCTTCGGGAAGAAGGCGCGCACCACGTGGCCGAAGATGATCGGGTCGGAGACCTTCATCATCGTGGCCTTCAGGTGCACCGAGAACAGCACACCCTCCTGCTTGGCGCGGGCGACCTGCGCGGTGAGGAACTCGCGCAGCGCGGCGACGCGCATCACGGAGGCGTCGACGACCTCGCCCTGCTGCACGGGTACGGACTCGCGCAGCACGGTGGTGGAGCCGTCGTCGCCCTTCAGCTCGATGCGCAGCGCACCGGCCTCCTCGATGACGACCGACTTCTCGGTGGAGCGGAAGTCGTCCACGCCCATCGTCGCCACGTTGGTCTTGGACTCGGCGGTCCAGGCGCCCATGCGGTGCGGGTGGCTCTTGGCGTAGTTCTTCACCGAGGCGGGGGCGCGGCGGTCGGAGTTGCCCTCACGCAGCACCGGGTTCACGGCGGAACCCTTGACCTTGTCGTAGCGGGCGCGGATCTCGCGCTCCTCGTCGGTCTTCGGGTCGTCCGGGTAGTCCGGCAGCGCGTAGCCCTGGCCCTGCAGCTCGGCGATCGCGGCCTTGAGCTGCGGGATCGACGCCGAGATGTTCGGCAGCTTGATGATGTTGGCCGCGGGCGTCTTCGCCAGCTCGCCGAGCTCGGCGAGCGCGTCCGGGATGCGCTGGTCCTCGGTCAGGTACTCCGGGAAGACGGCGATGATGCGCCCGGCCAGCGAGATGTCACGCGTCTCCACGGTGACACCCGCCTGCGAGGCGTACGCCTGGACCACCGGCAGGAAGGAATACGTCGCCAGGGCCGGGGCCTCGTCAGTGTGCGTATAGATGATGGTCGAGTCAGTCACCGGGTGCTCCGCTCCACGTCTGCAACATTGCTCGACATCAAGATATCTCGTGATCGACCTCGGCTCGACAGGGGTCCGCGCCGGATTCCCGGCGATCTTCCGCCACAGCCGCGTACGGGCACGCGCGCCTGGCGGACGATCGCCGTCGTGTCCCTGCTCAGAGCGGCCGGGTGATGGTCACAGCGGCCGGGTGATGGTCATGTCGTCCGGCTCCAGCTCCGTGCCGCGCTGCTGCGGGATCACCACCGTGCCCTGCTGGAGCGCCACCGTCCGCGTCGGCGACGGGATCCGGATGCCCTCCTCGCGGTAGCGGCGGTGCAGGCGCTTGATGAACTCGTGCTTGATCCGGTACTGGTCGCTGAACTCGCCCACGCCCAGGATCACCGTGAACCCGATCCGCGAGTCGCCGAAGGTGTGGAACCGCACCGCCGGCTCGTGCTCCGGCACCGCCCCGGTGATCTCCTTCATCACCTCGGCGACGACCTCCGTCGTCACCCGCTCCACATGCTCCAGGTCGCTGTCGTACGACACCCCGACCTGCACCAGGATCGTCAGCTGCTGCTCGGGGCGCATGAAGTTGGTCATGTTCGTCTTGGCGAGCTGACCGTTGGGGATCACCACGAGGTTGTTGGACAGCTCGCGGACGGTCGTCTGACGCCAGTTGATGTCCTCGACGTACCCCTCCTCGCCGCTGCTCAGCCGGATGTAGTCACCGGGCTGCACGGTCTTGGAGGCGAGGATGTGAATGCCCGCGAAGAGGTTGGCGAGCGTGTCCTGGAGGGCCAGCGCGACCGCGAGACCGCCGACGCCGAGGGCGGTGAGCAGCGGGGCGATGGAGATGCCCAGCGTCTGCAGCGCCACCAGGAAACCGATCGCCAGGACCAGGATCCGGGTGATGTTCATGAAGATCGTCGCGGATCCCGCGACGCCGGAGCGGGACTGGGTCACCGAGCGCACCAGACCGGCCACCACCCGGGCCACCGCCACCGTCGCCGCGAAGATCACCAGCACCGTCAGCACCTGATTGACGGTGTGCTGCACGGTCCGGGTCAGGGGCAGCGCCGCCGCCGCGGACGCCGCACCGCCCGCGACCGCCGCCCACGGCACGATCATGCGCAGCGCGTCCACGATCACGTCGTCGCCGCGCCAGCGGGTGCTCTCCGCGTGCCGGCCGAGCCAGCGCAGCAGCATCCGCAGCAGGAACGCCGCCACCAGGCCCGCGGCGAGCGCGATTCCGGCGTACACCAGGTCGTCCACGGTGAGTTCGCGGGTCACTTCTCACCTCCGCCGAACGCCTGCGCCGACGGCCGTATGTGAAGTCGTGTCACGTCTCGTCACCTGCTCGAATCTCCGGGATGTACGGCGTGCCGGGCCGGACGGGGCCGGGGAGGGGCACGGTCGCTCATCCTGCCGTATCCGGAAGGCCAGTTCGTACCGGCGCCGGTCACACGTCCGAGAACGAACCGTGCCGCGCGACGCTCACACGTCCGAGAAGGAACCATGGCGTCCGGCGCCGGAGGCGAAGCGGGCGGCGCCCTTCAGGCTCTCGGCCAGGACGGCCGACCCGTGCCGGAGTTCGCCGCGCAGGGCGGACGGCTCGTCCAGGCCCTCCTGGCCGAGCACGGAGGCCCGGTCGGCGCGCAGGCAGTCCTGGGGGAACCGGGCGATCCCGGCGGCCAGTTCCTCGGCGGCGGCGCGGGCCTGCCCGACCGGCACCACACGGTTGGCCAGCCCCATCTCGTACGCCTCCGGGGCGGGCACCGGCCGCCCGGTGAGGATCAGGTCCAGCGCGCGGCTCGTGCCGATCAGGCGGGGGAGACGGACCGTACCGCCGTCGATCAGCGGGACGCCCCAGCGGCGGCAGAACACCCCGAACACCGCGTCCTCCTCGGCGACCCGCAGATCGCACCAGAGCGCCAGTTCCAGCCCGCCCGCCACCGCGTGTCCGGCGACCGCCGCGATCACCGGCTTGGACAGCCGCATCCGGGTCGGCCCCATCGGCCCGTCCCCGTCCTCGGCGACCCGGTTGCTCCGCTCGGTGCCGAGCGCCTTGAGGTCCGCGCCCGCGCAGAACGTGCCGCCCTCGCCCCACAGCACCGCCACCCGCGCCTCGTCGTCCGCCTCGAACGCGCGGAAGGCGTCGGCGAGTTCGGCGGCCGTCGGCCCGTCCACCGCGTTGCGCACCTCGGGGCGGGACAGGACGACGGTGGTGACGGGTCCCCGGCGCTCGATCCTGACCGGCATGGCGGTGTGCCCCTCTCCGTAGGCTCAAGGGCGGGCAGCCTACGCTCAGATGACCTTCAGCCGCACCAGCGCCCCCAGCGTCAGCGCGCCCGGCAGCAGCGGCAGCCACACCGTGATGACCCGGAACGCCAAAACCACCGCCGTGGCGACGGCTGCCGCGCCGCCCACCGCCACCAGGGCCACGATCAGCGCCGCCTCCACCGAGCCGAGCCCGCCCGGCGTCGGCACCAGCGCGACCGCGACCGTCGCCGCGAGATACGCCACCGCCATGTGCGCGGGCGGCACCGACAGCCCCAGCGACAGACCGACCAGCACCAGCGCCGCCGCCTGCAAGGCGGGGAAGGCCAGCGCCCCGCCCCACAGCGCCAGCGCCCGCGAC
>NZ_JAOCQE010000255.1 GCF_025290915.1 Streptomyces sp. 15-116A | reverse complement strand
GGCGCGCGCGCTGGTGGCCGCCGGGGCCCGGCCGACCACGCCCGGCGACGGCCCCCAGACCCGCTTCCTGTCCCTCCTCTACGGCGAACTGGTCCCCGTCGAGGGCGGCGTCCGCTGCACCCTCGCCTCCGCCGGACACCCCCTGCCGCTGCTCCTCGCCCCCGACGGCGCCGTCCGGACCGTCGCCCAGCCGCAGACCCTCCTCGGTGTCGTCGAGGACGCCACCTACACCAGCGAGAGCTTCGAGCTGCGCCCCGGCGACAGCCTCCTCTGCGTCACCGACGGCGTCACCGAGCGCCGCTCCGGCAGCCGCCAGTTCGACGACGAGGACGGGCTGGCCCTCGCCCTGGCGAGCTGCGCGGGCCTGGACGCCGAGCCGATAGCGGAACGGATCACCCGGCTCGTGCACGAGTTCTCGGCGCGACCGCCCGCGGACGATCTCGCCCTGCTGGTGCTCCAGGCGGAATGAGGGAAGGGACGGGGAGGCGTACCGGGCCGGTGCGGGACAATGGAGCACATGCCTTCCGCACTCCCCGACGGCGAGCCCGTCCCCGCCGACGGTGCGCTGCCCGCGTCCGCGCTCGCCGGCGCCGCCGACCGCCCTCTCGGCTTCTACCTGCACGTCCCGTACTGCGCGACCCGCTGCGGCTACTGCGACTTCAACACCTACACCGCGACCGAGCTGCGCGGCAGCGGCGGCGTACTCGCCTCGCGTGACAACTACGCCGAGACGCTGGCGGAAGAGGTCCGGCTGGCCCGGAAGGTGCTGGGCGACGATCCGCGGCCGGTGCGCACCGTGTTCGTCGGCGGGGGTACGCCCACGCTGCTGGCCGCCCGTGATCTCGTACGGATGCTCGGGGTGATCCGGGAGGAGTTCGGGCTGGCGGAGGACGCCGAGGTCACGACCGAGGCGAATCCCGAGTCGGTGGATCCGGCGTATCTCGCCGCGCTGCGGGAGGGCGGCTTCAACCGGATCTCCTTCGGGATGCAGAGTGCGCGGCAGCATGTGCTGAAGGTGCTGGACCGCACGCACACGCCCGGGCGGCCGGAGCGTTGCGTCGCCGAGGCGCGGGCGGCGGGGTTCGAGCACGTCAACCTCGATCTGATCTACGGCACGCCGGGGGAGAGCGACGACGACTGGCGGGCCTCGCTGGACGCGGCGATCGGGGCCGGGCCGGATCATGTGTCCGCGTACGCGCTGATCGTGGAGGAGGGGACGCAGCTGGCGCGGCGGATTCGGCGGGGGGAGGTGCCGATGACGGACGACGACGTGCATGCGGACCGGTATCTGATCGCCGAGGAGGTGCTGTCCGGGGCCGGGTTCGAGTGGTACGAGGTGTCGAACTGGGCGACGTCCCGGGCGGGGCGGTGCCTGCACAACGAGCTGTACTGGCGCGGGGCCGACTGGTGGGGCGCCGGGCCGGGCGCGCACTCGCACGTGGGGGGTGTGCGGTGGTGGAACGTGAAGCATCCGGGGGCGTACGCGGCGGCGCTGGGGGAGGGTCGGTCGCCGGGGGCCGGAGGGGAGGTTCTGACGGAGGAGGACCGCCGGGTCGAGCGGATCCTGCTGGAGCTGAGGCTTCGGGAGGGTGTGCCGCTGTCGCTCCTCCGGGACCAGGGGCTCGCGGCGGCACGCCGGGCACTGTCCGAGGGGCTGCTTCAGGAGCGGCCGTACGACGAGGAGGGGCGGGCTGTGCTGACCTTGCGGGGGCGGCTGCTGGCGGACGCGGTGGTTCGGGACCTGGTGGACTGAGGGTCATCCCCGCTTCCGCGGGGAGCAGGCACTGCTCGGCCGTGTCGACGAACTGATCGACGGACCATCTCCGCAGGGGCGGAGAGCAGCCCACCAGGCCCGTTCTGGCAACGACCGGGCGACGCTCAAGACACGGTCACGTGGTCGATGAGTCGTTCCACGCTGCCCAGCAGCTCCGGCTCCAGGTCCTTGTACGAGCGCACCCTCGACAGAATGTGCTGCCATGCCGCCCCGGTGTTCTCCGGCCACCCCAGCGCCCTGCACACCCCCGTCTTCCAGTCCTGCCCCCGCGGCACCTGCGGCCACGCCTCGATCCCCACCGACGACGGCTTCACCGCCTCCCAGATGTCGATGTACGGGTGGCCCACCACCAGGGCGTGTTCGCTGGTCACCGACTCCGCGATGTGCCATTCCTTCGTGCCCGGGACCAGGTGGTCCACCAGGACGCCCAGCCTCGCGTCCGGGCCGGGGGCGAAGGAGTCGACGATGGACGGGAGGTCGTCCACGCCCTCCAGGTACTCCACGACCACGCCCTCGATGCGCAGGTCGTCGCCCCACACCTTCTCGACCAGTTCCGCGTCGTGGCGGCCCTCGACGTAGATGCGCCCGGCGCGGGCCACGCGCGCGCGTGCGCCGGGGACGGCGACCGAACCGGATGCCGTGCGGGTGGGGCGTACCGGACCGGCGGCGGGCTTCACCAGGGTGACCACGCGGCCCTCCAGCAGGAAGCCGCGCGGCTCCAGCGGGAACACGCGGTGTTTGCCGAAGCGGTCCTCCAGGGTCACCGTGCCCGCCTCGCAGCGGATCACCGCGCCGCAGAAGCCGGTGGCGGGTTCCTCGACCACCAGGCCGGGGTCGGCGGGGACCTCGGGTACCGGCTGCGGCTTCTTCCACGGAGGGGTCAGGTCGGCGGAGTACTGGCGCATTCTGACGACGATACGAGGATCCCGCCCGTCGCGATCATCACGACACGCCGAACCTCGCGGCCAGCGCGTCGCGTTGGGCCCGTACGAACGCCGCGTCCACCACCGCTCCGTGACCGGGAACGTACGCCGCGTCCTCGCCGCCCAGCTCCAGTAGACGGTCCAGCGCGGCCGGCCAGTGGGACGGTACGGCGTCGGGGCCGGCCTGGGGTTCGCCGGACTCCTCCACCAGGTCGCCGCAGAAGACCACCTCCGGGTCGCCGGGGACCAGGACGACCAGGTCGTGGGCGGTGTGGCCGGGGCCCACGTTCGCCAACAGGACCTGCCGGCCGCCGCCCAGGTCCAGCGTCCACTCGCCGCACACCGCGTGCCGGGGCCGGATCAGCGCGTCCACGGCGTCCTCCGCCACGTGCGGGTCCAGGCCGTGGCGTACGGCGTCGGCGCGCAGTTCGTCACGGCCGTGGGCGAGGGCCGTGTCCAGGCCGACCGCGCCGTAGACCTCCGCGCCCGCGAGCGCCGCCGCGCCGAGGACGTGGTCGAAGTGGGGGTGGGTCAGCGCGAGATGCGTCACACGGTGACCGGCGAGCGCCTGCGCCTCGGTGCGCAACCGTGCGCCCTCGGCGAGACTCGAGCCCGCGTCGATCAGCAGGACGGCGCCCTCGCCGACGACCAGCCCGGCCGTGCAGTCCCACACCGGCAGCCGGCACCGGCCCACCCCGGCCGCCACCTGCTCCCATCCCGACTCTTCCCAAGTCACGGTCATACCGCGACGCTAACGGGACCGGACCGGCCTTGCCCGGGGGATACCTCCCGGCCGTACACTGGGCCGGGGAAGTCTGGCACTCGCGTGCGAAGAGTGCCAGAGAGTGTCAGTGACGTGACCGGGCGGAAGACCTCTGGAGGTGTGCGCGATGCTCAGTGAACGCAGGCTTCAGGTGCTGCGCGCCATCGTCCAGGACTACGTCGGCACCGAGGAGCCGGTCGGCTCCAAGGCCCTCACCGAGCGGCACAACCTCGGCGTCTCCCCGGCCACCGTGCGCAACGACATGGCGGCCCTGGAGGACGAGGGGTACATCGCCCAGCCGCACACCAGCGCCGGGCGCATCCCCACCGACAAGGGCTACCGGCTGTTCGTCGACAAGCTCGCCGGCGTCAAGCCGATGAGCCCGCCCGAGCGGCGGGCCATCCAGAACTTCCTCGAGGGCGCCGTCGACCTCGACGACGTGGTGGCCAGGACGGTGCGGCTGCTGGCGCAGCTGACCCGGCAGGTCGCCGTCGTGCAGTACCCGTCGCTGACCCGGTCCACCGTGCGGCACGTGGAGCTGCTGTCCCTCGCGCCCGCGCGGGTGATGCTCGTGCTGATCACGGACACCGGCCGGGTCGAGCAGCGCATGGTCGACTGCCCCGCGCCCTTCGGTGAGGCGTCGCTCGCGGATCTGCGCGCGCGGCTCAACAGCCGGGTCGCCGGCCGCCGCTTCACCGATGTGCCGGGCCTCGTCGAGGACCTCCCCGAGGCCTTCGAGCTGGAGGACCGCGGCACGGTCTCGACGGTGCTCTCCACCCTCCTGGAGACGCTCGTCGAGGAAAATGAGGAGCGGCTGATGATCGGCGGCACCGCCAATCTCACCCGCTTCGGACATGACTTCCCCCTCACGATCCGGCCCGTCCTGGAGGCGCTGGAGGAGCAGGTCGTGCTCCTCAAGCTGCTCGGCGAGGCGAAGGATCCGGGCGTGACCGTCCGTATCGGTCATGAGAACGCCCACGAAGGACTCAACTCCACGTCCGTCGTGTCGGTGGGCTACGGTTCGGGCGGCGAGGCAGTCGCCAAGCTCGGCGTGGTCGGACCGACCCGCATGGACTACCCGGGAACGATGGGAGCGGTACGCGCAGTGGCACGGTACGTCGGACAGATCCTGGCGGAGTCGTAGTGGCCACCGACTACTACGCCGTACTCGGCGTGCGCCGCGACGCGTCGCAGGAAGAGATCAAGAAGGCCTTCCGGCGGCTCGCGCGCGAGCTGCACCCGGACGTCAACCCCGACCCGAAGACGCAGGAGCGGTTCAAGGAGATCAACGCCGCGTACGAGGTGCTGTCGGACCCGCAGAAGAAGCAGGTCTACGACCTCGGCGGCGACCCGCTCTCGCAGGCCGCCGGTGGTGGCGCGGGCGGCTTCGGGGCCGGTGGCTTCGGGAACTTCTCCGACATCATGGACGCGTTCTTCGGCACGGCGTCGCAGCGCGGGCCGCGCTCGCGTACCCGCCGCGGCCAGGACGCGATGATCCGCATCGAGGTCGAGCTGGACGAGGCCGCGTTCGGCACGACCAAGGACATCCAGGTCGACACGGCGATCGTGTGCACCACGTGCAGCGGCGAGGGTGCCGCGCCCGGCACCAGCGCGCAGACGTGCGACATGTGCCGCGGCCGCGGTGAGGTCTCGCAGGTCACTCGGTCCTTCCTGGGCCAGGTCATGACCTCGCGCCCCTGCCCGCAGTGCCAGGGCTTCGGCACGGTCGTGCCGACGCCGTGCCCCGAGTGCGCCGGTGACGGCCGGATCCGTTCGCGTCGCACGCTGACGGTGAAGATCCCGGCCGGTGTCGACAACGGCACGCGGATCCAGCTGGCCGGTGAGGGCGAGGTCGGGCCCGGTGGCGGTCCCGCCGGTGACCTGTACGTCGAGATCCACGAGCTGCCGCACCCCATGTTCCAGCGGCGCGGCGACGACCTGCACTGCACGGTCACCATCCCGATGACGGCGGCGGCGCTCGGCACGAAGGTGCCGCTGGAGACGCTGGACGGCATGGAGGAGGTCGACATCCGGCCCGGCACCCAGTCCGGCCAGTCGATCCCGCTGCACGGCCGGGGCGTGACGCATCTGCGCGGCGGCGGCCGGGGCGACCTCATCGTCCACGTCGAGGTCCAGACCCCGACGAAGCTGGACCCCGAGCAGGAACGCCTGCTGCGCGAACTCGCCAAGCTCCGCGGCGAGGAGCGCCCACAGGGCCAGTTCCAGCCGGGACAGCAGGGACTGTTCTCACGGCTGAAGGACGCGTTCAACGGTCGCTGAGTGGGGGCTGCGGCCGGGTGGTTTTCGCCCCCGCCGCCCCTTCCCGTTCCCGACCCCGGGGGATGCCGCCCCCGGACCCCCGCTTCGGCCCTGGACGGGCCTCGTCCTCAAGCGCCGGACGGGCTGAATATGCCGGCCGGTGCTGGGAAATCGTGGCCTATGCCAAGGGGAAGGGCTGATTCGGAGTTGTCCGGAGGACGTGGCACCATGCGGGCATGTCCTCCGCGCTGACCGATCTCCTCCCGCACCCGATCGTGCAGGCCCCCATGGCGGGCGGTGTCTCCGTGCCGCAGCTCGCCGCCGCGGTGTCCGAGGCGGGCGGGCTGGGTTTCCTCGCCGCCGGGTACAAGACCGCGGACGGCATGTACCAGGAGATCAAACAGCTGCGCGGACTCACCGGCCGCCCCTTCGGCGTCAACCTCTTCCTGCCCCAGCCGGAGACCGCCGACCCGGCCGCCGTCGGCGTCTACGCCCATCAGCTGGCCGGCGAGGCCACCTGGTACGAGACGGAGCTCGGCGACCCCGACAGCGGCCGTGACGACGGCTACGACGCCAAGCTCGCCGTCCTCCTCGACAACCCGGTGCCGGTCGTCTCCTTCCACTTCGGCGTGCCGGCCCGCGAGGTCGTCGACTCCCTGCACCGTGTCGGCAGCTTCACCCTCGTCACCGCCACCACCGCCGAGGAGGCCCGCGCCGTGGAGCGCTCCGGCGCGGACGCGGTGATCGCGCAGGGCATCGAGGCCGGCGGCCACCAGGGCACCCACCGCGACGCCCCCGAGGCGGACGGCTCCGGAGTCGGACTGCTCTCGCTCGTGGCCCAGGTCAGGGAGAGCGTCGGCATACCGGTCATCGCCGCCGGCGGCATCATGCGCGGCAGCCAGATCGCCGCCGTGCTCGCCGCCGGCGCCACCGCCGCCCAGCTCGGCACCGCCTTCCTCGCCACCCACGAGTCCGGCGCGCACGCCCTGCACAAGCAGGCCCTCACCAACCCCCTCTACGTCCGCACCGAGCTGACCCGCGCCTTCTCCGGGCGCCCGGCCCGCGGACTGGTCAACCGCTTCCTGCGCGAGCACGGCCCTTACGCCCCCGCCGCCTACCCCGACGTCCACCACCTCACCGCGCCGCTGCGCAAGGCCGCCGCGAAGGCCGGGGACGCGCAGGGCATGGCGCTGTGGGCGGGGCAGGGCCACCGCATGGGACGGGAGCTGCCCGCCGGGCAGCTGGTGGAGGTGCTGGCCGCCGAACTGGCCTCCGCCCGGACAGCGTTGTCGGCGGGAGGTGCCCGGTGACCGCGCCCGTCTTCGTCGTCGACCGCTTCGACACCCCGGGCGGCGGCAGCTTCGTCCTCGACGGCCCCGAGGGGCGGCACGCCGTCTCCGTGAAGCGGCTGCGCGCCGGGGAGGCCGTCGTGCTCACCGACGGCGCCGGGTGCTGGGCCGAGGGCGAGGTGGAGGCCGCGGAGGGCAAGGACCGGCTCGTCGTGCGCCTCGGCGAGGTCCGGGAGGAGCCCGCCGAGACGCCCCGGCTCACCGTGGTCCAGGCGCTGCCCAAGGGGGACCGGGGCGAGCTGGCCGTCGAGACCATGACCGAGGTCGGCGTCGACCGGATCGTGCCCTGGTCGGCGGCCCGCTGCATCACCCAGTGGAAGGGCGAACGCGGCCTGAAGTCCCTCGGCAAGTGGCGGGCGACCGCCCGCGAGGCCGGCAAGCAGTCCCGCCGGGTCCGCTTCCCCGACGTCGCGGACGCGGCGACGACCAAGCAGGTTGCCTCACTTCTCGCCGAAGCCGACTTCGCCGCCGTCCTCCACGAGAGCGGCACCGAACCCCTCGCCACCACTGAACTCCCCACCAGCGGCGACATCGTGCTGGTCGTCGGCCCCGAAGGCGGCATCGCACCCGACGAGTTGGCACTCTTCGAGCAGTCCGGCGCCAACGCCTTCCGCCTGGGCCGCACCGTCCTGCGCACCTCCACCGCCGGTACGGCCGCCGCCGCGCTGCTCCTCGGCCGCACCGGCCGCTGGTCCTGAACGCTCGTACCCCTCCCGGCGCTTGGAAGGGGCGCACGGTGGCCGTATGCGCCCTACCGCCGCGCCTGTGACGGTGGCAGGCTGCCGTCCATGGGGGTGTGGCAGAGGATGCGGGGCGGGACGCGACTGCGGCGGACGGCTGTGGCGGCCGGGTTCGCCGTGGTGGCCGTCGGCGGTGCCGTGGCGTGCGAGCCGGGCGCGGTGAGCTCCGCGACCGTGGCGTACACGGTCGACGAGACGGTCACCGACGAGCTCAACCGGCAGAAGGCCGGGGTGCGCTGGCTGAGCTGCACGGCGTCCTTCGACCGGGACGGAACCGCGTCCCGTTCCGCCACCGAGAAGACCGTCGCCACCGTCGACTGCCAGGGCGAGACGGAGGACGGCAAGGAGATCACCGTCACCGGCAAGGTCACCCACGCCATCGACGGAGCCTGCGTGCGCGGGGACATCACCGCCAAGGTCGACGGCAAGCAGTGGTTCCGCGTCGACGGGCTGGGCGACTGCAACTCCAGCAGCCCGCCCCCGGTCGGCGGCCCCACGGGCGGCGGGCCCCGCCCCACCGTCACCGTGACCGTCACCACCACCGTGTGGTGCGACCAGTACCCCGACTGCCGTCCCGTCGAGGGCAAGTGATCCAAAGCCCTGGCCGGGCCGCCACCCGCGTGCATAGGGTGATCGGGTGACACAGCCTGCATCGGTCGCATCCGCCGCGTATCTCCGGTTCCCGCATCCGCACGGCGAGTTGGTCGCCTTCACCGCCGAGGACGACGTGTGGCTCGCCCCGCTCGACGGCGGCGGAAGGGCCTGGCGGGTCAGCGCCGACAACACGCCGGTCAACCATCCGCGCATCTCGCCCGACGGCACCACCGTCGCCTGGACCTCCACCCGCGACGGCGCCCCCGAGGTGCACATCGCGCCCGTCGACGGCGGCCCCGCCAAACGCCTCACCCACTGGGGCAGCATCAAGACGTCGGTGCGCGGCTGGACCCCGGACGGCGAGGTCCTCGCGCTCAGCTCCTACGGCCAGGCCAGCCTGCGCCGCACCTGGGCCCGCGCGATCCCCCTCGACGGCGGCCCCGCCACCACCCTGCCGTACGGCCCCGTCGGCGACATCGCGTACGGCCCGCACACGGTCCTGCTCTCCGCCACGATGGGCCGCGAGGCCGCCTCCTGGAAGCGCTACCGGGGCGGTACGGCGGGCAAGCTGTGGATCGACCCCGAGAACGACGGCGAGTTCGTCCGGCTGCACGCCGGCCTCGACGGCAACATCGAGTACCCGCTGTGGGTCGGGGACCGGATCGCGTTCCTCTCCGACCACGAGGGCACCGGCGCGCTCTACTCCTCCCTCGCCGACGGCTCCGACCTGCGCCGCCACACTCCCCTCGACGGCTTCTACGCCCGCCACGCCGCCACCGACGGCACCCGGGTCGTGTACTCCAGCGCCGGTCAGCTGTGGGTGCTGGACGACCTGGACGGCGCCGAGCCGCGGCGGCTCGACATCCGGCTCGGCGGGCAGCGCACCGACCTGCAGCCCTTCCCGGTGAACGCCGCCCGCTGGTTCGGCTCCGCCTCGCCCGACCACACCGCCCGCGGCAGCGCCGTCTGCGTGCGCGGCACCGTCCACTGGGTCACCCACCGCGCCGGGCCCGC
>NZ_JAOCQE010000254.1 GCF_025290915.1 Streptomyces sp. 15-116A | reverse complement strand
CCGGCAGGGCCGGGGTGCGGACGATCCGGGCGCACCCCGTCGACCGCAGCCGCCGCAGCCGCGGCACCAGCACGTCGAACGCGTCCAGGGACGGCAGCGGGGGAGCGGAGGCGAAGCCGTGCAGGGTCAGCGCCGCGAGGCCGGTGATCATCGCCTCGGCGTACACGGGCGCCGGGGCCTCGCCCGCGCCGGGCTGCTCGGGCACGCCCACGGTCCGCTCCCGGGCCGCGTACATCAGCACCGCGTGCAGCCGCTCCTCGCTGGTCGGCGGCCCGGGGTGGAGCAGGACGACCCCGGGCAGCAGCTGCTGCCAGGGACCGCCGGGACGGCACTGCTCGTTGATCTCGGCGGTCGGAACGCCGTGCCGGCGCAGCTGCGCGGTGGTCATGACACGCCGCCGGCCGTCGGCGAGGTGGTGCAGGGGGCGGGGGGAGAGCGGGGTGTTGTGGTTCATGCCCGGCAATTTCCCGCGCCCGCCCGCCCTCCGAACCCCTGTTACACGCCCGTCGACAAACAGGGACAACCCCGCACTAAAGGACGCATGTTCGGATGCCGAAAACCCCTGGTCCATTCGGGTGAGGACCAGGGGTTACGGCTGGAACGGCAAGAATCAAGTAACGGTCATAAGACCTACCCAGGGGCGCGGGGAACTGCGCGCCCAGCCCCCACACACCCGCACCCGCCCACGGCGAACACGAGGCACCCCCCTAGGCACCCTTCTCCCCATCACACGCCTGCCCCCGAAGAGCCCGAGCAAGATCATCCCGAGCCTCCAGCACCAGCCTCCGCAACGCCGGCGCCGCCCCCCCATGCGCAGCAAGCCACGCATCCGCAGCCTCGACCGTCCCCACCGAATCCTGCAACGACGGGAACAGCCCCCGCACCACATCCATCCCGATCTGAATGGACCGCTCGCTCCACACCCGCTCGATCACCGCGAAGTACTTCGACGCGTACGGCGCCAGAAGCTCCCGCTGCGACGCCTGCACGAACCCGGAGATCGTCGCCTCCACCAGCGCGTTGGACAGCGCGTCGGACTCCACCACCTGCGCCCAGCACTGCGCCTTCACCGCGGCCGACGGCCGGGCCGCCAGGCACCGCACCTGATGCCGCTTGCCGGACGCCGTGTCGTCCCGGGCCAGCTCCTCGGCCAGCGCCTTCTCGTCCGCGACCCCGTGCGCGGCCAGCGGCTCCAGGAACGCCCAGCGCAATTCCTGGTCCACCTCCAGACCCTCGATCGTCACCGTGCCGGACAGCAGCTCCTGGAGCAGCTGGAGATCACCGGGCGCCGATGCCACCCGCGCCAGGAACCGCGCCCACGCCAGCTGCTGCTCGCTGCCCGGCGTGGCCTTCTCCAGCTCCCGCCGGGCCCCCTCGGCGAGCAGCGCCCCGCCGGTCTCCCGCCGGCCCGGCGCCACGTAGTGCACCAGTGCGGACTCGGCCCAGGCGTGCAGCATCTGCAGCACCCCGATGTCCGACTCGCGCCCGGCGAACCGCAGCACCAGGCCGATGAAGTCCCGCGCCGGCAGCAGCGCGTCCCGCGTCATGTTCCACAGCGCCGACCAGCACAGCGCACGGGCCAGCGGGTCGGTCAGCGCGCCGAGATGGTCCCGCAGCATGGCCAGCGAGGTCTCGTCGAAGCGGATCTTGCAGTAGGTCAGGTCGTCGTCATTGACGAGCACCAGCTCGGGCGCCTCCGTCCCGGCCAGCTCGGCCACGACCGTACGCGCCCCGTCGACGTCCGCCTCGGCACGCGCGTACCGCTCTAGCGTGCCCTCGGCCGTACGCCGGTACAGGCCCACCGCCACCCGGTGCGGCCGCAGTTCAGGGTGTGACTCGGCGGCCTCCTGCACCACCGCCAGCTCCTCGACGCGCCCGTCGGCGCCCAGCAGCACCTGCGGGGTGAGGGAGTTGACCCCGGCCGTCTCCAGCCAGGACCGCGACCAGGCGGCCATGTCCCGCCCGCTGGTCTCCTCAAGGACCGACAGCAGGTCACCCAGCTTGGTGTTGCCGTACGCGTGCCGCTTGAAGTAGCGCCGGGCGCCCTCCAGGAAGGCGTCCTGGCCGACGTACGCCACCAGTTGCTTGAGGACGCTCGCCCCCTTGGCGTAGGTGATGCCGTCGAAGTTCAGCTTGGCGTCCTGCAGATCGCGGATGTCCGCGGTGATGGGGTGCGTGGACGGCAGCTGGTCGGCGCGGTACGCCCACGCCTTGCGGCGGTTGGCGAAGGTGATCCAGCCGTCGGTGAAGCGGGTGGCGCCGACCAGCGAGAACGCGCCCATGAAGTCGGCGAAGGACTCCTTCAGCCACAGGTCGTCCCACCACTCCATGGTGACCAGGTCGCCGAACCACATGTGCGCCATCTCGTGCAGGATGACGTTGGCGCGGCCCTCGTACGACGCCTGCGTCACCTTGCCCCGGAAGATGAACTCCTCACGGAAGGTCACCATCCCCGGGTTCTCCATCGCGCCGAGGTTGTACTCGGGCACAAAGGCCTGGTCGTACTTCCCGAAGGGGTACGGGTAGTCGAAGTGCTCGTGGAAGAAGTCCAGGCCCTGCTTGGTCACCAGGAACACGTCGTCGGCGTCGAAGTACGGCGCGAGGCCCTTGCGGCACATCGCGCCGAGCGGGATCCGCAGCCGCGTGCCGTCGGGCAGTTCACGCTCGTAGGAGTCCGTGACGTAGTGGTACGGGCCCGCCACCACGCACGTGATGTACGTCGAGATCGGCTTGGTCTCCGCGAACCGCCATACCCCGTCGGCGAGTTCACCGGCGCCGTTGCTCCACACCGTCCAGCCCTCCGGCGCCCGCACCTCGAAGCGGAACGGCGCCTTGAGGTCCGGCTGCTCGAAGTTGGCGAAGACGCGACGGGAGTCGGCCGGCTCGTACTGGGTGTAGAGGTACACCTCGCCGTCCTCGGGGTCGACGAAGCGGTGCAGGCCCTCGCCGGTGCGGGAGTAGGCGCACTGGGCGTCGACGACCAGCTCGTTCTCGGCGGCGAGGTCCTCCAGCAGGATCCTGGAGCCGTCGAACACCTCGCCGGGGTCCAGATCGCGCCCGTTGAGGGAGACGGCCGTCACGCTCGGCGCGATCAGGTCGGCGAAGCTGCTCGCGCCCGGCTCGGCGCAGCGGAAACGGAGCGTGGTGACGGAGCGGAAGGTGCGCGGCCCGGGACCGCTGTCCTCGCCGATCGCGGAGCGCAGGTCGAGGGACACGTCGTACCCGTCGACGGACAGCAGGGCGGCCCGCTCCCGGGCCTCGTCACGGGTCAGGTTCTCACCGGGCACGGGCGGCACTCCTCATGCGTCGTCGACATGACTGATCAGCACCGATCCTGCCACGTGCCCCTGACAGCGGGCAGTCGGGAATGGCCGGGAGCGGACGTGGCGTTGCACCGGGCACACCACTTCACTCTCACTTCCGCGCTGAGGAGCGACATGCCGGACAACTCGCCCGCTGCCCCCACCCCCGTCGACTTCTGGTTCGACCCGCTGTGCCCCTGGGCCTGGATGACCTCGCGCTGGGTGCTGGAGGTGGAGAAGGTCCGGGACATCACGGTGCGCTGGCATCTGATGAGCCTCGCCGTGCTGAACGAGGACAAGCTCGACGAGCTGCCGGCGGAGTACCGGGAGCTGCTGGAGACCAAGGCGTGGGGCCCGGTGCGGGTCGTCATCGCCGCGCAGCAGGAGCACGGCGCGGAGGTCCTGGGCGACCTCTACACGGCGCTCGGCACCCGCATCCACAACCGGGACGAGGGCCCCGGCAAGGAGACCGTCGCCGCCGCGCTGAAGGACGTCGGGCTGCCCGGGTCGCTCATGGAGCACTGGGACGGCACCCGCTACGAGGCGGAGCTGCGGGCCTCCCACAAGGAGGGCATCGAGAAGGTCGGCCAGGACGTCGGCACCCCGGTCATCGCCGTGCCGGGCCCCGACGGCGAGGAGATCGCCTTCTTCGGCCCGGTCGTCACCCCGGCCCCCCAGGGCGAGGAGGCCGCCCGCCTCTGGGACGGCACCCTCGCGGTCGCCTCGGTCCCGGGCTTCTACGAGATCAAGCGCACGAGGACCAAGGGGCCGGACTTCAGCAACCTGTGAGGTGGGTCACCGGAAGGACTCCGGGAGGCTGAAACCCTTCGCCTGATTCCCATGGGGCTGCACCCACAGGCACCGGCCCTCCGGAGTCCGGTTCGTACAGCGGAACCAGCCGTGGCCGTCCATCGCGTCGCGCTTGGCGTTGATGTACGCCGCCTCCTCCCGGCCGACCTTGGTGAAGCGATGCAGCTTGCTGCCGCGGCAGTTGGGGCAGTGCTTGTCGTCGAACATGCGCGCCTCCCGCACCGGCGTCCGAGAACCTTCTGCGAGGTTTGCCGGAATGCGGATCGTACGGGCGGTGTCGCCGCGTGCGGAAGCCCCCCGCGAGTCACGTCCTCGCGGGGGGCTTCTTCATTCCGCCTGCCGGGTGAACGGTGAGAAGACGATCACGAGGCAGGACGCTTCACGGGACGCGCCCGCTGCTCAGGGCGCCAGCAGCAGCACGTCCGTGCGGGACTTCGCGGCCTCGTAGCGCCGGGCGACGTCCTGCCAGTTGACGACCTGCCACATCGCCTCGATGAAGTCGACCTTCTGGTTGCGGTACTGGAGATAGAACGCGTGCTCCCAGGCGTCGAAGACCAGGATCGGCGTCGCCCCCTGCCCCACGTTCCCCTGGTGGTCGTAGACCTGCTCGACGATCAGCCGCCCGCTCAGCGGCTCGTACGCCAGCACCCCCCAGCCAGAGCCCTGCGTGGTCGCCGCCGCCTTGGACAGCTGCGCCTTGAACCCGGCGAAGGACCCGAAGGACTCCCGGATCGCCTCCGCCAGCTCGCCCACGCCGTCCTGCGCCAGCGGCTCACCGCCGCCGTCCTTCGGGCCGGTCATGTTCTGCCAGTAGATGCTGTGCAGGATGTGCCCGGACAGATGGAACGCGAGGTTCTTCTCCAGTCCGTTGATCGAGCCCCACGCCTCCTTGTCGCGCGCCTCGGCGAGCTGCTCCAGCGTGTCGTTGGCGCCCTTCACATAGGCCGCGTGGTGCTTGTCGTGGTGCAGCTCGATGATCTCGGGGCTGATCACGGGGGCGAGCGCCGAGTAGTCGTACGGCAGGTCGGGCAACGTGTAGACGGGCATGCTGGGGTCCCCTCCGAACCTCTTATTGCAAAGAGCTTGCAACTGCACGCTAGCAGCAGGAGGCGCCGCACGGCTGCCGAGGGCATGCAAAAAGGCCCCCGCGTGTCGTCCACGCGAGGGCCCCTGCCCGAAGGAGACGCGGTCAGCGCCGGGCGCGTACCCGCTGCCAGGCGTACCCCACGGCCGCCAGGACCAGCGTCATCCCGCCCGTCGAGTACAGCTGCACGCGCGTGTCCGGCTCCCGCGCCATCAGCACGAACACCGCCGCCATCCCGGCCAGCGCCACCCACGTCAGATACGGGAACGCCCACATCCGCACGGCCAGCTTCTCGGGCGCCTCCCGCTCCAGCCGGCGCCGCAGCCTCAGCTGCGAGACCGCGATGAAGATCCAGACGACCAGGATCACCGCGCCGATCATGTTCAGCAGCCAGGAGAAGACGTCGTCCGGCCGCCAGTAGCTCAGCAGCACACACCCGAACCCGAACACGGAGGAGGCGAGGACGGCCACCCGCGGCACCCCGCCCGACACCCGGCCCAGCGCCTTCGGGCCCTGCCCGCGCTCCACCAGCGAGTAGCCGATGCGCGAGGCGCCGTAGATGTTGGCGTTCATCGCCGACAGCAGCGCCACCAGCACCACCACGTTCATCAGCTGACCGGCGCCCGGGATGCCGAGCTCGTCAAGGGCGGCGACGTACGGACCGCTCTCCACCACGGCCGGCGAGTCCCACGGCACGAGCGTCACGATGACCGCCATGGACCCGATGTAGAACACCGCGATCCGCCACATCGCCGTACGGACCGCGCTCGCCACGCCCTTGACCGGGTTCTCCGACTCGGCCGCCGCGATCGTCACCGTCTCCAGACCGCCGTACGCGAACACGGACGCGAGCAGTCCGATCACCAGGCCCTCACCGCCGTTGGGCAGGAAGTCGCCGAGGTTCGAGGCGCCCGGGGAGTCCGTGCCCGGCAGCGCACCGGCGATGGCCAGACCACCGAGCACCAGGAACAGGGTGATCGCGCCGACCTTCAGCGCGGCGAACCAGAACTCGAACTCGCCGAAGTTCTTCACCGCCGCGAGGTTCGTGCCGCAGAACACCACCATGAACAGCGCCACCCACGCCCACTCGGGCGTGCCCGGCAGCCAGCCGGTGACGATCTTCGCGGCGCCGATGCCCTCCAGGCCGACCGCCGTGCACAGCAGCACCCAGAACGACCAGCCCGCGGTGAACCCCGCCCAGGGCCCGATCGCCCGCTCGGCGTGCGACGAGAAGGAACCCGACGACGGATACGCGGCCGACATCTCGCCGAGCATCCGCATCACCAGCATCACGAGAACACCGGAGAGGGCGTAGGCGAGAACGATCGACGGTCCGGCGGCGGCGATCCCCGCACCGGAGCCGACGAACAGTCCGGCGCCGATGACCCCGCCGAGGGCGATCATCGACAGATGGCGCTGCTTGAGACCGTGGGAGAGGGAGACACCGTCCTGCTGCGGAGGCGTTTCGACAGAGGTGCTGGGCATGGGGCGCGGCTCGTCCAATGCGTGGGGGGCGTGGGGCGGGCAAAAACGACGCCAGTCTGGGCGGCCGGACACCCCGCGAGCAGCGGCGGCCCACCATACGGACACCGGGCGGACGCACAGTGTCCGGACCCTGACCGGCGGTGCGGGACGGGTCGACGCCGACCGCGACCCCGATTGGTGAAACCCTACAGTCCGCTCGAAGGCCGCCCAAGTGAGGGAAGCCTCCTCAGCTCAGTGACCCGGGTCACTTCCCGGTCGGTGTTACCCCCGGTGTTTGTCCGAAGCCCACCAATCAGGCGCTCCCGCCTTTGTCCGGCGCTGACGGTGATCAGTACGAGGGCACCGGGATAGCGTCGCCGTGTCCCGAACTGTCCTCACCCTCGCGGAGTCCCCATGAGCACCGCCGCCGCCACACCCGCCCGCACCGGTCTGGTCCTCGCCGACCTGCTCCCGGCCTCCCGCGTCCGGGACGCGGCCCTCGTGCTCGGCGGCGCCGCGCTCACCGGCCTCGCCGCCCAGATCGCCGTGCCCGTGCCCGGCTCCCCGGTGCCGGTGACCGGCCAGACCTTCGCCGCGCTCCTCGTCGGCACCACCCTCGGCGCCCGCCGCGGCCTGCTCTCGCTCGCCGTGTACGCGCTGGTCGGCATCGCCGGTGTGCCGTGGTTCGCCGAGGGCAAGTCCGGCATCGCGATGCCGTCCTTCGGGTACATCCTCGGCATGCTGCTCGCCGCCGGTGTCGTGGGCGCCCTGGCCCGGCGCGGGGCCGACCGCTCCGTCTGGCGGATGGCGGGCACCATGGTGCTCGGCGAGGCGATCATCTACGCCGTCGGCGTGCCCTACCTGGCCCTGGCCACCGGCATGTCCGCCTCCGCCGCGATCGCGGCCGGCCTGACCCCGTTCCTCATCGGCGACGCCCTGAAGGCCGCGCTGGCGATGGGTGTGCTGCCGACGGCCTGGAAGCTCGTGAACAAGCGCTGAGCACAAGGGAGTCGAGCAGGAGGCTCGCCGGGGGTACGTCCGTACCGGCCCGGCGAGCCTCTCGCGTATCAGCCCGCCGGCCGCTGCCCGGGTCGCCTGGACGACCACCACAGTCCGGCAGCGCCCGCCGCGAGCAGCGCGGCACCGGCCGTGCCCAGCGGCAGCAGCTCACGCACCGGGCCCGTCTTCGGCAGCTCGTCCGCGCCCGGGTTCACCGGCTCGTTGTCGGTCCCGAGAAGCAGGGGAGTGGCCGGGGCGTCGGGCGAGGGGTTGGTCGTACCGAAAGGCACGGGACCCTGCTGCCAGAACGTCTTCTTCCCGTCCCCCGACTGCACGGGCAGACAGATCTTCCCTTTCTTGCTCAGGTCGTACGTCGCGTCCACCGCGTACGACTTGGACGCACCGGCGGCGAGATTGCCGATGGCGCAGCTGAACCCACTGTTGGAACCCTCGGGAAGGTCGCCCTCGGCAATCCGAGTGCACCCGGGAACGTTCTTGACGGTCAGCCCGTCGAACCCGACGACCAAGAGACTGATCTTCCCGCTGTCCTTGCTTCCCCCATTCTTCACCGTGGCGGTGATGGCCGTCTTTTCGGAGCTGTTGTCGACCGAGATCTTCTCGGGCAGCAGCGTGGTCAACTCGACCCCCGCCGGTGCCTCGTCGACGGCCTTTCCCCCCTTGCTGCTCCCGGGGTCCCGATCCTCCGCCACGGCCGTGCCGGAAAAGATCAGAACCGCCGAGAAAGATGCTGCCACCAGCGATCCGGTGACGTTCGTCGTGCGACGAGAACTCATGTTCGTCCCCCTTGGCTGCGCCTGAATTCGCAGTACTCGAAGAGGTACCACAAGATTTGTCCGCACTATGCTGGGACCGCCTGAAGTGTGACCGTCGTGTTTCACTCGGGCCCGTGCGGAGGGGGTGCAGCGGATTGCCGGGGAATATCAACAGCGCCGGGATTCCAGGGATATTGGTGGCCGGACGCTATCGGCTGGGCGAGAGTATCGGCCAGGGGGGAATGGGGCGGGTGTGGCGAGCCGCCGACGAAATACTGGATCGCCAGGTGGCGGTCAAGGAAATGCGCCTGGACGGCAGCGACGCGGAGGACTCCCGGACGCGCCGCGAACGCACCCTGCGGGAGGCGCGGGCCACCGCGCGGATCGACCACCCCAATGTCGTGCGCGTCTACGACGTGGTCGACGAGGGCGAACGGCTCTGGATCGTCATGGAGTTGGTGGCGGGCCGCTCGCTGGAGCGCATCATCGCCGAGGACGGTCCGCTGAGCCCGCGCGAGACGGCGCGCATCGGCCTGGGTCTGGTGGCCGCGCTCCGTGAGGTGCACGCCCGCGGTGTCCTGCACCGCGACATCAAACCGGGCAACGTGCTGGTGCACCGCGACGGCCGGGTCGTCCTCACGGACTTCGGCATCGCCGCGATCCAGGACACCACGGCGCTCACGATGGCCGGCATGCTCGTCGGCTCCCCCGACTACATGGCCCCCGAACGCGTCTCCGGCCGCCCCCAGGGCCCACCGTCCGACGTCTTCTCCCTGGGCGCCACCCTCTGCGCGGCCCTGTCGGGCACCTCCCCCTTCACCCGCGCCACCACCCTGGCCACCCTCCACGCGGTCCTGTACGAGAACCCGGAACTCCCCCCGACAGCGGGCCCCCTGGGGCAGACCCTGGAGTCATCCCTCCAGAAGGACCCCGCTCTCCGCCCCACCCTGACCCTTCTCGAATCCACCCTCGACCCCATAGCCCAC
>NZ_JAOCQE010000253.1 GCF_025290915.1 Streptomyces sp. 15-116A | reverse complement strand
CTGCCCGTGCGCTACGGCCGAGGGCACCCCGCGCTGCAGTGTGTGGAGCGGGCGGGCTCGGTGCGGGCGAGCGCGGGCAGCGTGGGCGCGGAGGAGGCGCGGGCGTGGGCGGAGTCCCGTCAGTGGCCCCCGGAGACGGTGCACGCGCTGTGCACGGTGCTGCGCAGCCGGGGCCGCACCCTGGGCGCCGTGACGTTTCTGCGCGGCGCGGGCCGTACCGCTTTCGAACGGTCCGACACCCTGCACGCGGAGGACGTGGCGGTACGCATCGCCTCGGCCCTGGATATGGCGGGGCTGCTCGGGGAGGACTGAGCCTGCCGTTGGCCGCGGACGACGCCCCGAAGGTCGCTGTCTCGGTCGCGCGCCTGGCCCGGCATCGGCGTACGGTCTGTCCGGTTCCGGCGCCGAGGGCCGCTTGGCTTGGTGCGGCCCGCGGCCCACCCTGGCCGGCTCCCCCGCCTGCCCCCGCGGCTGCGGCTCAGTGCCGGTAGAAGATCCGGTCCCGGTACTGCTCCAGGATGCGGCCGTTCCACTCGTGGCCGCCGTCCACGTTGCCGGAGCGCAGGAGCGGGGGCTCGATGCCGCGGTCGGCGAGGGTGGCTGCGGCGGTGGCCATGACGGCCTGGAGGAGGGCCGAGGCCACGACCGTCGATGCGGGAGCGAAGGGCGCGGGGACGTTGTCGAGGGTGAGCTCGGCGTCGCCGACCGCGATCTTGGAGTCGAGGACGACGTCGCAGTGGTCCTTCAGATACGTGCCCGAGACGTGCCGCGACTTCGTCTCCGTGGCGTAGGCGACCGAGGTCACGCCGATCACCCGGACGCCCAGGGCGCGGGCGTTCATGGCCATCTCCACGGGCAGCGCGTTGCGCCCGGACAGCGAGATGATCACCAGCGCGTCGCCCGCGCGGAGCGGCGAGGAGTCGAGCACGGCGCCGGCGAGACCGTCGACGCGCTCCAGCGCGGACCCCAGCGTCGCCGGCATGACGTCGACGCCGACCACGCCGGGCACGGCGAGCAGGTTCATCAGGGCGAGGCCGCCCGCGCGGTAGACGACGTCCTGCGCGGCGAGCGAGGAGTGACCGGCGCCGAAGGCGAAGAGGCGCCCGCCGTCGGCGACGGTGTCGGCGAGCAGCGTGCCGGCGGCCGCGATGGACTCGGCCTCCTCGTCGCGGACCCGGTGCAGCAGATCGATCGCGGCGTCCAGGAACCGGTCGGCCGGCGTGCGGTCGCTCATACGGCATCCCTTCGGGTGGCTGTGTTGCGGATCACGGTGCGGTCTGGACCACTGCCGTGTCAATACGGCGCGGGGGCGTCCGTACTACGGTGATCCAGGGGTCCGTTTCCACGGCGCCGCACGGTTGTCAGTGTCATGCGTCAGAATTGAGTCCTGGGCCAGCGCACGTGCCGGTGAGCCGTCCAGCCTCCGGCAGAGCTAATCGCAGATCTCATCGAGGGGCACGTATGTCCGGACTGATCGACACCACGGAGATGTATCTCCGCACCATCCTCGAGCTGGAGGAGGAAGGTGTGGTCCCCATGCGCGCCCGGATCGCCGAGCGGCTCGACCAGAGCGGGCCGACGGTCAGCCAGACGGTGGCGCGCATGGAGCGCGACGGTCTGGTCTCCGTGGCGAGCGACCGCCACCTGGAGCTGACGGACGAGGGCCGCCGGCTGGCCACGCGCGTGATGCGCAAGCACCGCCTCGCCGAGTGTCTGCTCGTCGACGTGATCGGCCTGGAGTGGGAGCAGGTGCACGCGGAGGCCTGCCGCTGGGAGCACGTGATGAGCGAGGCCGTCGAGCGCCGCGTCCTGGAGCTGCTGCGGCACCCGACCGAGTCGCCGTACGGCAACCCGATCCCGGGCCTGGAGGAGCTGGGCGAGAAGGACGGCGCGGACCCGTTCCTGGACGAGGGCATGGTGTCGCTGGCCGATCTCGACCCCGGTGCCGAGGGCAAGACGGTCGTGGTGCGCCGGATCGGCGAGCCGATCCAGACGGACGCGCAGCTGATGTACACGCTGCGCCGCGCCGGTGTGCAGCCCGGATCCGTGGTGAGCGTGACCGAGTCGGCGGGCGGTGTGCTGGTGGGCAGCGGCGGCGAGGCGGCCGAGCTGGAGTCGGACGTCGCGTCCCACGTGTTCGTCGCCAAGCCCTGAGCGCAGGCGGCCCCCACCGGCCACCGATGTGATCGCGTCGTTTCGAAGATCCAGTGCCTGGAATGCGCAGCGCGCGCCCGGATCGCGTGCGAGGCTGTCGCGTGAGGCATGACCCGGGGATCTCCGTCGGCAGGAGACCTCCCGGTCGGGCCCGACAGCGATGTCACCCCGGCCGGGGAGGGGCGGGAGGATGTGCCGTGACCACGTGAGGAGCCCCGGCGCCGCACGGCGCCGGGGCCTGTCCTCCCCTGTGCTGACCCGGAGCCCCGAGCTCTCAGGGTCATTCCCCTCGGACCGATTTCCCCGAGCGGTCCGCCTCCCGCTGAACATCTCCCCTGGGGCGCGGCGATCAATCCTGGCCGGGGGTCACTCGAACGAGGGGTGTTGCCGTCCGAAACGGCATCTTCGAATGCGTATTCGATAATCTGGCGCGGTACGACAGGCAGGGCAAGCACGGCAGACAGCGAGCTTGGGGGGTGCCAGGAGCATGGCGCGACGCATCGGCGTGACCGGAGCGGACGGCGTACGTCTCGCCGCCTGGGAGTTCGGCGACCCGCCCAAGACGGGCCCCGATCCCGCGGCCGGCGCCGCCCCCGGCGTGCTCTTACTGCACGGCCTGATGGGCCGCGCCTCGCACTGGGCGTCCACCGCCCGCTGGCTCTCCGAGCGCTACCGCGCGGTCGCCCTCGACCAGCGCGGCCACGGCCGCAGCGACAAGGACCCGAGCGCCTCCTACAGCCGCGACGCCTACGTCGACGACGCCGAGGCCGCCCTCGAACAGCTGGGACTGGCCCCCGCCGTCCTCATCGGCCATGCCATGGGCGCCCTGACCGCCTGGCAGCTCGCCGCCAAACGCCCCGACCTGGTCCGCGCGGTGATCATCTGCGACATGCGGGCCTCCGCGCTCGGCGCGGCCTCGCAGCGCGAGTGGGCCGAGTGGTTCAGGGCCTGGCCGGTTCCGTTCGCCACGCTCGCCGACGTCCGGAAGTGGTTCGGCGAGGACGACCCCTGGGTGGAGCGCCCCAATCCGGCCCGCGGCGAGTTCTACGCCGAGGTGATGGCCGAGTCCCCGGACGGCTGGCGTCCGGTCTTCGACCAGGAGCTGATGCTCCGCTCCCGCGAGACCTGGGTGTACGACGCGCACTGGGAGGAGCTCGCGCAGGTGCGGTGCCCCGCTCTCGTGGTCCGCGGCCTCGACGGCGAACTCGGCCGCGCGGAGGCCCAGGAGATGGTCCGCGTGCTCCCGCGCGGCCAGTACGCGGAGGTCGCCGACGCCGGCCACCTGGTCCACTACGACCAGCCCGAGGGCTGGCGCGCGGCCATCGAGCCGTTCCTGGACTCGCTCCGCGACACCTGAGCCCCGGGCCCGCTCAGCCCTTGCTGACCGCCGTGAGGATCTCCGGCAGCCGCCGCGCCGTCTGCGGTGCGGCCAGCCGCAGGCCGAGCCAGGTCAGCACCGCCCCGTACGCCGTGCCCACCGGCAGCAGCAGCCCCAGCAGATCGTCGCCATCGGCGCTGATGTTCCACCAGATCGTCAGCGCGATGACCGGCGCGCACAGCACCGCCGCCGCGATCATGCCGCCGAAGATCGAGATCCAGGCGAGCCCCGTCTGCCCCGGAGCGACGTTCTTGTAGCCCTCCTGCGGGATGGAGTACGGGAAGCGCGCCGAGGTCCACGCGCCCGTGGCGAGCATCGCGCCCAGCAGCGCGAAGGACAGCCCCAGCGCCTCCGGCAGCCGCTCCCAGTCGCCCAGCATCGCCGTCGTCACCACGGTGACGAGGGTGGCGTACGGCAGGGTGATCAGCAGCAGCGCGTACGCGCGGGCACGCAGCTCGACGTAGGCGTCCCGGGTGGAGGAGATGGTCATGGCGACCATCCAGAACGCGGACGTGTCCTGACCGAACTGGTTGTACATCTGAATGCCGAGCATCCCCGCGGCGAAGCAGGCGAAGTACACCGAGCCGGTGCCCTGCCAGGCGTTGAACACCGGCACGATCAGCCCGATGGCCAGCGAGGTCACCCAGGCCGCCTTGGTCTTCGGATCGCGCCACACATAGCGCAGGCTGCGCTCCATCGCCGTACCCGTGCGCCCCGCGGGCAGCAGCCGCGCGAATCCGCCGCCCGCGTGCTCCCGTACGGCCGTCTCCCCGCTCTGCAGGGTGGAGCCGTCCGGCGCGGTCATGAGCCGCGTCAGCGACCGCGACCACAGACCCAGCAGGACCACCAGCGCCAGCGCGCTCAGCGCCAGTTGGGCCGCGGCGATGCCGTACGACCCCTCACCCACCGCGTGCACCGCACCGATCGCGGACGCCGGCGGGATCCACTGCAACACGTCCGCCACCGGATCGAGCTCCCCGAGCCCCGAGGAACCGAGCCGCTGCGCACCGAAGTTGACCACCTGCGCGCCGACGGCGATCACCAGCCCGCTGAGTACGGCGAGGTCCCGCCCCTTGCGGCTGGTCAGCAGCCGTACGTTGGCGGCGGCGACCGCCCGCGCGAGCGCCACGCACACCAGCAGCGCGAGCGGCACGGCGAGCACGCCGACGGCGAAGGCGGCCCCGCCGTGCGTGACGGCGATCACCGAACCGGCGAGCATGCACAACGTGAACAGCGGCCCGATGCCCACCAGCGAGGCCGCGAGCAGCGCCCGCACCAGCGGGCGGGGCCGCAGCGGCAGCATCACCAGCCGGGTCGGGTCCAGGGTCTCGTCGCCGCTCGGGAAGAACAGCGGCATCACCGCCCAGCCCAGCCCCAGCACCGCGACGAGCAGCACCACCAGCGACTCGGCGTGCCCGACACCGCGCAGCGCGATCAAACCGATCAGCTGGAGCGCGGTGAACAGCAGCGTGACGACGGCGGAGGCGATGTAGGCGGCCTTGCGTCCGGCGGACTGCCGCAGCCCGTTGCGCAGCAGCGACAGCTTCAGCCGTACGACGACGGGAGTGATCGCGGGCGCGCTCACCGGGCCCCGCCGCCCAGCCAGTCCAGGTCGGAGGAGGCGTCCCGCCCGTCCGCCCCCACCAGCTCCAGGAACGCCCGCTGGAGGGAGGGCGCGTCACCGCGCACCTCGGCGAGCGGACCGTGCGCCCGGATCCGCCCGGCGGCCATCACCGCCACCCAGTCGCACAGCGACTCCACCAGCTCCATCACATGCGAGGAGAACACCACCGTCGCGCCGGAGGCGGTGTACCGCTCCAGCACGCCCCGGATGGTCTGCGCGGACACCGGGTCGACACCCTCGAACGGCTCGTCCAGGAACAGCACTTCGGGATTGTGCAGCAGCGCCGCGGCCAGCCCGATCTTCTTGCGCATCCCGGTCGAGTAGTCGACGACCAGCTTGTGCTGGGCGCCGGCCAGGTCGAGCACGTCGAGCAGCTGGGTGGCCCGCTTGTCGACCTCGGCACCGGGCAGCCCGCGCAACCGCCCGCTGTAGGCGAGCAGTTCGCGCCCCGACAGCCGCTCGAACAGCCGCAGTCCCTCGGGCAGCACCCCGATCCGCGCCTTCACCTCCACCGGATCCCGCCACACGTCGTGCCCGACGACCTCCACGGTCCCCTGATCGGGCCGCAACAACCCGGTCACCATGGACAGGGTGGTCGTCTTCCCGGCCCCGTTCGGCCCGACGAGCCCGATGAACTTCCCCGCGGGCAGCTCGAGATCGATCCCCCCGACGGCAACTTGCTCCCCAAACCGCTTCCAAAGCCCACGCACACTCACGGCCGACGTCATGATGGCCAACCTAAAGGGGCGCGGGGCTGTATCGATAGGCGGCTCCGCCGCGTGGGCGCGACCAACCACAGACAACCAGCAGCCGCCGACGACGAGCGACCCGGCAGACGAACAGGCGCTACCGATCCCGCCCGCACGCATAAGCAAGCGCCGAGATCAACTCCTCCGCATCCGGCAACCACCGATTCGCGGGCGTAGGCCGGCAGGCCCACTGCACAGCCCCCCACGACCCCACCCGCGTAGGCGGCGCAGCCACATACGCCCCTTCACCGAGCACCGCCAGATCCAGCGACGGCAGCGACCACCCCAGCCCCCGCACCAGCTCAGGAACCTTCGCGGCGGCGCCCGGCAGCACGAAGAACTCCATCCGCCGCGCCGGCGTCAGCGTCACCGGCCCCAGCGTCAGCTCCATCCGCTCCATCCGCGCCAGCGCCAGAAACCCCGCCGTCTCCGGGACGGAGATCGCGTCGAACGTCCGCCCCGTCGGCAGCAGGATCGACGCCGCCGGCTGCTTCTGCCACATCCGGCGGGCGACGGTCGCGCTGCCCGTCGCCTGCGTCGGCCAGTCCTGCCGGGCCGGGTGCGCGCCGGGTGCGGGGCACGCCGCGTCGCCGCACGAGCAGCGGTGCACCCCGTCGACGGCCTCCAGCCAGGTGCCGGGGAACACGTCCCAGTGACGTTCCTCGGCATAGCGAACTGCGGTGTCCAGCAGCGATTCCCCGCGCTGCTTCGGGATCTGTGCGGCTTCGGTGCCCGGGATCGTCTCTTCCACGATGAACACAACTTCGCCCGTCACCAGGGGTTACGCCCCCGCGCGTGTGCGGGGTGGGAGCACCGGCCCCGCATCCGGGGCGCATGGGTGCACGGGTGGGGGCGCGCGGGAGGAACGGCGCCCGCGGGTGGGTAGCCAGGAGGGGGGCCGGTGAGCGCATGCGCACGCCGTCACCCCGGCAATCCTCATAAGTCCCGCATTTTCGGCACATCAGCGGGGCATTGATCTTCACGGCCGGGAATTCTCGCCGGGACGTGAGGAGCACGGCCACGGAGAAAGCACGTCAACTCGGTGTGTGGGCAGGCACCGTAGCCACAGGGGGTTACGCCATGGCCGCAAGGCCTCTCGTCGCGCGGCAGCCGAACGAGCGGTTGCAGGCGCTCATCCAGGAAGCCGGATGCTCCAACGCCGGGCTGGCCCGCAGGGTCAACATGTGCGGCGCCGAGCACGGCCTCGACCTGCGCTACGACAAGACGTCGGTGGCCCGCTGGCTGCGCGGCCAGCAGCCACGGGGCCGCGCACCGGCGATCATCGCGGAGGCACTGGGCCGCAAGCTGGGCCGTACGGTCACGATCGACGAGATCGGGATGGCGGGCGGCAAGAACCTCGCGTCGGGTGTCGGTCTCCAGTTCTCGCCGACGGTACTGGGGGCCATCGAGCAGGTCTGTGAGCTGTGGCGCAGCGATGTGGGCCGGCGGGACTTCCTGTCCGGTTCGTCCGTCGCCGCCTCGGCGCTGGTGGAGCCCAGCCGGGACTGGCTGATCTCCGCGCCCGACGCGCAGGTGGCGCGCTCGGCCGGGCCGCGCGTGGGCCGGTCCGACGTGGCGGCCGTGCGGGACATGACCCGGGCGCTGGTGGATCTGGACCACCAGTACGGCAGCGGGCATGTGCGGCCGGTCGTCGTGCACTACCTCAACAGCGTCGTCTCGGGGCTGCTGGCCGGGTCGTACCGGGAGGCGGTGGGACGTGAACTGTTCGCGGCGGTCGCCCGGTTGACCGAGCTCGCCGGGTACATGGCCGTGGACACCGGGCAGCCGGGGCTCGCCCAGCGCTACTACATCCAGGCGCTGCGGCTGGCGCAGGCGGCGGGCGACCGCGCGTACGGCGGCTATGTGCTCGCCGCGTCCATGAGTCATCTGGCCGCGCAGCTCGGGAACCCGCGGGAGATCGCGCAGTTGGCGCGGGCGGCGCAGGAGGGGGCCCGGGGGCGTGTGACACCCCGCGCGGAGGCGATGTTCCACGCGGCGGAGGCGCGCGGGCACGCGCTGATGGGCGACGCGCGCGCCGCGCAGACGGCGGCCGGGCGGGCGGTGAGCGCCATGGAGGCGGCGGATCCGGCGTCCGGGGACGACCCGGTGTGGATCGCGCACTTCGACGAGGCGTATCTGGCGGACGAGCTGGCGCACTGCCACCGCGATCTGGGGCAGGCGGAGGCCGCCGCGCGGTACGCGCGCGAGTCGCTGGCCGGGCATCCCGAGTCGCGGGCGCGGCGGCGGGCGATCGGCTATGTGCTGTTGGCCACGGCGCAGGTGCAGCAGCGGGAGATCGAACAGGCCTGTGCGACGGGGCTGAGGGCGGTGGAACTCCTCGACGGGCTCAGGTCCAACCGGGGCGCCGAGTATCTGGAGGACTTGCAGCAGCGTCTCGAGCCGTACGGAGAGGAGCCGGTGGTACGGGAGTTCGGGGCGCGGACGGGGCTGCAGACGGCGGCGTGAACGGGGCGGGGACGGGACGGTGAACGGGCGGGTAACGGGCCGCTGAGGCGAAGGAGGTGACATAAACAGCGTGCCCTGACGTGGTTTTGTTACCGCGCTCACAGGGCAGGAGATCACGCCCTGTGCTGCGTGGCACCGGGCTCCGGGGACCCGGTAGCGTGACCCGACGATTCACAAGGTCCCCCATTGGTAGGAGTCCCGGTGACGCAGAGTGGACAGGGCGAGGAGCCCTCGTCGCGCCCCGCGCGCGAAGGCATCGTGCTGCCCTCCGACGGCGGTGAGCCCCTGCTGCCGGGCATGACACCCCCGCCCGGCCCCGCACCGTCCGCCCAGCCCCCCGCCTCCGCACCCCCCGGCGGCCAGACCTGGGGCGACCCCTGGGGCCCCGCCCAGCCCACCCACCAGCCCCCGGGCCAGGACACCCACCACCAGCCCTCCGGCCAGGGGTCTCATCAGCCTTCCGGCCAGGGTCCGCATCAGCAGCCCCCTGGCCGGGGCGCGCATCAGCAGCCCTCCGGCCAGGACTGGCACCAGCCCTCCCCCCAGTGGGACCCCCAGACGCAGGCCCCGTGGGGCGCGCAGGCCCAGCAGCAGCCGTCACCGGGCCAGCTCCCGCACCAGCCGTCGCCGGGACAGGTCACGCAGCAGCCGTCGCCGGGCCAGCTCCCGCACCAGCCGTCGGTGGGGCAGATCCCGCAGCAGCCGTCGGCGGGACAGGTCACGCAGCAGCCGCCGACGGGGCACATTCCGCACCAGCCGTCGGCGGGACAGCAGGGCCAGCACCAGCCCTCGGCGGGACAGCAGGGCCGGCACCAGTCCTCTGCGGGGCAGCAGGGCCAGCACCAGCCCTCTGCGGGGCAGCAGGGCCAGCACCAGTCCTCTGCGGGGCAGCAGGGTCTTCAGCAGCCGTCCGCAGGGCAGCAGGGCCCGTACCAGCCGTCCGCAGGGCAGGGTGGCCCCGGTCCGCTGCCGCCGGAGGGCGCCCAGCCCCAGCAGCCCGCCGCCCACGCCTCGTACGACCACAACGCCGCCGCGTCGGCCCCTCTGCCGCACCAGGGCCCGGGCCCGC
>NZ_JAOCQE010000252.1 GCF_025290915.1 Streptomyces sp. 15-116A | reverse complement strand
CGCGGCCGCCGCGTACGGCCTGGCGACGGCGACGCCGGCCAGCGGGCTGCGCAGGGACACCGCGACCCGTCGGGTGGCGGGACCCTCACGGCCCGCGGGCTCGCCGCCCGCGAGGACCGTGAACATCAGACGCGCGTCCTCGACCGTGGTGGCCAGCGGCCCGTTCTCCGACATGCCGAACCAGTCGCCGTCGCTCACCCCGGCCGGTATCACGCCGAGCCCCGGCTTGATCGTCACCAGACCGCAGTTGGCGGCCGGTATCCGCAGCGAGCCCATGCCGTCGTTGCCGAGGGCGATCGGCACCATCCCGGCCGCGACCGCAGCCGCGCTGCCGCCCGACGAGCCGCCCGCGCTGCGTGTCAGGTCCCACGGATTGCGGGCGGTGCCGTGCACGCCCTCCGTGGTGCCGAAGACACACAGCTCCGGCACGTTCGTCAGGCCCACGACCACCGCGCCCGCCGCCCGCAGCCGGGCCACCGTCTCGTGGTCCGCCCCGGCCGGCGTGTCGGGGGTCGCCGCCGAGCCGACGCGGGTGCTCTCGCCGCGCACGGCGAGGTTGTCCTTGACCGCCACCGGCACACCGGCCAGCGGCAGTTCGGCCAGGTCGTCCCGCGCGGCCACCTCGTCCGCCTCGGCGAGCGCCGCCTCGGTCCGCACCGCGCGGAACGCCCCGACGTGGCCGTCGAGCCGCTCGATGCGCGCGAGGTGCTCGGCGACCACCTCGCGCGGGGTGACCCGCTTCTCCCGTACGGCGGCGGCGATCTCGACGGCGGTCCGGCCGACCCAACTGGTCAACTTCGGCTCCTCGGAGTGGGCGTGCGGCGACGGGCAGGCGTACTGGCGAGTACGTAGGGAGAACTGTGCCCCGCAGGGCGGTCCCGCGTCGAGACCAGGGCGGCTCCGCGTCGAGACCGGGGCAGTCCCGTGTCGAGACCGGTGTGGCCGGCGCCGGGCGCCGCTCAGCGCAGGTGCCGCTCGAAGTGGTCCATCGTGAGCTCCATCGACTCCCGCCAGCGCGGCCCGAACGTGTGGCCCTCGCCCGCGTAGGTGCGCAGTTCGACGTCGGCACCGGCCTTCTCGAACGCGGCGGCGGCTTCACGGGACCAGCGGATGGGGCAGGTGTCGTCCGCGGTGCCGTGGTGGATCAGCAGGGGCTCGGTGGCCCGGTCCGCGTAGGTGAGCGGGGAGACCTGGCGCCAGAACTCCGGGTCGTCCTCCGGGGTGCCGTGCTCCGCCTCGATCTCGGCCACCACCGGGTCGCCGTTACGGCGCTGGAACTGATCGATGTTCTCCTCGGGCCGCCCGCTGACCGGGGCGTAGGCGACGGCCGCGTCGAACACGCCGGGCGCCACCACCAGCGTGTTGTAGACGACCCCGCCGCCCATCGACCGGCCAAGGAGCCCGATCCGGTCCGTGTCGATCTCCGCGCGGCCGGAGGAACGCAGCGCCTTGGCCGCGCCGATCACGTCCTCGGTGTAGCCGAGGCGCAGGTTCACGTCGTTGTCCGGGTCGTCGTCGGAGCGGGCGTGGTTGCGGTAGTCGACGTGCAGCACCACATAGCCGCGGCGGGCCAGCAGATCGTGCTCACGGGGCATGCCCTGGCCGGTGACGTACACGTCCGGATCGATGTAGCCGTGGGCGAGGACGAGCGCGGGGAACGGCCCCTTGCCCTCGGGGACGTTCATCACCCCGGAGATCGTCAGCCCGTTGGCCTCGTACGTCACGGCGTACCGCGTGTAGGCGGAGGTGCGGGCCAGCACGGTGCCGAGACGCAGCCCGGAGCCGGTGTGCTCGCGCCGCATCAGGGCGGGCAGCGACACCGGGCCGGCCGGGGTGGGGGCGGGGGAGGACCTCGGGGTCTGCGTCGTGGTGGGCGCGGAGTCCGGGGTGCGCTCGGGCGCGGAGTCATTCGCGCCGCCGGTGCAGCCGGCCGTCAGGGCCAGCAGCAATCCGGCGACGGCACAGGCCGTACGACGGGGCCGCATGGCGCCCATTATCCCGCCGGCCCCGCCTGCGGGCAGGCCGCGCCGGGCGTCATGTCTCCCGGGCGGGGCCCGTGCTGCCCCGTTGGATCAGGGCGGGGCACCGGTCGAGGTCACGTCCGCCGGGCCGGTCCCGTGCTGTCCCGTTCGATCAGGCGGGGCACCGGCACCCGGACCGTGCGGGCCGGGCCGCCGTCCAGCAGGGAGGTCAGCTCGCGGGCCGCCGTGCGGCCGAACTCCACGCTGTCCCGGGACAGCGCGGACAGCCACGGCTTGACCATGCGGCACAGCGCCGAGTCCTCCCAGGCGACCACCGACACGTCCGCCGGTACCGAGAAGCCGAGTTCGGCCGCGGCGGCGACACCGGCGACGGCCATCACGTCGTTGTCGTAGATCAGGGCGGTCGGGGGAGCGGCGGCGTCCAGAACGCGGCGCGTGACCGCCACGGCCGCCGAGTCCGAGTAGTCGGTGGTCACCGACAGCACCTCGGTGAGCCCCCGCCGCTCCGCCTCGGCGCGCAGCGTACGGATCCGCCGCTCGGTGTGGGCGAGTCCCGACAGGCCCGCGATGTGCACGATCCGGCGGTGCCCGAGCTGGTACAGCCCGCCCACCACCGAGGCCATGGCGCCCGCGTCGTCCGCCCACACCGTGGACATCCCCGGGTGACGCTCGTCCGGCGCGCCGCCGATCACCACGGCGGGCAGGCCGAGTTCGTCCAGCAGACGCGGCCGGGGATCGTCGGTGCGCGGGTCGACCACCAGCACACCGTCCACCCGGTGCTCGGCCCACCAGCGCCGGTACACCGCGCACTCGTCCTCGACGTCCTCCACCACCTGGAACAGCAACCCGAGATGACGCTCCGCCAGGACCTCCTGGATGCCCGAGACGAGCTGCAGGAAGAAGGAGTCCACACCGAGGGTGTGCGCGGGCCGGGCGAGCACGAAGCCCACCGTCGCCGAGCCCTCCCCGGACAGGGCGCGCGCCGCCGTGCTGGGCCGCCAGCCCAGTTGCTCGGCGACCCGGCGGACCCGGTCCCGGGTCACCTCGGACACGCCCGGTCTGCCGTTGAGCGCGAAGGACACCGCGCTCTCGGAGACCCCGGCTCGCCGGGCGATGTCCTTCATCGTCGGCCGACGCGCGGCGGGCCGCTTGGCTGGCATGATCGCCC
This sequence comes from Streptomyces sp. 15-116A, assembly GCF_025290915.1. Lineage (GTDB taxonomy): Bacteria > Actinomycetota > Actinomycetes > Streptomycetales > Streptomycetaceae > Streptomyces. Next base: position 6,344 of record NZ_JAOCQE010000252.1, on the reverse strand, counting down.
CTTTCCCGGGGAGTACTAATGCGCTTGAGCAGCAGAGCCTAAAGCGCATTAGTCAATCAGGTCAACTTTTCCGCGACACCGCATTTGACCTGGACTAATGCTTGCCGAAAGACTTTAGTGACGGTGAATCCATTGACTTTCCAGCAATCCGCCCGGCATGGTCGGCGGCATCCATCCCCCGACGCTGCCCAGGGAGACGTGTCACCGTGCCCACCTCGCGCAGAACATTCGCCGCCGTCGCCGTCGCCGCCCTGCTGATGCCGATCACCGCCTGCGGCTCCGGGGGTGACGGCGGCGGCGCGGCCGACGCCTCCGGCAAGGTCGAGGGCGAGATCACCTTCCAGACCTGGAACCTGAGGGCCAACTTCAAGGGCTACTTCGAGGACGTGATCGCCGCTTTCGAGGAGAAGTACCCGTACACCCATGTGAAGTGGGTCGACCAGCCCGCCGAGGGCTACGCCGACAAGATCAGCGCCGACGCGGCCGGCGGCACGCTCCCGGACGTCGTCAACGTCTCCCCGGACCTGGTCGCCCCGCTCGCCAGGGCGGGCCTTGCGCTCGACCTCGACAAGGCCGCGGCGAAGTACGAGAAGGAGTACCTGCCCGGCGCCTGGGCCAGCCATCAGGTACCGGGAATGGAGGGCACGTACGCCTTCCCCTGGTACCTCAACACGGGCCCGCTGTTCTACAACAAGTCCCTCTTCGAGAAGGCCGGACTCGACCCGAACAAGCCGCCGAAGACGTACGGCGAACTCTTCGACCAGGCCCTGCAGATGGCCGAGAAGACCGACGGCAAGGTGGCCACCCTCGCCAACGTGCCCACCATCGAGGACTTCGGCCGCTACGGCGTCCCGCTGATGAACAAGGAGGGCACCGCCTTCACCTTCAACGACGCCAAGGGAGTCGAACTCCTCGCCAGGTACAAGGAGTTGTACGACGCGAAGGCCCTGGACCCGCAGGCGCTCACCGCCACCCCGGAGTCGTCCGGCAAGAAGTTCCTCACTGGCGCCGTCGCCATGAACCCCGGCAGCGCGCTCGACCTCGCCAACTTCAAGAAGCAGGCGCCCAGCCTCTACAAGAACATCGGGATCACCGATCAGATCACCAGCACCGGCCACGTCAACATGTACGTGATGGGCGTGATGGTCAACGCGCAGACCAAGCGCACCCCGGCCGCCGTCGCGTTCGCGCACTTCGTCACCGACTCGGCCCGCCAGATGTCGTTCGCCCAGCGCGTCGCCATCTTCCCGTCCACCGCCGGTTCGCTGGACAAGCCGTACTTCACCCGGGAGGACGGCACCGACGAGACCCGGGTGCGGGTGGCCGCCGCCAAGTCGCTGAAGACGGCCGTCAACTACACGCCGGTGCTGTTCAGCGAGCAGATGAAGACCGCGCTGCGCAACGAGGTCGCCAAGGCGCTGCAGGGCAAGCAGAGCCCGCAGGAAGCTCTCGACAACGCTGTCAACGCCTGCGACCGGCTGCTCCGGCAGCAGGGGTGACGCACCATGGCCACCGTCTCCACCGTCTCCCGGGTGCGGCGCCAACTGCCCACCAGTCCCTGGCTGTTCGCCGCACCCGGACTGCTGATCACCAGCGCGTTCATCCTCTACCCGTTCGTCTCCACGCTGATCAACTCCTTCACCGACCGGCGCACCCTGGTCCCGGGCGGGTTCGTGGGCCTCGCCAACTTCCGCGAGCTGCTGCACGACGACATGTTCTGGATCGGCCTGCGCAACAGCACCCTGTACGTCCTCGGGGTGGTGCCCGCGCTGATCGTGCTGCCGCTGCTGCTCGCGCTGCTGGTGCGGAAGAACATCCCCGGCATCACCTTCTTCCGGTCCGCCTTCTACACCCCGGTCGTCGCCTCGATCGTCGTGGTGGGGCTGATCTGGGTGTGGCTGCTGGACGACCGCGGACTGGTCAACGCGGTCCTGGAGACGGTCGGGGTGGGCCGGATCGGCTTCCTCAGCGACCAGTGGCTGCTCCTGCTGAGCGCCATGGCCGTCACGGTGTGGAAGGGCCTCGGCTACTACATGATCATTTACCTGGCGGCGCTCGGGAACGTGCCGCGTGAACTGCACGAGGCCGCCGCCGTGGACGGGGCGGGCGCGATCCGCCGCTTCCTCAGCGTCACCGTGCCCGCCGTGCGCTCCACCATGGTGCTGGTCGGCGCGCTCTCCTCGGTCGCCGCGTTCAAGGTGTTCTCCGAGGTGTATCTGCTCGCCGGGCCGAGCGGCGGTCCCGCCGGTGAGGACACCACGCTCGTGATGCTGGTGCAGCGCACCGGCACCGGCCTGACCGGCCGGGTCGGCTATGCCTCCGCGATCTCCGTCGTCGTCTTCGTCGTCACCGTCGCCCTGATGCTGCTGGTGCTGCGCGCCGACCGCCGGGAGGAGTCATGAGCGTCATCGCGAAGGCGCCCCGGCCCGTCACCGAGGAGCCCGTGGCAGCCCGCGCGCCCCGGATCGCCGACGAGCACGGCCGCCGCGTACGGGTCTGGGAACTCGGCCTGCGCTACGTACTGCTGCTCGCCGTCCTCGCCCTGACCATCGGCCCGTTCCTGTGGCAGCTGTCCACGTCCCTCAAGGGCCCGACCGAGGACATCTACAGCTCCCCGCCGAGGTTCCTGCCCGGCGACCCCACCCTGCACAACTACGAGCGGGTCGCCGACACCATCCCCGTCTGGGACTACGCCCTCAACTCCCTGAAGGTCGCCGTCGCCAACGTCGTCACCAACTGCGTCGGCGCCGCGCTCGCCGGTTACGCGCTCGCCCGGTTGCGCTACCGGGGCCGGCGCGTCGCCACCCTGGTGTTCATCCTGGCCATGCTCGTGCCCGTCGAGGGCATCATCATCGCCCAGTTCACCACCATGCGGGAGCTCGGCCTCAACAACACCCTGATCGGCGTGGTCCTGCCCGGCTGTGTCAGCGCCCTCAACGTGCTGCTGATGCGCAACGCCTTCCTCAACCTGCCCTACGAGATCGAGGAGGCCGCGTTCGTCGACGGCGCCAACGTCTGGCAGCGCTTCCTGCGCATCGCGCTGCCGTCCGTCAAGGGCACCCTCGCCGTCGTCGCGATCTTCGCCTTCATGGGCGCCTGGGACGACTTCCTGTGGCCGCTCATCGTGCTCAGCGACCCGTCCAAGTTCACCCTCACCATCGGCCTCAACTATCTGCACGGCACCTTCGCGGGCGACGAACGCCTCGTCGCGGCGGGCACGATCATCGCCGTCGCCCCGCTGATCGCCCTGTTCGCCTGCCTCCAGCGGTACTTCTTCCGCGGGGTCGGCGAGGGCGCGGTCAAGGGCTGAACCATCACGGACACGCAAGGACACCGCATGCCTCCTGCCGTGCGCTTCGGCGTCAACTACACCCCCAGTGAAGGGTGGTTCCACCACTGGCTCGACTTCGACCTGGACTCCGTACGCGCCGACCTGGACTCCATCGCCGCGCTCGGCGTGGACCACATCCGGGTCTTCCCGCTGTGGCCCTACTTCCAGCCCAACCGCACGCTGATCCGCCCCCGGGCGGTCGAACAGCTCCTCGCCCTCACCGACGCCGCCGCCGAACGCGGGCTCGACGTCAACGTCGACGGGCTGCAAGGGCACTTGAGCAGCTTCGACTTCCTGCCCGCCTGGACCCGCACCTGGCACCGGCGCAACCTCTTCACCGACCCGGACGTCCTCGACGGTCAGGCGACCTACCTGCGTACCCTCGCCGCCGCCCTCGCCGACCGGCCCGCCTTCCTCGGCATGACCCTCGGCAACGAGGTCAACCAGTTCTCCGCGGGCCCGCACCCCGACCCGGACCGGGCGACGCCCGCGCAGATCGACGCCTGGCTGGAGCGGATGCTCGCCGCCTGCGAGGAGGGAGCCCCCGGCCGGCTGCACCTGCACGCCGAGTACGACGCCACCTGGTACCAGGACGACCAGCCCTTCACCCCCGCCCAGGCCGCCCGACTCGGTGCCGTGACCGCCGTGCACTCCTGGGTGTTCAACGGCACCGCCCAGCGCCACGGCCGCACCTCCGTCCCCACCGAGCACCACGCCGCGTACCTCGTCGAGCTGAGCAAGGCGTGGGCCGACGAACCGCACCGCCCCGTCTGGCTCCAGGAGGTCGGCGCCCCCGCCCCCCTGATCCCGCCCGACCACGCCGCCGCCTTCACCGAGGCGACCGTCACCCACGCCCTGGACTGCCCCGACCTGTGGGGCATCACCTGGTGGTGCTCCCACGACGTCTCCCGCGACCTCGCCGACTTCCCGCAACTGGAGTACGGGCTCGGCCTGCTGACCAACGACCGCAAGCCGAAGGACCTGGCCCGCGTGCTCGCCGACGCCGCGAGGGAACACCGGCACGCCACACCCGCGCCCCGCACCACGGCACTCGTCGTCCCCTCCGACCCCTCCGCCCGCTCCCGCTGCGCCCCCGGCGGCCCCGTCTTCGACGCCTTCTTCCGGCTGGTCGCCGACGGCATCCGTCCCACCACCGTCCTCGACACCCGCGCCACCGACACCGCGCACCTCGCCGCCCGCGGCATCACCGAAGTCTGCACACCGGGACAGGTACTCCCGGCTCGACCCGACCCCACCCGCGTCCCGCACGGAGGAACCCGCCCATGAGTCACGCCCGCCCGGCCGACCCGGCCGGTCCCGCGCGCCGGACGGTCCTGCTCGCCGGTGCCACCGCCGCACCGCTCCAGCCGTACGCCTGCTACTGGTACCCCGGCTCCCTGCCCTCCGGCACGCCCGGCGAGGGCATCACCTGGCGCAGCCTGAAGTCCTGGCGCGCCGACCGGGACCCCGACCTCGCCTTCAACGCGGCGTCCGTACCGCTCGCCCGCCGGTTCACCCCCACACCGGCGAACCCGCCCGCCCGCGCCGGCCAGGCCCGTATCCAGTCCCTGGTGTCTTTCGGACCGACCGCGAGCAACCCCTCACAGGGCTCGCCCACCGCCGACTACTACGCCCTCACCCACTGGGCGTACATCGACGAACTCGTCTTCCGGGGCGGCTCGTCCGGCGAGGGGCTGATCCTCGCCCCCAACGCGCCGATCGTGGACGCCGCCCACCGGCACGGCGTGCCCGTCCTCGGCAACGTCTTCCTGCCACCGGCCGCTTATGGCGGACAGGTGCAGTGGACGCGGGACCTGGTGCAGCGGGACCCCGCCGGACGGCATCCGCTCGCCGAGCGGCTCGTGGCCGTGGCGCAGGCGTACGGCTTCGACGGCTGGTTCGTCAACGCCGAGACCGGCGGCGGGGACCCCGCCCTCGGCGCCGCCATGCTCTCCTTCCTGCGCGAGCTCAAGACGCGCGCCGCCGCGAAGGGGCAGCGGGTCACCTGGTACGACTCGATGACCGTCGACGGTGCGGTCAGCTGGCAGGGCGCGCTCAACGACCGCAACCGGGCGTTCTTCGAGGCGGCCGACGACATGTTCGTCGACTTTCGCTGGACCCCCGAACGCCTCGTCTCCTCGGCCGGCGAGGCCGAGCGGATGGGCCGCGGCCGGTACGAGCTGTGGGCGGGCGTGGACGTGGAGGCGAACGGCTGGAACACCGCCGAGAACGGGGACGCGATCGTGCCCGCCGACCGCCCGCACGTCACCTCCATCGGCCTGTACCGGCCGGAGTGGACCCGTCATCAGCTGCCCGCCGACCGGCGGACCCCGGCCGACTTCTACGCCGCGGACGACCGGTTCTGGACCGGCGCCTCGCTCGACCCGTCCATGCCGGACGCCACCGACCCCTGGCGGGCGCCCGCCGTCTCGGTCGCCGACCGGTCGACGGTCACGTCCGTGCCCTTCGCGACCGTGTTCAACACCGGGCACGGGCTGCGCTGGTACGAGAAGGGCGCCGTCACCTCCGAGACGCCGTGGAACCACCTCGGGCTCCAGGACCGGCTGCCGTCGCGACGCTGGGTGGTGCGCACCGAGGGGCGGCGGCCCGGCGTCGGCTTCGACTTCGCCGACGCCTGGCACGGCGGGAGCAGCGTCCTCGTCGACGGCGACCCCGACGCGCCCGTGACCGTGGATCTGTATGCGACGCGGCTGCCGATCACCGCCGGGACGGTTGTCGAGTTCACGCATCGGACGGATGCTGGGCGCGTGGACGTGGAGCCGGCCGTGGCCACCGCCGACCCCGAGAACCCGGGGGCGGCACCGCCGTACACGTATCTCCCGGTGAGCGGGGCCGGCGGCTGGCGGACGGTGACCGTCCCGCTCACCGGCCTGTCCGGCACCGTGCACGCGATCGGTGTGCGGCTCACCGCGTCGGAGGGGCCCGTGCGCCGGCGGCTCGGGCGTCTCGCCGTCCGCGCCGCGGCACTCTCGGCGTCCGCCGCCCCCACCGG
>NZ_JAOCQE010000251.1 GCF_025290915.1 Streptomyces sp. 15-116A | reverse complement strand
GTCCCGCCGCGCGGGAGGCGGCCCGCGCGCTGGCGGAGGCCATCCTGGCGGGCGGCGACCGGCTGCACCGCGGCGGTCACCGGGAGCCGTGATCCGGGGGCCTCCACGGCTCGTACAGATTCGGTGGAGATTACGGCACCGAAACTTACTCAACCGTCAGGAATCTGTCCGACCCTTCCCCATGTGAGCGCATTTTCCTCGGCTGACCAGCGCGGACAACAGCCGCGCTCAGCTCTGGACCCCCTCCCGCACCCAAGCCGTGTGGGGTAGCTTTCACCGCGCTGCGGGGGGCGTAGACATGGAAGCGCTGAGGAGCGGGGAGCGGGGATTGCGCGAGTTCACGAACCCTCCGCCTGCGTCGGCACCCCTGGTGGGCGGACTGGCCGACATGGTCTTCCGGTATGCCGAGGAGGACCCGGCGCGCATCGCCCTCGGCCGCAAGGACGACTCCGGCCGGTGGCGGGACGTGACCAGCGCCGAGTTCCGCGACGAGGTGCTCGCCCTCGCCAAGGGCCTGCTCGCCCGCGGCGTGCGCTTCGGCGACCGGGTCGCGATCATGTCCCGTACCCGCTACGAGTGGACCCTGTTCGACTTCGCGCTGTGGACGATCGGCGCGCAGGTCGTGCCCGTGTATCCGACGTCCTCGGCGGACCAGTGCCTGTGGATGCTGTACGACGCGGAGGTGACCGCCGCGATCGTGGAGCACGAGGACCACGCGATGACCATCGCCACCGTCATCGACCGGCTGCCGCAGCTGCGTCAGCTGTGGCAGCTCGACGCGGGCGCGGTGCAGGAGCTGTACGACGCGGGAGCGCATCTCGACGACGACGTCGTGCACCGGCACCGCAGGGCCGTCACGCCCGACTCGGTGGCGACGATCATCTACACCTCCGGCACCACGGGCCGGCCCAAGGGCTGTGTGCTGTCCCACGGCAACTTCATGTACGAGGCCGACACCGTCATCGAGGGCTGGGAGACGGTGTTCCACTCCAGGAAGGGCGACGAGGCGTCGACGCTGCTGTTCCTGCCGCTCGCGCATGTCTTCGGGCGGATGGTGGAGGTCGCGGCGCTGCGCGGCCGGGTCAAGTTCGGCCACCAGCCGCAGCTGAACGCCGCCGCGCTGCTGCCGGACCTCGCCGCGTTCCGGCCGACCTTCATCCTGGCGGTGCCGTACATCTTCGAGAAGGTGTTCAACGCCGCCCGCCGCAAGGCGGAGAAGGAGGGCAGGTCGGGGCCGTTCGAGAAGGCCGTCGAGGTGGCGGTGAAGTACGCGGACGCCGTGGAGGCGAAGGCGTGGGGCATCGGGCCGGGGCCCTCGGCGGGGCTGCGGATGCAGCACCAGCTGTTCGACAAGCTCGTGTACGCCAAGGTGCGCGCGGCGATGGGCGGGCGGATCCGCAACGCCATGTCGGGCGGCTCGGCGATGGACCGGCGGCTCGGCCTGTTCTTCGCCGGTGCGGGCGTGCAGATCTACGAGGGCTACGGTCTGACCGAGTCGACGGCCGCCGCCACCGCCAACCCGCCCGAGCGCACCCGGTACGGCACGGTGGGCCGACCCGTCCCGGGGGTCACCGTGCACATCGCGGACGACGGCGAGATCTGGCTGCGCGGTGACAACGTCTTCCAGGGTTATCTGAACAACCCCAAGGCCACCGACGAGACCCTGCACGACGGCTGGCTCGCCACCGGTGACCTCGGCTCCCTCGACGAGGACGGCTATCTCACCATCACCGGCCGCAAGAAGGAGATCCTGGTCACCTCGGGTGGCAAGAGCGTCTCGCCGGGGCTGCTGGAGGAGCGGGTGCGGGACCATCCGCTGGTCAACCAGTGCATCGTCGTCGGCAACGACCGCCCGTACGTCGCCGCGCTGGTGACGCTGGATCCGGAGGCCGTGGAGCACTGGCTGGCGATGCGCGGCAAGCCGCAGATGCCGGCGTCCGAGCTGGTGCACGACCCGGACCTGGAGACCGAGGTGCGGCGCGCGGTGGTCGCGGCCAACACGCTGGTGTCGCAGGCCGAGTCGATCCGTACGTTCCGGATCCTGGCGCAGCCCTTCACCGAGGAGCACGGGCTGCTCACCCCGTCGCTGAAACTGAAGCGGAAGGCGATCGAGAAGGCGTACGCGGAGGAGGTCGAGGCGCTGTACCGGGCGTGAGCCGTACGGTCAGGAATGCATCGTGGGCTGTGATCGTTGACGATGGGAACACTGGCAGTACCACGTGACCACGAACCGAAGGATCGCAAAGCCGTGAGCAAGGTCCCCCCGATCACCCTGAACAACGGCGTCGAGATGCCCCAGCTGGGCTTCGGCGTCTGGCAGGTGCCGGACGACGAGGCCGAGACGGCGGTCGCCGAGGCCCTTCAGGCCGGCTACCGCAGCATCGACACCGCGGCGGCGTACGCCAACGAGGAGGGCACCGGCAAGGCCATCGCGAGGTCGGGCATCCCCCGCGAGGAGCTCTTCGTCACCACCAAGCTCTGGAACAGCGACCAGGGGTACGACGCCACCCTGCGCGCCTTCGACACGTCGCTGTCGAAGCTCGGCCTCGACTATGTCGACCTGTACCTCATCCACTGGCCGCTTCCGTCGCGGGACCAGTACGTCGACACGTACAAGGCGTTCGAGAAGCTGCACGCCGACGGCCGGATCCGCGCCATCGGCGTGTCCAACTTCCTGCCCGAGCACCTGGAGCGGCTGATCTCCGAGACCTCGGTGATCCCCGCCGTCAACCAGATCGAGCTGCACCCGCACCTGCAGCAGCACGCCGCCCGCGAGTACCACGCGGAGCAGGGCATCGCCACCGAGGCCTGGTCGCCGCTGGGCCAGGGCAAGGGCCTGCTGGAGGTCCCGGCGATCGTGGCGATCGCCCGCAAGCACGACCGCACCCCGGCCCAGGTCGTCCTGCGCTGGCACATCCAGCTCGGCAACATCGTCATCCCCAAGTCGGTGACGCCGTCCCGCATCCGCGAGAACATCGCCGTCTTCGACTTCACCCTGGACGCCGAGGACCTCGCGGCGATCAGCGCCCTGAACGAGGACCGCCGCCTGGGCCCGGACCCGGCGACGTTCGACATGGCCTGACCCCCGACGAGAACGCGACGGCCTCACGGGAGACCGTCGCGTTCTCCCCTTCCCATCCGGCGACTTCCCTTGCTCGACACGGCGGATGGGTCACGGTGTACGCGCAGCCCGGCCGGTGCTGACCCCACGCCGGCGAAGGCACGCAGCCGGGGTCGGGCCTACACCGGGCGGGTCGCCGTGTGGATGGTGTGGGCCGCCAGGGTGAAGACGTCCGGGCGGTGGTGGAGGCTCGCCTTGTCGGCGGGGTCGAGGAGGCGGTCGAGGGTGGTGCGGTCGTCCGGGGCGAGGTGGTCGGCGAAGCTGTCCCGCAGGCGGGTGAGGGTGGCGATCGCGTAGGCGCGGGCGCGGTCCGTGGCCGGGGCCGGGAGGTCGAGGAGGAAGGTGCGGGTGCGGGTGTGGTGGAGGCCCGCGGCGGTGAGCAGGGCCGGCCAGTGTTCGATGGCGGGGACCGAGCCGGGGAGGTCGGAGCGCATGCGGGCGAACCACTCCTCCTCCAGCGCGTCGAGGCGGGCCTGCAGGCCGGGGCGGCCGATGCCGATGTCACGGGGCAGGAAGCGGGCGGGCAGGCCGCCTTCCATCACGGCGAGCGTGCCGCCGGGGGCGAGGCGGGCGGCCAGGGCGGTGAGGGCGGCCTGCTGGTCGCCGAGGTGGTGCACGCTGCGGCTCGCCCAGAGCAGATCCGCGGGGTAGTCCAAGTCGTCGAGGACGCCCGGGAGTTCACCGGCCAGGGTGGAGAAGCGGTCGGCCACGCCCTGGCGGGCGGCGCGGGCCCCGGCTCGTTCCAGCAGCGGCTCGGAGCCGTCCACGGCGACGATCCGGGCGCCCGGGAAGGTCTCCGCGAACAGGCAGGAGATGACGCCGGGGCCGCTGCCCGCGTCCACGACGAGTCCGGGGTCGGTGACCTCCTTCGCCAGCCAGCCGAGGGCCCGCTCGTACAGCGGGGTGAAGAGTTCCGCCTGCGATTCGAGGTGGTCGGCCATCTCGGCCCAGTCGATGTCCGTGTGGTCGTGTGCGTGATTCTGCGCGTGGTTGTGGTGGTGCGCCATGGTCGTCAGCCTCTCCGCTCGGGTGCGGACAGAGTGCGACGACGCACCCGAGGGGAGCAAATGAAGTTGCCGCTCCCGCAAGAAACCGGGGGGCCGGGCCTGCGGGAGCGGCGGTCAGGCCGCCGTTACGGCAGCGGCGGGTACGCGTTCCGCATCAGCTGCTGGAACTGGGCCGAGAACCAGTGGCCCGACAGCGGGGCGTCCGGGAGGGCGCCCGACATGTTGTTGTTGTTCCGCGGGTTGCCGGTGTACGTCGGGTCGCACATCCGGTCGAAGCCCTTGCCCTCGTCATTGTCGATGGGCTTGCTGGCGCCGTCGGACTCGCCCGGGGGCTTCATCCAGACGTAGGCGTCGATGCCGGGCTCGGGTGCCGCCTGGGGCCGTTCGCCGAGTCCCGCCCCGGACTGGTTGCACCAGTTGCCGAGGTGGATCCGGCGGTCGTAGCGGCCACCGTCGACGTAGGTGTCGACGCTGGTCGTGGCGCCGGGTCCGGTGGGCCGGGCGGTGCCGCCCCAGCCGTTGCGGGAGGTGTCGATCAGCATGCCGATGCCCGAGTCGAAGCCGATCCTCACCAGCTCCGCGCGCAGGGCCTGGGCGTAGGACAGCTCGTCGACGTAGCGGTTCCAGTCGACCCACTTGGACTCGCGCACCGACTTGCCGGCGACCGAGTCCGTGATCTTGAAGTGGTCCTCCTTCAGGGCGCTGTAGTTGGCGGTGTTGGCGATGAAGCCGTGCACGTCGTTCACGGTCGCGCCCTCGGCGGTCGCCGCCTGCTTGAACATCTGGGCGCTGGCGCCGAAGTTGTCGTCCCAGCCGAGCCAGCCGTGGTGGCCGGCGTCGACGTAGTTGTAGACGTTGGGCACGTCACCGAGCTTGTTCAGGGCGTAGCCGACGCCCTTCACGTAGTTGCCGTTGGCCTTCATCGTGTCGCAGTTCGGCGTCGCGGTGGGCCGGGGGGTGACGTTGGTGACGAGGTTCGGCAGGGAGTCGATCTCGACGGTGGTGACGATCCTGAGGCCGGCGTACTTCGGGTCGGCGAGGATCTCGGCGATGGGGTCGATGTACTCGGTCTTGTAGCGGTCGATCTCCGTCGGGCCGAGTTCGCCGTTGGAGGCGAGGGCGGCGCAGTCGCGGCCGGGCAGGTTGTAGATGACGAGCTGGACGACGAGTTCGTCGCTGCCCTTCTGCTCCAGTGCCGTATCGAGGTGGTCGCGCAGGCCCATGCCGCCGTTGACGCCGTTGATGGCGGCGATGCGGTCCAGCCAGACGCCGGTGGGCTGGTCGGCGATGCGGTCGCCGCCGGGCTCGGCCGCTGCCTTCGCGGACCACTCCGGGTTCACATAGACCTTGGCGCCGCTGTAGGGGTTGTCGACCCGGTCACCGGGGCCGGGCGGGTCGGTCGGGTCCGGCGGGTCGGTGGGGCCGCCGGAGTCGACGTTGCAGGTCACGCCGTCGAGAGTGAAGGTGGCGGGGATCGCGTTGCTGCCGCTGTAGGTGCCCTGGAAGCCGAAGCTGACCGAACCGCCGGTGGCCAGGGCGGCGTTGTAGGACTCGTTGGCGGCGGTGACGTCGGCCCCGGACTGGGTGACCTTGGCGTTCCAGCCGTTGGTGATCCGCTGGTTGCCGGCGTAGGACCACTTCAGCGACCACGAGGACTTGGCGGCACTGTTGTTGGTGATGGTCACGGAGGCGGTGAAGCCGGTGTCCCACTGGTTCTGCACCTGGTAGTCGACGGTGCAGGGGACGGCGGCCGCGCCGACGCCACCGGGGCCGACGGCGAACGCCGTCCCGGTGGCACCGGCGACCAGCGCCATCGAGGCGAGCAGCGCGGTTCTGGTGCGACTCATGAGTGCGGGTTTCCTCTCCGACAGGACAGCACGGACGACGAGAGGTCCCACACAGTGCCCGGGCCCGCGACGGGTGCTGCTCCGTGCGCGGGGATGGCTAAAAGAACTGAAGGCGAGGGGTGGCGCATCGAGCGACTCCTTGCAGCTCACGCGCGCCGTGACGGGCGCGCCGACTGGTGGAACCGCTCCCACTGGTGCTTGTGAAGCTAGCGCCAAGTGACGCGGAGGAACAGAGGAGTTGCCGACTTTCCCGCAACTCGGCGCATCGAATCATTTCGACTCTTCACGAACCTTGACCGCTCCAGACCCCGTCCCCACTATGGGAGCGCTCCCACTGGTTCAAGTCTTGACCTGTCCCGAGTCGCAGGAGGAACCAGCACCATGCATCCCCCACCCAGGAGACGCACCGGCGTCCGGCGGTTGTGGACCGCGGCCGCGGCGGCTCTCGCGCTCCCGCTCACCCTGCTCTCCTCAGGATCGACCCCCGCTCAGGCGGCGGCCGTTCAGTGCAGCGTCGACTACCGGACGAACGACTGGGGCTCCGGCTTCACCGCCGAGCTGACGCTCACCAACCGCGGCACCGAGGCGATCGACACCTGGACCCTGACGTACGACTACGCGGGCAACCAGAAGCTCGTGAACGGCTGGAACGGCACCTGGTCCCAGTCCGGGAAGACCGTGACCGTGAAGAACGCCGGGTACAACGCCCGGATCGCCGCCGGCGGCGCCGTCACGACCGGCGCACAGTTCTCCTACAGCGGCAGCAACACCGCGCCCACGTCCTTCGCCGTCAACGGCACGACCTGCGCCGGTGCCCATCAGCCGCCGATCACCGTGCTGACCAGCCCCGAGGCGGGCGCGGTGTACACGCAGGGCGAGACCGTGCCGCTCGCGGCGACCGCGGCGGCGGCCGACGACGCCACGATCACCAAGGTCGAGTTCTACGACGACACCGAGCTGCTGGGCACGGACACCAGTGCGCCGTTCACGCTCGACGTCGCGGGCCTGACCGCGGGCAGTCACTCCCTGGTGGCGAAGGCGTACGACAGCATGGGCGCCTCCGCGAGCTCGGCCCCGGTCGGCATCACGGTCGCCGCGGGCCCCGTCGTGGTCGCCACCCCCTCTCAACTGGGCGTCCGGCAGGGCGAGTCGGGCACGTACGAGGTGAAGCTGTCCAAGCAGCCGGCCGCGAACGTGACCGTCACGACCGCCCGCGCGAGCGGCAACTCCGGGCTGTCGGTGACGGCGGGAGCCTCGCTCACCTTCACCCCGTCGAACTGGGACACCGCGCAGAAGGTGACCATCGGGGCGGACGCCTCCGGCACCGGCTCGGCCGTGTTCGAGTCGACGGCCCCCGGGCACGGCAAGGCCACCGTCACGGTGACCCAGCTGGGCGCGGCCAAGGCGTACGACGAACGCTTCCTGGAGCTGTACGGGAAGATCACCGACCCGGCGAACGGCTACTTCTCGCCCGAGGGCATCCCGTACCACTCGGTGGAGACGCTCATCGTGGAGGCGCCGGACCACGGCCACGAGACCACGTCGGAGGCGTACAGCTATCTGCTGTGGCTGCAGGCCATGTACGGCAAGGTGACGGGTGACTGGTCGAAGTTCAACGGGGCCTGGGAGATCATGGAGAAGTACATGATCCCGACCCATGCCGACCAGCCGACCAACTCCTTCTACAACGCGTCGAAGCCGGCGACCTACGCGCCCGAGCACGACACCCCGAACGAGTACCCGGCGCAGCTCGACTCCGGCGTCCCGGTCGGCCCGGACCCGATCGCCGCGGAACTGAAGTCGGCGTACGGCACGGACGACGTCTACGGCATGCACTGGCTGCAGGACGTGGACAACGTCTACGGCTACGGCAACGCCCCGGGCAAGTGCGAGGCGGGTCCGGCGGACACCGGCCCGTCGTACATCAACACCTTCCAGCGGGGCCCGCAGGAGTCGGTGTGGGAGACGGTTCCGCAGCCGACCTGCGACGCCTTCAAGTACGGCGGCCGCAACGGCTATCTGGACCTGTTCACCAAGGACGCGTCCTACGCGAAGCAGTGGAAGTTCACCAACGCCCCCGACGCCGACGCGCGCGCCGTGCAGGCCGCGTACTGGGCGGATCTGTGGGCGAAGGAGCAGGGCAAGGGCGGTGAGATCGCCGGGACGGTCGCCAAGGCGGCCAAGATGGGCGACTACCTGCGCTACTCGATGTACGACAAGTACTTCAAGAAGGTGGGCAACTGCACCGGCCCGTCCTCCTGCCCGGCCGGGACCGGCAAGGACGCCTCGCACTACCTGATGTCCTGGTACTACGCGTGGGGCGGCGCCACCGACACCTCGGCGGGCTGGGCCTGGCGCATCGGCTCCAGCCATGCGCACGGCGGCTACCAGAACCCCCTCGCCGCGTACGCGCTCAGCTCCTACGCCCCCCTGAAGCCCAAGTCGGCGACGGGTTCGGCGGACTGGGCCAAGTCCCTGGACCGGCAGCTGGAGTTCTACCGCTGGCTGCAGTCCGACGAGGGCGCCATCGCGGGCGGCGCGACCAACAGCTGGGGCGGCCGGTACGCGACGCCGCCGGCCGGTACGCCGACGTTCTACGGCATGTACTACGACGAGAAGCCGGTGTACCACGACCCGCCGTCCAACCAGTGGTTCGGCTTCCAGGCGTGGTCCATGGAGCGGGTCGCCGAGTACTACCAGCGCACCGGGGACGCCGACGCGAAGACCGTGCTCGACAAGTGGGTCGACTGGGCGCTGTCCGAGACGACCGTCAACCCGGACGGCACCTTCCGGATCCCGTCGACGCTCCAGTGGTCCGGCAAGCCGGACACCTGGAACCCGTCGTCGCCGGGCGCCAACAGCGGCCTGCACGTCACCGTCGCCGACTACACCAACGACGTCGGCGTGGCCGCGGCGTACGCCAAGACGCTGACGTACTACGCGGACCGCTCCGGTGACACGGAGGCGGCGAGCACGGCGAAGGCGCTGCTGGACGGGATGTGGGAGAACCACCAGGACGCGCTCGGCATCGCCGTGCCGGAGACCCGGGCCGACTACAACCGCTTCGACGACCCGGTGTACGTGCCGAGCGGCTGGAGCGGGACCATGCCGAACGGGGATGCGATCGACTCGTCGTCGACGTTCGAGTCGATTCGGTCCTTCTACGAGGACGATCCGGCGTGGTCGAAGATCGAGTCGTATCTGGCGGGTGGTGCGGTGCCGACGTTCACGTATCACCGGTTCTGGGCTCAGGCGGACATCGCGTTGGCCATGGGGTCTTACGCGGAGCTTCTCGAGTAGGTCCTGCTTCTCCGGAAGTTCGCGTGCCGGGGTGGCCCCCGCAGTGGGGGTCACCCCGGTTTTCTGAACGCCCTCAGTGTGAACACCGGCTCGGGGCGGGGCCGGTCCTGGTCGGGGAGTTCGGCCAGGCGTGCCGCGATGCGCTCGGCGCGCGGGTCGCCCGGGGGCAGGGTGACGAACCAGCCGCGGCGCAGGTCCGCGAGGGCCCGGCGGGGGCTGCGGCCCTGGCCGTGTCCCCGGAAGCGGGCCTGCCCGGCGGGGACCAGGCCGTGCAGG
>NZ_JAOCQE010000250.1 GCF_025290915.1 Streptomyces sp. 15-116A | reverse complement strand
CGAACGACAGCAGCACGCTCAGCACGGCGACGAACGCGATGGTCAGCAGATCCGTGCGGCCCACGTCGGCCAGACGGAACGCCGGCACGCTCAGCATCAGCAGCGACAGACCGCCGAGCACCGCGGTCGCCAGCGGCCCGTGCACCAGCACCGCGAGCGGCGGGACGGCGCCCAGCACGAACCCGATGTCCAGCGGCTCGGGACTCGCCGCCGTGGCCACGCCGACGGCCGCGAGCAGCCCGCCCGGCAGGACCCGGGCCCAGCCGGGCGGCGGCGCGCCCCGCAGATAGCCCCGCTGTTCCCGGTCCCGGCGCGGCGACCCGGCGCGCACTGTGCTCACATCCCCACGCTGCTACGCCCGCCCCGGCGGCGCACCCCGGGACATCGAGCGAGGGACAGCCGGCCAAGGACGGCCCGCGAGCGGCGGAGCCCCGTCAGAACGCCGTCAGCGTCAGGCGCAGGCCGGTGGGCGCGGTGTCCTGGATGTACGAGGCGAAGTCGGCGACGTCGTCGAAGGCGAAGCCGTACGCCTTGCCGTCCTCGGTGACCGTGTGCATGGCCTTGGAGTAGTGGTTGGTGAGCTCGGTCCGGTAGAAGTCCCCGGGGTCGGTGGTCGGCTGGGCGGGGTGGCTGAGCAGCGTGGACCGGTTGAAGCCGGCGCCGAGCACCGCGGCGACCGGGCCGGTCGTGCCGTCGTTGGGCGCCGCGAGGGCACCGTCGCAGAACAGCACGTCCCGGGTGGACGGCTTGCCGAAGGACACCTGGGCCGGTCCGTCGAAGGTGAAACGGTCGCCGCGCACCCGGCCCGTGAACGTGCCCGCGTTGGTGGTGATGGTGAGGTCCCGCCCGGTGTACGTGCTCCACACCTCGTCGATGTACGGCGCGAGGTAGTCCTTCGCGAACAGCCCGGCGTCCAGGCCGTGACCGGGGGCGATGATCCGGGTGTCGTCCACGACGAGCCGCGAGAACGCCTCCACCTGCCGCACCGCCTCGAACGCGGCGGCCCGGCCGCCCGCGCGCACGGTCCCGGTCGTCTGGTCCTTGGCACCGGTGAGCCGGATGCTCAGCGGCACGCTGAACATGTCGACCATCGTCGTGTTGCAGAACATGCCCGAGGAGTTGTAGGTGAACTCCGCGCAGTCGTGCAGCACCCCGTAGTTGGGGTCGGAGGCGACCCAGCCTGCCGGGTACTGCAGCGCCGCGTTGCCGTTGCCGTCCGCGACGGCCTTGAACTTCAGCTTCGCGCCGAGGGACACATAGATCCGGCCGGACATGAACGGCAGCGACAGCCGGGTCTCACCGGAGCCGGCCAGGCTGATCGCGTAGTCGGTGAAACCGTCCGGGCCGTTGTCCGACAGGGCGATCGGGGCCAGGGTGCCGTCGGGGGTGACCCGCACCTGCCGGCCGTCCTGGTTGCCGACGATGTAGAGGTGGACGTTGCCGTTGCCGAAGGAGCCGCTGTCGTTGACGACCGTCAGCGGGAGCGAGCCCGCCGCCTTCGGGGCGGCCTGATCGTCCGAGGAGCCCGCGAGGGCGTGGGGGGCGAGCGTCGCGGCGGCGGGCAGGGCGACGGCCGCGCCTCCGAGGGCGAACAGCAGCTTGCGGCGGCCGAGGGTGCGCTGGTGGCGAGGAGTCATGTGGGGGGTCTCCCGAAGTTGCTCGTACGGGTGCCTGAGAGCGCTCTCACCGGTGAAGCCCGGTGACCGCGCGGCCTCGATGGTACGGACCTCGACAGTCACCGCCAACGGTCCGACTTGTCCCCCAACCCGCCCTGACCTGCGCCTACTTGATGCCGCGACAAGAGCCCCACGAGTGCTTAACGGCCCCTTAAGGCTCCTTTAAGCGCCGCGCGCCTCGAACCCCACGGATCGGAGAACGCTCTCACCGCCCGGCGGACAGCAGACCCTCCGCCGCGTCGAGAACCTCCGTCACCCGCAGCGCGAACGCCGCGTCACACGGATGGGGGCGGCCGGTCCCGGCGGCCGTGAGCAGGGCGTCGGCGGCCCGGACGAGGGACGGGACCACCGGCTGCGCGGACCGGGGCAACGCGGTGACGCCCGAGGCGCCCCGCAGCTCCACACCCGCGCCGGCCGCGGCCGGGGGAGCGGTGAGACTCAGGGTGAGCGCGCTCGACGCGCCGCTCGCATGGTCCAGGACCAGATGCACGGTGTCACCGGGGCCGTGCGCCGCCGCCGACACCCGCCGTACGTCACCCAGCACCGGCATCAGCACGGACAGGGCGTGGGGCCCGACGTCCCACAGCGCGCCCTTCTCGCGCCGCCACGGGGAGGCCGCGAAGGGGTTGTCGCCGGCGGTGAACACCGCGCCCAGCCACTCGGCCCGTGCGGTGAACCAGCCGCCCGTGCGCGCCTGTTCGGCGATCCACGCCTCCGGCTCGGGCTGGAAACGGGTGGTGAAGAACACCACCGAGGCCACCTTCGCCCGCTCGGCCGCCTCCACCACCGCCCGCCCCTGATCCGCCGTCAGCGCGAGCGGCTTGTCGAGCAGCAGATGCCGCCCCGCCCGAGCGGCCCGCACCGCCAGTTCGCCCTGCACCTGCGGAGGCAGGGCCACGGCGACGGCGTCCACATCGGCGAGCAGCGCGTCGGCATCGTCGTAGGCCCGCGTGCCGTACGACTCGGCGAGTTCCTTGGCCGCCTCGGGGCGGCGCCCCCATACGCCGACGAAGTCGAGGGACTCGTGCGCGCTGAGCGCCGGGGCGTGCGCCAGCCGCGCCCAGGGTCCCGTGCCGAGCAGTCCGATCCGCATACCGCCGCCTCCCGCCGTCTGGGTGCACACCGCCGGCCGGTGCGCCCGCCGACGGCCGTACGAGGCCGAGCGTGACACACCGGCCGGGCGGAGAGCACCGCCGGGCGGCGCTCAGCCCTGGGGCTGGCTGATGTTGACCATCCAGGAGACGCCGAACCGGTCCGTGCACATCCCGAACACGTCCCCCCACATCTGCTTCTCCAGCGGCACCGACACCGAGCTGCCGCTGGAGAGCTTGTCCCAGTAGCCGCGCAGCTCGTTCTCGTCCTCGCCGCTGAGGCTCACCGAGAAGTTGTTGCCCTGCTTGTACTCCATCCCCGGCGGGTGGTCGGCGCCCATCAGGGTGAAGCCGGAGGCGGTCTCCAGCATGCCGTGCATGATCTTGTCCGCGTTCTCGGCGCCGGGCTGGCCGAACTCGCCGTAGGTGTTGAGCCGCAGTTCGCCGCCGAAGACGTCCTTGTAGAACTCCAACGCCTGCCGGGCGTCGCCGTCGAAACTCAGGTACGGATTGAGGCGCGAGGCCATGGAAAACCTCCAGAAACTGGCGCAAAGGTGCACTTGCGCGCAGCGTAACGCGGCCCACTGACAAGCGCCCCTCGTGCCGCCCCCTGTGCCGGTCCCCGACGGGTCACGGCGATTCAGTTCCCGTCCTGCTGAATGCGTTCGCTTTCTTCTATTGGATTTCCGGCGCCCCGCCGACCACGCTGGAAAACGCTTGCCATCCCCGCTCGCCACTCCAGCGCCACGACAGCCGGAAGAGGTCACGCCCCCATGCACACCCGCCGCATCGGTGACGTCCAGGTCAGCGCCATCGGACTGGGCGCCATGCCCATGTCCATCGAGGGGAGGCCCGACGAGGCACGCTCCCTGGCCACCCTGCACGCCGCCCTGGACGCCGGTGTCACGCTCATCGACACCGCGGACGCCTACCACCGGGACGCAGGCGAGGCCGGACACAACGAGACCCTCATCGCCAAGGCCCTCGCGTCCCACGCCCTTGGTGGCGACGTCCTCGTCGCCACCAAGGGCGGCCATCTGCGCCCCGGCGACGGCAGCTGGACCCTCGACGGCAGCCCCCGGCACCTCAAGGCGGCCTGCGAGCAGTCCCTGAGCCGGCTCGGCGTGGAGGCCATCGGCCTCTACCAGTTCCACCGCCCCGACCCCCGCGTCCCCTACGCCGAGTCCGTGGGCGCGCTGCGCGAACTCCTCGACGAGGGCAAGATCCGCATGGCCGGTATCTCCAACGCCTCTCCGGCGCAGATCAGGCAGGCGAACGAGATCCTCGGCGGCCGGCTTGTCTCCGTGCAGAACCAGTTCTCCCCGGCCTTCCGCTCCAGCGAGCCCGAGCTGCGGCTGTGCGACGAACTCGGCATCGCCTTCCTGCCCTGGAGTCCCTTCGGCGGGATCTCCCGGGCCGGTGAACTCGGCGCCGTCCACGCCTCGTTCGCGCGGATCGCCGAGGCTCACGGCGTCAGCGCCCACCAGGTGTGCCTGGCGTGGATGCTCGCCAAGTCGTCCGTCGTCGTGCCGATCCCCGGGGCGAGCAGGCCCGAGACCATCCGCGACTCGGCCGCCGCCGCGGACCTCGCCCTCACGGCCGAGGAGATCGCCGAACTCGACGCCGCATGAAGCCCGTTCCCTTTCGCCCGCTCGTGGGGGAGGACCACCGTCCATGGCGTCGCCGCAGGAACGACCGCTCGACCACCGCTACCGGGGCGAGCACCCGATCCGCACCCTCGCCTATCTCTTCCGCGCCGACCGCGGCCGGCTCCTGGCCGCCGTCGGCGTCTTCACCGTCAAGCACAGCCCCGTCTGGCTGCTGCCGCTGATCACCGCGTCCATCATCGACACCGTCGTCCAGCACCAGCCGATATCCCGGCTGTGGACCAGCACCGGCATCATCATGTTCATCCTGCTGGTCAACTACCCGCTCCACGTGCTCTACGTCCGCCTGCTGTACGGCAGCGTCCGCCGCATGGGCACCGCGCTGCGCTCCGCCCTGTGCACCCGCATGCAGCAGCTGTCCATCGGCTACCACTCCCGGGTCAGCGCCGGGGTGCTCCAGGCCAAGGTCGTCCGCGACGTGGAGACCGTCGAGCAGATGGTGCAGCAGACCGCCGAGACCGGACTCGGCGCGACCACCGTGCTCATCGGCGGACTCGTCATCATCGCCGTGCGCACCCCCGAGTTCCTGCCCGTCTTCCTGATCGTCGTGCCCGCCGCGGCCCTGCTCGTGGCCCGGCTCAGGTCCCGTCTGCGCGCCCACAACGAGCATTTCCGGCACGAGGTGGAGACCCTGTCGTCCCGGGTCACCGAGATGACCCGGCTCATCCCGGTCACCCGCGCCCACGGCCTGGAGGGCAAGGCGCTGCGCCGCATGAACGGCACCCTGGAACGGCTGCTCACCTCCGGACTGCGCCTGGACCTGGTCAACGGCCGGTTCGGCTCGCTGGCCTGGGTGGTGCTCAACGTGGTGGGCGTCCTGGTGCTGGCCGGCGCCGCGCTCATCTCGTACTACGACGTCTGGGGCGTCACCGCGGGCGACGTGGTGATGCTGAGCGCCTTCCTGACCACGCTCACCAACTCGACCACCACACTGGCCGGACTCGCCCCGGTCATCACCAAGGGCCTGGAGTCGGTCCGCTCGGTCGGCGAGGTGCTCCAGGCGCCCGAACTGGAGGACAACGAGGGCAAGTCGGAGGTCACCGCCCTGCGCGGAGCCGTCACCTTCGAGAACGTCACCCACGCCTACGACACCGAAGAGCGGCCCGCCGTACGGGACTTCACCCTCGACGTCCGGCCCGGCGAGACCATCGCCCTCGTCGGCTCCTCCGGCGCGGGCAAGTCGACCGTGCTGAACCTCGTCATCGGCTTCATCCGGCCCACCTCGGGACGGCTGCTGGTCGACGGCACCGACATGAACGGCCTCGACCTGCGCACCTACCGGCGCTTCCTGTCGGTCGTGCCCCAGGAGTCGATCCTCTTCGACGGCACCATCCGCGAGAACGTCGCCTACGGAATGGACGACGCCGACGAGGAGACCGTGCGGGCGGCCCTGCGTGACGCCAACGCGCTGGAGTTCGTCGACCGGCTGCCCCAGGGCCTCGACACCCTCGTCGGGGAGCGCGGCGCCCGGCTGTCCGGCGGGCAGCGCCAGCGCCTGGCCATCGCCCGCGCCCTGATCCGGGACCCCCGGGTGCTCGTCCTCGACGAGGCGACCTCCGCGCTGGACACCCGCTCCGAGGCCCTGGTCCAGGAGGCGCTGGCCCGGCTGCTGCGCGGGCGCACCACGTTCGTCGTGGCGCACCGGCTGTCCACGGTGCGCGGCGCCGACCGGATCGTGGTGATGGGGGAGGGGCAAATCCTGGAGACCGGCACCCACGAGGAACTGCTGCGCCGGGGCGGGGCCTACACCGCGCTGCACAGCGGCCAGGTGGCCTGAGGGACCGCCAGGCCGCCGGGCGGCGGTTTCCCGTCAATTCCCACGGGGTGAGCCAAAGGGGTGATTGCCTCCGCCCGGGTCGGGTACACGCAGCGAAAACCAGAGAGGGGCGCTTCGTGCTCGTACCGGACCCGAAGGTCGTGAGACAGCTGCTGACGAGGTATGCGACGCTGCGGATCGCGCAGGCGGAGCGGCAATCGCTCGTGGCGTCACGCGAGTTGGAGGACGTCAGCTACACGCTCTGCGTGATGATGGGCACATCAAGCATCGAGGACGCCATCGCCCGGGCGGACGTCCTGCTCGCCGAGGGGCGTCCCGCGGCCGAGCGGACCGCGGACCCGGACGGCGAGAGCGGTCTGTCCCTGGCCGTCTGATCCCGCCGGCCCCCAGGGCGGGGACGGCACGGCACGGGCCTGGGTGGAGGCGCGGGATTCTCGCGCCTCCACCCAGGCCCGTGGGGACATACGGGTGAATTGCCGCCGCCCGCGATCCGGCCGCTTAGACTCGGCAGTCGCGTCTCCGCACGGGGGCCGCCGAGCAGAAAGGCACGTTGACGGGTGTTCCAGGATTCCCCCATCTACGACCGACTCATCGCGGAGTGCGGCGATGTCCCCGCCCAGGTCCGCCGCGAGGCCGAACGCGTGAGCAGGGAACTGGAGATGGTCATGCGGCCCCTGCAGTCCCCCGGCTACGGCCCCGGCCTCGACCGCCCCCACTCCCCGGGCAACGGCTGGCAGCGCAGCGCCCTGCTCCCGGGCCCCCGACCGGCCTGACGGCCGACCACGGGGCCTCAGCGGGCCCGGATGCTCGGCTCGTCGACCTCCCGTCTCCCCTCCGGGACGGGGCGGGCCAGCCACTCGGCGATGGTGCGGGCGATCGGCTGGCCCGTCTCCACCTCGACGAAGCCGAACTGGCCCGACTGGTTGCACTCGAGGAACCACCACATCCCGTCCGCGTCCTCCACGAAGTCGAAAGCCCCGTACGCCAGTTCGGCCTCCCGCAGATAGCTCAGGACCGTCTCGGCGGTGCGCGCGGGCACGTCGACCGGCTCCCAGGGCGCCCCAGGCCCCGCGAAACGCACGTCGACCTCCTGCGGGTCCGTGTCGGCGGCCGTCGCCTTGCGGGCCGCCAGCAGCCGTTCGCCGACGGCCGTGAGCCGGACGTCCGCCCGCTTGACGATCCGCCGCTGCAGCAGCGTCGGCCCGTAGGCCACGGCGGAGAAGTCGGTGTCCGGCGCCACTCTGCTCGTCGGCACCGCCCTGGGCGGATCCTGCGGATGCGCCCCGGAGACCGGCTTGACCACCAGATCGGGGTAGCGCTCGGCGAACTCCCGGGCGGCCCGCGGGAACGTCGTGATGAGGGTGGCCGGCACGGGCAGCCCGCAGCGCTGCGCCAGCCGCAGCTGCCACGGCTTGTGCCGCGCCCGGCGCGCCGCGTCCGGATGGTTCATCCAGCGGGCGCCGGAACCGCGCAGCATCCCGTAGAGCGCCTGGGCGGCCTCCTCGGTGAGCCACGCGGACGGCTGCGCCGCCCGCTGGGCCGGCGGACCCGGTCTGCGCACCCACACGGAACGCAGCCCGGCGAGGCTCACCAGCCGTCCCCCCGCGGACAGATGGCCGCGGAACCTGCCGTGCACGTACTCGCCGGACAGCGAGACGCCCTCGGTCAGATCGGCGGGATCGAGGCGCATCACCGGCACCCCGGCCTCGTGGAGATGCACGACCACCATGTCGGCGGTCACATCCTCCTCACAGGTGAGGATGAGCACGGTCATCGTCTACGGTCCGCTGTCAGTCGTCGAAGTGGGTCTTGGAGCCGGCGGTGGACGTCGTGGTCCCCACCTCCCGCAACAACCCATGGTCCGAGGCCGCGACCCGTCCGTCGACGAGTACGTTCAACTGCAGTCCGGAGTCGTACACATACGGAGTGGTGACCGCCAACTCCGGTGCCGGACGTGCGTAGTTGAGCGCGAACGGTTGCATCGTGTCTCCCTCGTCGGTGCTGCGCCGACCGAGCGTCGGCCACCCGCTCGCCGCCGCCCGGTCCGCCGACTTCTTTTGGCTTCCAGAGACTTATACGAATCGAACGGGTGGTTGGTTTCCTCACGGAGCGTAGTCATCGGCGGTACGGCGGTCCGATTTCGGAGGTGTCAGACCGGGGGAACGGGTGCCCGCGGCACCCCGGAGCGAGCGCAGTGCGAGCAACAACACACCCATGTCGTCCAGATAGACCGGGTCGGGCACCAGGTCGGCCGGCAGCACCAGATACAGGACCGCGCCCCAGAACACCCAGCGCGGCCCCGTGGGCAGCCCCGCCCGGGCCAACTCCCGCCTCGTGCGCACCAGTCGCACGAGAACGGCGACGGCGCCGGCGAGCACCAGGGCCGCCAGGACCGCGGCCACGAGCAGCACCACGGTGGTCGTCTCCACCGGCTGACCACCTCCTCCCGGAGTTCCGGACGACGGGCACGGGTTTCACCCCGCGGGCACGGACTTCACGACACGGACACGGCCTTCATCAAGCGGATTCCCGTTTTCGGCACCGGTATGACGGCCGGTACCGGCCGTCGTCGGAGCGGTGCCCGCTTCCCCGGGCACCCCGGGAGAAACTCCGATCACCGCAGGTCATCCCGGTGGCCCATCCAAGTGGCAGGGCGGCATCAGGGCGCCTAGTAATGATCCACGTAGCGTCGCTCGTCGCACGTCCGGGGGCGTGGGAGCGGCCTGAGCCTTCCCCATGGAGCCGAGCATGACCACCTTCTCTTCATCACCCCCCTCCAACGAACCCGCCATATCCGGCGACACGGCCTCGTCGTCGCCGCCGACCGCGTCGACGGCCGTCGCCACCGGCACCCACCGGCCGGATCCGGCCCGCGCCCGCACCGTGGTCACCACGACCAGGCCGGTCGCCACCGCCGAGAACGCCGGGAACGCCGCGACCGTCGAGGGCACCGACCCGACGGCACCCTGGGACCCGGTCGCCACCGTCGACCTCGTGGACCCCCTCGACCCCGCCGACTCCGCCGGGGCACGTGAGCAGGCGGCCCGGGCGGCGTACGGCGATCCGGTCAGCGACCTCGTGCACGTCGCCGTGTCCGACCGGCCCCTGGAAGAGGTCGTCGACCTCATCACCACGCTGGAACGCTCACCCGAGCACACCCGGGCCGTGGTCGAAGCGCTGCGTGCCGCCGGGGTCGACCGGTCCGTGGAGGACGTCACCCGGCTGGTCGCCCTGCTCACCAAGCCGCCGCGCGACGCCGACAGCGCGGACGAGGCGATCCGCGCCGCGGCCGCGCACCGGCCCCTGGAGGACGTCACCCGTCTGGTGGCCCTGCTGCACGCCGAGC
>NZ_JAOCQE010000025.1 GCF_025290915.1 Streptomyces sp. 15-116A | reverse complement strand
CCGTCGAGGTCACCGCCGAGACGGACGGCACACGGCTCCACCTGCGCGTCGCCGACAACGGCAGGGGCATCGACCCGGCCGTCACCCGCCGCAGCGGCCTGGACAACCTCCGCCGGCGCGCCACCGACCTCGGCGGCAGCTGCACCCTCACGCCGAACGATCCCACCGGCACCATCGTGGAATGGACGGTCCCCCTCCCCGCGCAGGCGGATGTCTGAGCCTCGTGGTGGGGCAGTCAGGGCGCTCAGGAAGGCAGCCCGCGGCGGCGACCGAGGACGGACAGACCGGGTCCCGTGCCGAACGGACAGGCGCCGCGCGGGCGGTGGGTGTGCCCGGGGGCTGTACCGGCCCTGCCAATGGGGCCGGTGGGCCTAACTCCTGAGGCCGAACGCCCGATCCCACGCACCACTTGTGTCCCCGACCGTGGAGGGGAACGCTCGCCCCCTTCCGGCGCCGCAGCGCGCGGGGAGCGGGGTCGAGCCCTGTCCAGAGAGTGGGCGATGAAACTACTACCTGTTCGCCTCCAACACCGCGCACGGGGCCGCGATGTACGCCGCCTTCCCCGCAGCCGCCGTCGCCACCGGGGCGCCTCCGGTGATGGCCGCCCTCGTGCTGGGCTTCATCAGCTCCCTGTACGGCGGCCTCACCAGCTACGCCTCCGGCCCGGCCCCCCTCCACTTCGGCGCCGGCTACGTCACCCTCGCCGAATGGTGGCGCACCCGCCTGGCCACTGCGCTCGCCAACATCGTCATCTGGATGGGCGTGGGCGCCCTGTGGCTGAAGGTCCTCGGCCACTGGTAGGGCCCGACCCCGAACCTGTCATCCGCACGGCCCGGCTCAGCAGCCGGGCCGTCGGCATGGCCATGGGCGGTCAGTTCCCGCTCCCCGGTCAGAGAGCCGGAGATCCCCTAAAGTCCCGTCGGCGGTGGTGGGACCGGCCGCTCGTCACCCCACGCGTTCCCAGCCGCGGCGCGGTGGGCGGGCACCGAGGCGGGTATCCCGGCTGCGGTAGACGATGTAGGGGCGGGTCAGGTAGCCCAGCGGTGCGGTGAGCATGTGCACGAGTCGCGTGAACGGCCAGGCGGCGAACAGCAGCAGGGCACTGATCGCGTGGAGCTGGAACAGCACCGGGGCGCCGGTCATCAGATCCGGGTCGGGCTGGAAGTAGAAGATGGAGCGGAACCACGGGGAGATGGTCTCGCGGTAGTCGTAGCCGCCGCCGACGACGTTCGCAGCCACCGTGGCGGCCAGGCCGAGCACGATGGTCACGGTCAGGGAGACGTACATGGCCTTGTCGTTGCGGGTGGTGGCGGAGAACACCGGGCCGACGGTGCGGCGCCGGTAGATCAGGATGGCCAGCCCGCCGAGCGTGGCGGCGCCCGCGATGGTGCCGAGGACGACCGCGCCGATGTGGTACGTGTGCTCGCTGATCCCGGCTGCCTCGGTCCAGCTCTTGGGGATGACCAGGCCGCCGATGTGGCCGATGAGGACGACGAGGATGCCGAAGTGGAACAGCGGGCTGCCGATGCGCAGCAGCCGGTTCTCGTACAGCTGGGAGGAGCGGGTGGTCCAGCCGAATTTGTCATAGCGGTAACGCCAGACGTGGCCCAGGACGAAGACGGCGAGGCACACGTAGGGCAGGGCGACCCACAGCAGGATGCCCCCGGTGCCGGCCTCCGCCGCCAGGGTCAGGGGCTGTGCCGGCGCGGTCATCGGGGACCTCCTACGACGGGGTCGGGCAGGAACACAGGGGATGCGTACGGGTCGAGACCGACCTGTTCCTCGGGCGGCCCCTGGGCGGCGAGGCGGGCGACGGCTTCGCGGTCGTCGCCCGCGAGGGCGGGAAGGGTGGCCGAGACGGAGTCCAGCACAAGGGCCCAGGGTGAGCCGTCGTCGTTCAGAGCCAGGCGCAACAGCTCCAGGCCGGCCCGGTGTTCAGTGAGCAGCCGCGCCCCCGCGCCCGGGTCGGTGGCGGCGAACTCGAGGACGACGGCGAGGTGATCGGGCAGCTCGTCGTCGGCCAGACGCCAGCCCGCCGCGGTGTAGGTCTGCTTCAGCCG
Source organism: Streptomyces sp. 15-116A (assembly GCF_025290915.1). Lineage (GTDB taxonomy): Bacteria > Actinomycetota > Actinomycetes > Streptomycetales > Streptomycetaceae > Streptomyces. The sequence goes on along the minus strand of NZ_JAOCQE010000025.1, from coordinate 41,345 downwards.
CAGCAGGCCGAGGCCGCGCTTGCGGGTGTCGCCGTGCGCGTAGTACGTCAGGTACGGGCAGCAGCGTTTGCGGTGGTCGAAGGTGGCGACGTAGGCAGTGGCCAGGTCGGCGGGCGTGGTCTGCTCGGCGTGTGTGGTGAAGCGGAGCAGGGGGTGGGCGACCGGTTCCGGCAGGGTGGAAGCAACATGGCCGGCCAGGGCCAGGCGCTGGGCGAACTGCTCGTCGGGGTAGGCGAGCAGCAGGGACTGGGCCTGCCAGGCGTAGGGATGCCAGGGCTCGGTACCGGCCGTACGTGCGGCCTTTTTCTTGAGGATGTTCATGGCTTCGGCTCGACCTCCCCACCACGGTCGATGCTGCCGTCGCCGTTGGCTGACGGTTTCTCCGGGAACAGGCCGGGCGGGGAGCCCTTGCCGTCCCAGTTGAGGAGGTTGACGCGAGTGGCCTTGTCGTCCGGCGTGGCCGGGGTGTCAGAGGTTTGCCGGTCGCGCAGGGCGTGGAAGTTCTCCACCGCGATGGGCGCCGCGCCGCCGGAGGTCTCCCCGAACGGTCCGGAGCCGCCCATGCCGGGGCCGCCCTCGTAGTTCAGGCTGCACTCCGTGGCCAGCTCCTCCAGCTTGTGCGCCTGTTCGGCATGGGCGGGCGGGATGACGTACCGCTCGTCGTACTTGGCCAGCGCCAGCAGCCGGTACATGTCGTAGAGCTGCTCGCCGGACATGCCGACCGACTTGGGGATGGTGTCGTTCGGTTCCCGGCCGAGGTTGATGTCCCGCATGTACGAGCGCATCGCGGCCAGCCGCCGCAGCACGCGGTCGACCGGGGCGGGGTCGCCCGCGGTGAACAGCTGGGCGAGGTAGTCGACGGGGATGCGCAGGGCGTCGACGGCGGCGAAGAGGTTGTGGTGGTCCTCGGCGTCCTGGCCGGTGTCGCGGACCGCGTCGACGACCGGGGACAGCGGCGGGATGTACCAGACCATGGGCATCGTCCGGTACTCCGGGTGCAGCGGCAGGGCCACCTTGTAGGTGTTGATCAGGGCGTGGATCGGGGAACGCTGCGCCGCTTCGATCCAGTCCCGTGGGATGCCCGCCCGCTCCGCCTCCCGTACGACGGCGGGATCGTCCGGGTCGAGGAAGACCTGCCGCTGGGCCTCGTACAAGCCGGTGTCGTCGGGGGTGGAGGCCGCTTCCAGCACCTTGTCGGCGTCGTAGAGGACGAGGCCGATGTAGCGCAGCCGTCCGACGCAGGTCTCGGAGCAGACGGTGGGCAGACCGACCTCGACCCGCGGGAAGCAGAAGGTGCACTTCTCGGCCTTGCCGGTGCGGTGGTTGAAGTAGACCTTCTTGTACGGGCATCCGGTCACGCACATCCGCCAGCCGCGGCAGCGGTCCTGGTCGACGAGGACGATGCCGTCCTCCTCGCGCTTGTAGATCGCGCCGGATGGGCAGGAGGCCGCGCAGGACGGGTTGAGGCAGTGCTCGCAGATGCGCGGCAGGTAGAACATGAAGGTCTGCTCGAACTCGAACTTGATCTTCTCGGAGACCTCGTTCAGCAGGACGTCCCGCTCGCTCGTCGCGGCCGATCCGCCGAGGTCGTCGTCCCAGTTCGCCGACCAGGAGATCTTCATGTCCTTCCCCGAGATCAGGGACTTGGGGCGGGCGACCGGGGTGTGGTCCTGCAGCGGGGCGTTCGTCAGGGTCTCGTAGTCGTAGGTCCAGGGCTCGTAGTAGTCGTCGAGGGACGGCAGCACCGGGTTGGAGAAGATCTGGATCAGCTTCTTGAACCGGCCACCGGCCTTCAGCGCGAGGTTGCCCCGCTTGTTCAGCTCCCAGCCGCCGCGCCACGTCTCCTGGTCCTCGTAGCGGCGCGGATAGCCCTGCCCGGGGCGGGTCTCGACGTTGTTGAACCAGACATATTCGACGCCGGTGCGGTTGGTCCACGCCTGTTTGCAGGTGACCGAGCAGGTGTGGCAGCCGATGCACTTGTCGAGGTTCATCACCATCGCCATCTGGGCCATCACGCGCATCAGTACGTCACCTCCTGGTTCGCGCGGCGGCGGATGACGGTGACCTCGTCGCGCTGGTTGCCGGTCGGGCCGAGGTAATTGAAGGCGTACGACAACTGGGCGTAGCCGCCGATGAGGTGGCTGGGCTTGATCAGCAGGCGGGTCAGGGAGTTGTGGATTCCGCCGCGCCGGCCGGAGGTCTCGGTGCGGGGGACGTCGATGAGACGGTCCTGGGCGTGGTGCATGTAGACGGTGCCCTCCGGCATCCGGTGCGAGACGACCGCGCGGGCGGCGACCACGCCGTTGCGGTTCACCGCCTCGACCCAGTCGTTGTCCTTGACACCGACCTTGGCCGCGTCCTGCGTGCTCATCCAGATCGTCGGCCCGCCCCGGGACAGGGAGAGCATGAACAGGTTGTCCTGGTACTCGGAGTGGATGGACCACTTGTTGTGCGGGGTGAGATAGCGGACTGTCACGCCCAGTTCTCCGACCTCCCCCAGGCGCGGTTCGTCGAACAGTGCGTCCATGTTCAATGGGGGCCGGTAGACCGGGAGTTGCTCGCCGAGCGCGGTCATCCAGTCGTGGTCGAGGTAGAAGTGCTGGCGGCCGGTGAGGGTGTGCCAGGGCTTGAGGCGCTCGACGTTGACGGTGAACGGCGAGTAGCGACGGCCGCCTGTCTCCGAGCCGGACCACTCGGGGCTGGTGATGACGGGTACGGGGGCGGCCTGCGTGTCGGCGAAGGTGATCTGTTTGCCCTCGTGCTCGGCGGCCAGGTCCGCCAACTGCCGACCGGTACGGGCTTCGAGGGCGTGGAAGCCCTGCGTGGCCAGATGGCCGTTGGTAGTGCCGGACATGGCGAGGATCGCCTCGCAGGCGTGCACGTCCCTGGCGATCGAGGGCCGTCCGTCCGCAACGCCTCCGCGCACGGTGCCGTTCTTGTGCCGCAGGTACTCCAGCTCGCGCTCCACCTTGAACGTGACGCCCTTGGTGGTGGCGCCCAGGCTGTCCAGCAGCGGGCCGAGCGCGGCCATCTTCTCGGCCACGGCACCGTAGTCGCGTTCAACGGTGATCAGCTTGGGCATGGTGCGGCCGGGCACCGGCTCGCACTCCCCCGCCTTCCAGTCGCGCACCCGGCCGTGCGGAGTAGCCAGCTCGTCCGGGGTGTCGTGCAGCAGCGGGGCCGCCACCACATCCTTGCGGACGCCGAGATGGCCGACGGCCTGGCGGCTGAACTCCTTGGCCAGGGTGTGGAAGGCGTCCCAGTCGGTGCGGGTCTGCCACGGCGGCGCGATCGCCGGATTGAAGGCATGCACGAACGGGTGCATGTCCGTACTCGACAGGTCGTGCTTCTCGTACCAGGTCGCGGCCGGCAGCACCACATCGGAGAAGACCGTGGTGCTGGTCATCCGGAAGTCCAGGGTCAGCAGCAGGTCGAGCTTGCCCTCCGGGGCCTCCTCCCGCCACACCACATCCCTCGGTCGGGCGTCCGGCGGGGCCTCGGTGGCGCGGACGGAGGAGTCGGTGCCCAGCAGGTGCTTGAGGAAGTACTCGTTGCCCTTGGCGGAGGAGCCCAGCAGGTTGGCCCGCCACACGGTCAGTACCCGCGGGAAGTTCTCGGGCGCGTCCGGGTCCTCACCCGCGAACGCCAGCCGCCCCGCCTTGAGTTCGTCGACGATGTGCTCGGCTACCGGGCGGCCCCCTGCCTCTGCCTCGTCGGCCAGGTCCAGCGGGTTGCGGTTGAACGTCGGATAGGACGGCATCCAGCCCATCCGCGCCGACTGCGCGATCACGTCCGCCGTGGACTTCCCGGCGAAGGGGCCTCCCGCGCCGGCCGCCGCGAGGGTGTCGGCGGAGAACGGGTCGTAGCGGAACTGGCCGCTGTGCAGGTACCAGTAGGCGGTCTGGATCATCAGCCGGGCCGGACGGTTCCAGTCCGCGGCGGTCGCGATCGCCGAGTAGCCGGTGATCGGGCGGACCTTCTCCTGACCCACGTAATGGGCCCAGCCGCCGCCGTTGACGCCTTGACAGCCGGTCAGCGTCGTCAGGGTGAGAAACGCGCGGTAGATCGTGTCGGAGTGGAACCAGTGGTTGGTCCCGGCCCCCATGATGATCATCGAGCGGCCGCGGGACTCCTCGGCGTTGGCCGCGAACTCCCGCGCGATCCGGGCCGCCTTGCCCGCGTCCACTCCGGTGATCGCCGCCTGCCAGGCCGGGGTGTACGGCTCGGTCGCGTCGTCGTAGCCGGTGGGCCACTGGCCGGGCAGACCGTCGCGGGCCACCCCGTACTGGGCCAGCAGCAGGTCATAGACGGTCGTCACGAGGCGCCCGGCGACCCGGTGCACGGGGACGCCGCGCCGCAACGTTCCCGCGCTGCCGTCAGGGGCGTCGAAGCGGGGCAGTTCGACGGCGACCGGCACCTCCTCACCGCCCTCGGCGGACAGCAGGGGCCGGGTGTCGCCGAGGTCCAGGTTCCACTTCCCGGCACCCGCCTCGCCGTAGCGGTCGCCGAGCGTGCCGTTCGGCACCACCGGCTGCCCCGTGGCCGCGTCCAGCAGCACGGTCCGGAACTCCGCATGCTCGGCCGTGGCGTGCTCGCCCCCGAGATCGGCGGCGGTCAGGAACTTGCCCGGCCGGTACGTGCCCGGCTCCCGCTCCACCTCGTCGAGGGTGACCAGGAAGGGCAGGTCGGTGTACTGCTTGACGTAGTCGGTGAAGTACGGCGTGGCCCGGTCGACGAAGAACTCCTTGAGGATCACGTGCCCCATGGCCATCGCCAGGGCTCCGTCGGTGCCGGGCTGGGCGGCGAGCCACTCGTCGGCGAACTTCACGTTGTCCGCGTAGTCGGGCGACACGGCGACGACCTTCTGGCCACGGTAACGGGCCTCCGCCATCCAGTGCGCGTCCGGGGTACGGGTAACCGGCAGGTTCGAGCCCCACATGATCAGATAGCCGGCGTCCCACCAGTCCCCCGACTCCGGTACGTCGGTCTGGTCGCCGAACATCTGCGGGGAGGCCACCGGCAGGTCGGCGTACCAGTCGTAGAACGACAGCATCGCCCCGCCCAGCAGCGAGTAGAAGCGGGCGCCGGCCGCGTGCGAGACCATCGACATCGCCGGGATCGGGGAAAAGCCTGCGAGGCGGTCCGGCCCGTACTCCTTGATCGTGTGCACGTGGGCGGCGGCGACCATCTCGATCGCCTCGTCCCAGCTTGCCCGCACCAGGCCGCCCTTGCCGCGCGCCTTCTTGTAGCGGCGGGCGCGCTCGGGGTCGGAGACGATGTCCGCCCAGGCCGCCACCGGATCGCCCAGCCTCTGCTTGGCCTCCCGGTACATCTGCAGCAGCACGCCCCGCACGTACGGGTAGCGCACCCGGGTGGGTGAGTACGTGTACCAGGAGAACGCCGCTCCGCGCGGGCAGCCGCGCGGCTCGTACTCGGGACGGTCCGGGCCAACCGACGGGTAGTCGGTCTGCTGGGCCTCCCAGGTGATGATGCCGTCCTTGACGTACACCTTCCACGAGCACGAGCCGGTGCAGTTCACGCCATGTGTGGAGCGGACCACCTTGTCGTGCGACCAGCGGTCCCGGTAGAACTCGTCCGCCTGCCGGCCGCCCCGCTTGTGCAGCGAGCGGAGGTCTTCAGAGACTCCGGCTTTGGTGAAGAAGCGGCGGCTGCGTACCAGCGCCTCCGCCAACTCGCCGTCCATGCCCGCTCGTGCCTTGCTGGTTTCCGTGCTCACGGTGCCACTCCGCCCCGGGCATGCTGGCCCGTTCGAGTCGTGATCGAGTCCGGCCGCAACGACCATACGACTGCCGTCCCCCGAGTGGTCAACAGCCACGCCTTCGATCGTGCAAAGCACGACCGGTGGAGATCGTCTGCGCGCCGAAGCGGCTACCCGCGTTCCGAACGACCACGCCTGAGACACGTCAAACCCGGACCGCCCGTCCGGGCACATGAGCTCGGACGGGCCGGGTGCAGCGGCTGGTCCGCTGCGGGTGGGGAGTGGGGGAAACCGTCAGGCAGCTGGCCGGGACAGGGTGCTGCCTGCCTCTGCGCGTGCCTTCTCGACCGCTTCCCACTGTTCGGTGTCGAGGTTGGCGAGCGCGGCCGGGAAGACGCCGTCCTGCTCCTTGAGGATGTGCTCGCGCAGCAGAGCGAGGGTCTCGATGAGCCGGTCCGGCCAGGTGGGGTCGGTCAGGAACGGGCCGTCCGCCTCGGCCAGCACCGCTTCGATGCGGCGGTGCTCGTCCTCCAGCGCGGCGATCTGCTCGGGGAAGTCCCCGGCCAGGGCCGGGAACAGTCCGTGCTCCTCCACCCGGGTGTGGGGGCCGAGCACGGAGGTGATCTCGCGGGCGAGCTCGGCCATCCGGGCGATCGCGCCGTCACGCCGGGCGTCGCGTACCTGGCTGATGAGGGTGACGACCCTGTCGTGCTCCTGGGTCAGTTCGTCGATGGTTTCCAGCGCCTGGCATCCGCAGTACTCGCACACCGCTGCCCCTCCCTTCCTGTTCGGTCTGTGGTTCTCGGCTGCGTGGTGTCACACGGTGGTCTGGGCGGTGCGGTGCCGGCGTCCACGGCCGGTGCGCGGAGCCCGGTCGTCACCCTGGACTGCGGTGCGGACACCGGTGAGGGTGAAGGCCAGCGCGGCGGCGGCCACGATCGCGAGCAGGGCGAGGCCCGCCGCGTACGTCCCGTACGTCCCGTACAGGGAGCCCATGACCAGCGGCGGGAGGAAGCCGCCGAGGCCGCCCGCGGCGCCGACGACGCCGGTGACGGAGCCGACCTGGTTGGCCGGGGTCAGGAGGGCGACCAGGGCGAAGGTCGCTCCGCTGCCCGCGCCGAGCGCGGCGGCCATGGCGAGGAAGGCGATGGTGCCGACCGGTGCCAGGGCCGGGGTGAAGGACTGCGCGACTGCCCCGGCGACGACCACGGCCAGCGAGCCGGCGAGTACACGGACCGGGCCGAGGCGGTCGGACAGCCAGCCGCCCATCGGCCGCATCGCCACCGCGAGGAGCACGAAGCCTGCCATGCGGTTGGCGGCGTCGGCCTGGGTGAGGCCGTAGCCGGTCTTGAGGTAGGTGGGCAGGTAGACGGAGAAGGCCACGTAGCCGCCGAAGGCCACCGCGTACAGCGCGGACGCCTGCCAGGTGATGGGCAGCTTCATGGTGGCGGCCAGCCGGCGGGCCAGCGGCTCGGTCGGGACGGTGCGTCCGGGTGCGTCGCGCAGCAGCAGCGCGGCGGCCACGGCGTACACGGCGAGCACCGCGGCGGTGATCAGGAAGGGAGTCACCATGCTGTTGGCGTCGACCAGCTTCACTGTGGTCAGGGCGCTGATCGCGGTGCCGCCCATGCCGGCGCCGAACACGCCGATGGCAAGGCCGCGCCGCTCGGGCGGGAACCAGGCGTTGACGAGGGGAACGCCGACGGCGAAGGCGGTTCCACCGATGCCGAGGAAGAAGCCGCCGATCAGCAGGGCGGGGAGGGAGGAGTGTCCGGCCAGGCCGAGGAAGAGCACCGGAACGATGGTGACGGCCGACACGATCGGGAACATGATCCTGCCGCCGAACCGGTCGGTCAGCGCGCCGACCGGGATGCGGCCCAGTGAGCCGACCACGACCGGCACCGCCACCAGCAGTGACTGCTCGAACGACGAGAGATCGAGGCTGTCCTTGAACCGGGGGCCAAGAGGGCTCAGCAGCGCCCATGCCCAGAAGTTCACGGCGAAACCGACCGTGGCCAGCGCCAGCATCAGCCATGCCTGGCGGGGCACCGGAGCAGCTGACGGTGAGCTGCCACTCTTCGACTTCAACGGCTGGACCATGGTGTCCGTCCCTTTCCTCTGCATGGGTGGTACTGCGCCACCGGGATCACACGCCGCCTGGCAGGCTGTTTGCCTGCCAGGCGGCGTCCCGTAACCACTGTCCGCATGCGGACGCGCCGACGGCATGGGCCATCAGTCCCTGCCGGGGGCCGGACGGGCCCGGGGTTCGGACCCGGCCGTCCCTCCCACGGCCCCGTCTCTCAGGTTGCCCTCGCCGCCGCTGCGAAACAGCCGCTGCACGGCGGTCCGGGCATGTGCAGGGGGTAGGGCCGGTCGGCCCTACCCCCTCGCTGCGGTCGCGGGGACGATGGGCTGATGTTCCAGAACGACGCCTTTCGCGCCCTCGACCGACAGGAGTGCCTGCGCCTGCTCGCCAAGGTGCCGGTCGGCCGTGTGGTCTACACCCGGCAAGCCCTGCCTGCGGTCCTGCCCATCAACTTCTCCCTGGACGCCGACGCCTCCGTCCTGCTGTGCACCTCTCCGGACTCGGACCTGGTGCGCGCCATCGACGGCGTGGTGATCGCCTTCGAGGCGGACGAGTTCGATGCGGCCTCCCGGTCGGGCTGGAGCGTGGTCGTTACGGGACAGGCCACCGTGGTGACCGATCCCGCCGAGCACGAACGGCTGTCGCAGGCAGGCCCCAGCTCCTGGATGCCCCTGCAGGACCCGGTGTTCGTGCGGATCGAGTCCGAGATGGTCACCGGACGCGAACTCAAGGGAACGCCCGGCACCCGGTGAGGCACCGTCCGTAGCGACCGCGGGACTCCTGTCGCAGACCGCAACGCCCGCCGCGCAGACACTGGAGCGTGCTGACAGCGCGGAGTCATTCAAGGTTTGCCGGCGCGCGGGGCGTACGCGCGCCCTCCGGGCCGTACCCGAAGCGGATCAGCAGCTGCGGGTGGCACCGCTGCCTCGATCCGGCCATCGCATCCCGCAGGTCCGGCCACTCCATGGCCTGGTGCAGCATCGAGGTCCGTACCCCGTGCACGGTCGTCGTCAGCAGCACGCGCTGCAACGCCTGCCCCGCGCGCAGCCAGTCCTCCTGCCCGTCGTGGGACGTCCACAGCAGGGCCGCCTGGGCATGGCGTTCGAAGCGCAGGGCGGGCAGCTGCGGCACGGGCAGCGCACCGGTGAAGTCCCGCACCGGCATCCGCCCGGACGCGTCCCGCGGGCCCAAGGCTGTGAGGGGAATGCCGTAGGCGGCGTCCGCGCCCGGGGCGGTGATCCACGTACGGGCCTCGGCCGCGCGGGCGGGGTGGGCGGCGTTGCGGGCCTCGGCCGCCGCCGTCAGGCGCAGCAGGCGCCGGGTCGCCATGATGTCGGGGACATCCAGGTGCGCGCCCTCGGCCCGGGCCGAGCTGATCATCTCGGAGACGATCGGGTCCGGCACCGGGCGGCCGGTGAAGGGCATCCGGCTCGTGTGGCGCCGCTCGACCGCCTCGTACAGCACACGCAGGGAGGGCCGCACGCCCGCGGTTGTTCTGGTCAGTTGCACCGTGGCCAGCAGATCCGGATCGTCCGCGGTGGGAAGCAGCCGGACAAGGGGATGCCAGCCCAGGTGCTCCGCGGCCACCCGGATGTTGAAGACGGCCGCGCCCACCGACAGGTACTGGGTGCGCCGCTGGGGATCGGCTATCGGCAGTCCACGTCCCCGGTCGACATGGACCAGGATCGACCTGCTGTCCGGGTCCAGGCCGAACCGCCAGGGCTGGGTGTTGTGGATCGACGGCGCCGCCACCCCCGCGGCGAGCAGGGCCTGAACGGCTGGGGCATCGACTTCCCGGGTCTGCATCACGGCTCCTTCGCCTACTTCTCCTCCGTTTCGTCAACCGTGCGCCGCCGGCCTGTACGAGAGGAGGGTTGACCGGTCCCCGTTCCACGGGCCATACGGCCTCTTCTCGGCGGGGAGGACGACGCGGAGACGGCCCACGACGGCCACAGCGGGCCGTCTCCCGCAGAGGCCGAACGGCCCCGCGACGCGAGACTCCGGCCGCCGGCACATGCTTGGTCAGGGACCGCAGCCGTCAGCTCAGTTCGGTCCCGGTTGGGGGCGATGCTGCGGGACGGACACCGCCGTGCCCCGGTGCTCGCTGGGTGCGGGCGCCGTCAGGGCCGTAGCCGAACCGGATCAGTATGTGTGGCTGGCACCGCTTGTGTCGCGGGAGGGCCGTCGCGGCACGCAGGTCGGGCCACTCCATGGCCTGGTGCAGGAGCGAGGTGCGCAGCCCGTGGGCGGTGGCCGTGAGCAGGACGTACTGCAGGGCCTGCCCGGCGCGCAGCCGGGCAGGCGCGGGCCGGGCAGTGCGGCGGTGAAGTCTCGCATCGGCATCCTTCGGCCCGCGTCAGGTGGTCCGAGGGCGGTGACGGGGATGCCGTACGGGGTGTCTGCTCCCGGGGCGGACCGCATGGACCTCCAGCAGTCCGCTGTCGGCGTCCATGCGGAAACGCCAGGGCTGCGTGTTGTGGATGGACGGGGCCGCCGCGGCCGCCGTCAGCAGCGACTCCACGGTGTCCGGGTCCAGTACCGGGATACTGCGCATGATGCCTCCTGTTTCATGTGGCGGGCAGGGCGGTGGCCAGCAGGACCACGCCGAGCGAGCCGGCGAGGGAGACGACCGCCAGGGCGCGGGCCAGGTCGGCGCGGCCCTTGGCGTGGGCGATGCCATGGCCCGCCGCGGCGAGCATCACCACCACGAACAGGGCGAGTTTGGTCGCCAGGGTGCGGCCGTAGCCAGGTTCGGCGAGCGAGGCCCAGGTGACTCCCCTGTGCCAGGCCAGGGCCCAGCCGGTGGCCAGCTGGGCAGGCAGGAACACCGCCCCGGTCAGCATTCCGAACCGGCGGCCTGCCGCGGCGGTGAAGCCGTCCTTGGCCTCCGGTGCCAGCATGCGGCGGGCGAGCGGCAGGATCACCAGGGACAGGGCGAGTTGCCCGCCGACCCACAGAGCGGCGCCGGCCACGTGCACGAACCGCAGCAGGGACCACCAGCCGACGGTGTCCATCAGCTGCTCACCTCCACGGTGCCGTGGGCGCCGGCTTCGGCGTGGCGCATGTCGTGGTCGACGAAGGAGTAGTGGCCGGCCTCGGGGAACGTCGTCTCCACGAAGCCGCCCTGCGCCGTGGCCAGGTCCAGCACCTGCGCGCCGCCCGGCTGACCGGGCTCCAGCAGGTAGGCGCCCTCCTTGTACACGGTGTCGAAGACGGTGCCGACGATGTGGAAGGCGATGCCGTCGGACGGCCCGGCGGCGACCACCCAGAAGCGGGCCCGCTCGCCGGCCTTCATCTTCAGGGGCCGCTTGGCGTACTGGGAGGCGATGCCGTTGAACGCCCAGGCGTCCGGGGTGCCGTTGGTCATCTTCGCCACCTGGGCGGTGCTGCCCGGCGTGCCGAGATAGAGCGCGGAGGAGACCAGCACGTACTCGTGGTCGACCTTCTTCAGGCCGGGCGGGTCGATGACGACGGCGCCGTACATGCCGTTGCCGATGTGCTGGAGCATGGGTGCGGTGCTGCAGTGGTACAGCCACGCTCCGGCCTTCTCTGCGCGGAACCGGTAGGCCAGGCGCTCACCGGGCTGGATGGTGCGCATCGGCTTGTCGGGGGCCAGGGAGCCCGCGTGGAAGTCGATGCCGTGGCCCATGCCTTCGTCGTCGTTGACGAGAGTGATCTCGAAGACGTCGCCGACCTTGCCGTGCAGGGTGGGGCCGGGTGCGGAGCCGCCGAAGGTCCACATCTGCTGCTTCACGCCTGGAGCCACTTCGACCGTGGTGTGCGCGGCGTGCAGTTCGACCTGGTGGACCGTCCCGCCGGATGCGGGGGCCAGGCCGGCATCGCGTGGCTGCCAGCCCGAGGAGAAGTCGGCGGACAGGTCCAGGCCGCCCGCGGTGGTCGTCGTGGAGTGGCCGTCGTGCCCTCGCGCGTCACTGGTGTCGCCGGACGTGCTCGTGTCCCCGGTGACGACGATGTCCATGGTCATCCCGGCCGCCTTGTGGCCCGGCAAAGTGCACCACGCCTCACGGCTCTTGGTGACCTGTCCGACGTCGATGGTGCGGGTCTGCCCTTCGGCGAGCATCGGGGTGGCGGGGCCGTCCTCGACCTTCAGGTCGTGGCGCTGGGCGTCGGTGTTGGTGACCTTCAGCCGCAGCGAGGTGCCCGCAGCGACCTCGATCCGGGCCGGGCGGATGCGCATGTCGGCCAGGGTGACGGCGACCGTGCGGGTGGTCCCGGCGCCCGCGCCCGCCGTCCCCGCGCCGCCGACCTGGCTGCTCGTGTCCCCACCGCTGTTGGCCACGAGCACGGCCAGCACGATCAGTACGGCCCCCGCCGCGGTCCCCCACAGGACGGGGCGCCGCGCGACACCCGCCTTGTCCCCGCCCGCGAACAGCCCCCGCCCACTGCGCACCAGCACACGCACCACCAGAGCGAGGAACGCGACCCCGGCCGCCCCGACCAGCAGCGTGCCCGCCGAGCCGGCGGAGCCGGGAAGCGGCAGCGCCAGCAGGACCACACCGAGGTTGAGCAGGACCAGCCGCGGCGCCCAGCCCCACTCCAACACCGCCCTCAGCGAAGCCCGTTCCTTGGGACCGCTGGCGAGCACAATGGGCAGCAGGTAGGTGAGGGCACCGATGAGGACCTGCGCGACGAGGCCGACGAGCAGCAGCAGAACCAGGGACCCGGAGTCCCGTACCTCGGCGAGCGGCCGTGCGGCCAGGAGCACCAGGTCCACGACCAGGCCGACGAGCAGCCATCCCACGGCTGCGGCCAGCATCCACGCGGCGGCCGCTGAGATGGCCGGTCGCCGGCGCACCGTCCGGGCGAACAACTGCGCCGCGACCGCGACGCCTGCCGCGTACAGGGCCACGCCCAGTACGGCGACAGCGCGCCACCCGGCCGACAGTCCGGCGACGGCGGCCACAAGGCCGCCCCCGGTCAGCAACAGCACCCACCGCGCCAGCCGCGTCGTGCGCTCGGCCATGCGCACACCCAGAACAGTCGGCCACAGCATGAACAGCGTGCCCAGCACGGGCAGTCCGATCCAGCCGAGGAGCGTGGCGTGGACGTGGGCCAGCTTCAGGCCGCTGTAGTGCTGCGGGCCGGCCTTGCCGGTGGCCAGCAGCCAGCCCAGGACCGCGCCGATGATCAGTGCCGCCGCGGCGGCCCGGTAGTAGTCGGCGATCGGGGCGAGCCGTCCTCCCAGCGCGCCCCGGCCCATGCGGACGAGGACGACCAGGTGCGCGCCGACCGCGGTGATCAGCAACGCACAGCCGACGCCGGTCAGCTCCGGCCGGTCGGCCCACAGGCCGGTGAGGACGCCCACGGCGCCTAGGTTGACGCCGGCCAGCCGGGTATTGCTCCAGCGCCGGTCGGGCAGCTTCGCGTGGAGCATGGCGACGGCGAAGTGCTCGCTCCACACCACGATGGCGGTCGTCGCGGCGCCGAGCAGGAACAGGTGGACGGCCAGCCAGCGGGCCGCGGGCAGCGTCTGCTGGACGCTCGCCGCCAGCAGCGCGAGCACCACCCAGGCCGCGACCAGGACGTGGGCGGCCAGGTGACGGCTGCGCAGGCCGGACGCCTTGAACCTGCTGGGCGGGCGGCCACCGCCCGCGGCCGGGTCATCGTTCTTGCTGTACACGGTGCTCCTTGCCGCCCTCGGCGGCGGTCGGACGGGGACGAGTCTGCGGTTGCGCGTCGGCGCCGCCGGACAGCAGCGCGGCCACTTCCCGCTGGTAGGGGAAGGAGCCGGGGGCGTAACCGCACCACGGCTCCTCGGCGTACGGATCGCCGGTGACGCCGTAGGCGCGGGACCGCGAGCCGCCGCAGACCCGACGGAACTCGCACGCCCCGCACCGGCCGCCCAGCCGGTCGGCGTCCCGCAGACCGGTGAACAGCTCCGAGGAGCGGTAGATCTCGGTCAGCGGTGTCTCGCGGACGTTTCCGGCTCCCAGTGGCAGAAAGCCGCTGGGGTGCACGGTGCCGGTGTGCGAGACGAAGACGAAGCCGCGGCCCGCGTTGACGTCCAGCGGTGGGCGCCGCACCCGGCGCGTTCCTGCGTTCAGGCCCAACTCGGCGGCACGCTCACGCAGTTCCCGGTACAGCGGGCCGAGCCCCAGCACCGTCACGGCGTCGTCGCCGGTGTCGGCGAGGATCCGGCGCTGCAGGGCCACGCGGCGGAAGTGGTGGGCCTCGGTGGTCTTGGCGGGCACGGTCAGGCCCACGTCGTACACGAAGTTGAGGACGTCCTCCACCTCGCCGGGCGTCAGTGCGCCGAGGCTGCGGCCGCGGCCGGTGGGGACCAGGAAGAAGGCGCTCCACAGCATGGCGCCGTGCTCGGCGACCAGGCGGACGATGTCGGGAAGGTCGTGCAGGTTGTGCCGGGCGACCGTGGTGTTGATCTGCACCTTCATGCCGAGGGCGCGGGCGGCGTCCCAGGCGTCCAGGGTCCAGCGGAACACGCCGGGCACGCCGCGGAAACCGTCGTGGAGTTCGGCCGTGGACCCGTCGAGGCTGAGCGAAAGGCCGACCGTCCCAGCCGTGTGCAGCTCCCGCAGTCGCTGCTCGGTGAGCGTCGGCGTGCCGGAGGGGGAGACTGCGACGCGGACCCCGACCTCCTGGCCGTAGGCGATGAGTTCGGTGAGGTCGGGGCGCTGGAACGGGTCTCCGCCGGTGATCACGAACAGCGGGGCGGGCTGCCCGAAGGCGGCCACCTGGCGCAGCAGGTCCTTGGCCGCGTCCGTGTCCAGCTCCCGCGGGTCGCGGTCGGGCACCGCCTCGGCCCGGCAGTGCAGGCAGGCCAGCGGGCAGGCCCGGGTGGACTCCCAGATGACGATGAACGGCCGCTCCCCCGCGTCGTGCCGCTGGCGTCGGATGGCATGGACGGCGTGGCCGACGGCGCTCATCGTGCGGTCCTTCCCAGCGCCCTGCCGCTGCGTCCGGCCGCCCTGGAGTCAGGGCAGACGAGGCGGGCGGCCGGACGATGACCGGGCCGGACTGTGCGCGGCACCCACCGTGAACGGCAGCGGTGGAATCGGCCTCGGATGCGGTCGATGTGGTCGTACACGGGATACCTCCGGATCGGTCGCCGTCAGCATCCACCGGCGGCGGTGCTCGGCGCGGCGGCCGATGGTCTTCTCCAGCAGGGCCGAACGTCCCCGTTCGTAAGAGGGGCCGGACGGGTCGTCAGACCCGGACCAGGGTCAGGAGCGGTTCGAGGAGCGGGGCGTCAGGGCGTCCGCGGTGGCCACCAGCGCCGCGCCCACACCGGTGAGCGCGGCGCCCAGTCCCGTGACCAGGGTCGTGAGGTGCCATGCCTGGCAGGCGGACATCAGCGAGGCGCGCAGGGACTGGCCCATGAACGCGGTCTGCCGCATTTTGGCGAGCTTCTCGTCGTCGCCTCCGCCGGCGTGCAGCTCCGCGGTGATCTCGGCGTAGGTACGGCCTCCGGTGGCAAGGGCGAGGTTGCCCTTGATGAACTCGGCGTAGGCATGCGCCTCAGGCCCGGTTTCCACCCGGCGGCCTGTGTAGGCGGCGAGTTCGGCCGGCAGCCCGTGATGGGGGAAAGTGATCTTCTGGGCGGCCAGTTCGGTACGGATCTCCTTCCTGGCTTTGCGACCGCGCCACAACATGACCGGTCCGGCGACGACCAGAGCTGTACCGACCGTCCCGAGCAGGGTGCCGGCCCGACGGTGCGATCCGTCCATGACGTGTCTTCCTTCTTTGAGTGCTTGAGGGTGCGGCGGGTGGCGGACGGGCGCGCGCCGCCGCGAGTGAAGTGGGGTCGGGTCAGCGGTGGCTGAACCGCAGCCGCCAGGCTTCGGGGCCGCGTTCCAGGTACTCCACCGAGAACACCCCCGGGGTGCGCTGCTCGATCTGCGCGAGGAGCGGCAGCGGGTCGTGGTGGGCGATCAGCACCATCGCGGTGCCCGCCGGGACGGCGTCGAGCGCGCCGAAGACCGTGGCGTGACGAAGGGCATGCGGAACGTCCCGGACGTCCAGTTCGGGTTCGTCCGTCTCCTCCGCTTCACCGCAGCCGCACGCTCCGCCGCAGCCGCCGGTCTCCTCGATCTGCCCTTCGTATACGTCGTGCCCTGCTTCGTTGTACTGGGCTTCTGAGGCGCCCTTGACGGACGAGTCGTTCGCGAGCCGGTGGTGCATGTCCGCCACCAGCTCCGCCAGACGCACCTCGGGCGTCATGGCGAGCAGCGGCAGGACGAGGCCGTTCTCCTTGGCCATGTGCTCCTCGAAGAGCACCTGCAGGGCCCGGGCGTCGGCCACCGCGTCCGCCGGGGCGGGCGTGGCACGCAGGACGTCGACGAGCGTGGTGAGGCAGCGGTGCTCGCCGATCAGGCTCTCGATCAGCAGGCGGGCCTCGCGCATGCGGTGGGCGGCGGGATAGAGCGCGGCTTCCTCGGCCGCGGCGTGCGGCAGGAGCGAGCGGTCGCAGAAAGCCACCAAGCCGGCGTGGATCTTCCCGGCTGCGATCGGGTCGTGGCCCACGGCGGTGATCAGCATCTTCACGCGTCCGGCCAGTTCCCCGGCCAGGCGGGCGTGGTGTGCCTCGGCTGATTGCAGGGCCGTGGCGTCCTCGGGGTTCGAGGCGAGGGTCAGCTCGCTCATGACGGTGTCTCCAATTCGGGGCCGCATCGGCCGACCGATGCGGTGGGGAATGGCATTCCGGGGGCGCCGGCGGCGGGGAGGGCGGATGCCGCGTCCGGCCGCGCGGGGCGGCCGGACGCACGACCGAACCAGGCGCCACGCGCCGTACGCGCTGCGTCTGCGGCGGCCAGGGACGGGGGAATGGCCGCCGGAACGGACGCGGGATGCGGTCGTACGGACGGATGGGCATCTGCGGTTCGATCACAGCCAGCATGCATCGCCCGGCATGCCCGGCTCCCCGGCCGACCGGACCCGCCACCGGGACCATTGGTCCCTGGTGCGTCCAGCGACATGGGGCCGGTAGGCCGTCCGTCAGGGCCCGCCGGCCCCAGGTGGCTCAGGCCCTGCCCCGCATAGCGTCCTGGCCATGGAGAACGATCAGAACGCACGGCGTCGGACGTCGAGCGCAGGTGAGGGCTGGCCGCTGGCCGCCCGACGGTTGCTGACCCGCCGCGAGGTGTCGGCCGACGGGCGCGCCGTGTTCGGCGAGGGCGACCCGAAGTGGGAGGGCTACTACCGGGACCGCTGGTCGCACGACAAGGTGGTGCGCTCCACGCACGGCGTGAACTGCACCGGTTCCTGCTCGTGGATGGTGTACGTCAAGGACGGCATCATCACCTGGGAGCACCAGGCCACCGACTACCCCTCGATCGGCGCGGACTGCCCCGAGTACGAGCCGCGCGGCTGCCCGCGTGGCGCCTCGTTCTCCTGGTACACCTACTCCCCCAGCCGGGTCCGCTACCCCTATGTACGGGGCGCGTTGCTGAAGCTGTGGCGCGAGGCGCGCAAGCGGCTCGGCGATCCCGTGGCCGCCTGGGCGGAGATCACCTCCAACCCTGCGAAGGCGCGCGCCTACAAGCGGGCGCGCGGCAAGGGCGGTCTGGTGCGTGCCGACTGGGACGAGGTGAGCGAGCTGATCGCCGCCGCCCAAGTGCACACCGTCAAGGCGTACGGCCCCGACCGGGTCGCGGGCTTCTCGCCGATCCCGGCGATGTCGATGGCGTCGTTCGCGGCCGGGGCGCGGTTCCACTCGCTGATCGGCGGCACGCTGCTGTCGTTCTACGACTGGTACGCCGACCTGCCGATCGCCTCCCCGCAGGTGTTCGGCGACCAGACCGACGTCCCGGAGGCGGCGGACTGGTGGAACGCCGGCTATCTGATCATGTGGGGTTCCAACATCCCCGTCACCCGCACGCCCGACGCGCACTTCCTGACCGAGACCCGTTACAACGGCACCAAGGTCGTCGCGGTCAGCCCCGACTACGCCGACAACGTCAAGCACGCCGACGAATGGGTCTCCCCGCACCCCGGCACGGACGGCGCGCTGGCGATGGCCATGGGGCATGTGGTCCTGCGCGAGTTCCTGGTCGACCGCGAAGTTCCGTACTTCCAGGACTACCTGCGGAAGTTCACCGACGCGCCGTTCCTGGTGACCTTGCGCGAGCACGACCACGGTCTCGTCCCGGACGGGTTCCTCACCGCGGCCGACCTCGGCCGTGACGTGGAGGCCGAAGAGAACGCGGAGTTCAAGACCGTCCTTCTGGACCGGGCCACCGGCGAACCGGTGGTCCCCGGCGGCTCGCTCGGCTTCCGGTGGGGGGAGGCCGGGCGAGGCCGCTGGAACCTCGATCTGGGCGATGTCGTCCCGGAGTTGAGCCTGCTGGAGCGGGCCGAGGAGAGCGTCGCGATCGCGTTGCCCCGGTTCGACGAGGGCGGCACCGAGGGCGGTTCGGTCATGGTCCGGGGCGTTCCGGTGCGCCGGATCGGCGGACGGCTCGTCACTACCGTCTTCGACCTGATGCTCGCCCAGTACGGAGTGCAGCGCCCCGGCCTCCCGGGCAGCTGGCCGTCGTCGTACGACGACGCGTCCGAGCCGTACACCCCGGCCTGGCAGGAGACGATCACCTCCGTGCCGGCCGAGCAGGCCGCCCGGATCGCCCGGGAGTTCGCCCGCAACGCGGAGCGCACCCGGGGCCGTTCGATGATCGCGCTGGGCGCGGGCACCAACCACTGGTTCCACTCCGACACCATCTACCGAGCGTTCCTGGCACTGACGACGATGACCGGCTGCCAGGGCGTCAACGGCGGCGGCTGGGCGCACTACGTCGGCCAGGAGAAGGTCCGCCCGGTCACCGGTCAGCAGCACCTGTCGTTCGCCTTCGACTGGCAGCGGCCCACCCGGCACATGGCGGGCACGTCGTACTGGTACCTGAACTCCGACCAGTGGCGCTACGAGGCGTTCGGGCCCGACGAGCTGGCTTCCCCGCTCGGCGCGGGACGGTTCACGGGCAAGGGGTTCGCCGACTGCCTGGCGCAGGCCGTGCGTCTGGGCTGGACGCCCGGCCACCCCGGCTTCAACCGCAATCCGCTCGACCTGACGGACGAGGCGAGGGCTCAAGGGCGTGACGTCGCCGAGCACATCGTCGACGAGCTGAAGTCGGGGCGGCTGCGGTTCGCCGCCGAGGACCCGGACGACCCGGCCAACTTCCCGCGCGTGCTGACCGTGTGGCGGGCGAACCTGCTCGGCTCATCCGGCAAGGGCAACGAGTACTTCCTGCGGCACCTGCTGGGCACGGACGCGGCGGTCCGCTCCGAGGAGACCCCGGCCGAGCACCGGCCCAAGGACGTGGTGTGGCGGGACGAGGCGCCCGAGGGCAAGCTCGACCTGCTGGTCTGCATGGACTTCCGGATGACCTCCACCGGCCTGCTCGCCGACGTCGTCCTCCCCGCCGCGACCTGGTACGAGAAGGACGACCTGTCGTCCACGGACATGCACCCCTTCGTGCACGCCTTCACCCCGGCCATCGCCCCGCCCTGGCAGGCCCGCACCGACTACGACACCTTCCTGACGATGGCCGACAAGTTCAGCGAGCTGGCCGCCGAGCACCTGGGCAAGCGCACCGACGTCCTGGCCGTGCCGCTGCTGCACGACACCCCCGACGAACTGGCCCAGCCGGGCGGGGCCGTACGGGACTGGAAAACCGGCGAGTGCGAGCCGGTCCCGGGGCGGACCATGCCGAAGCTGGTCGTCATCGAACGGGATTACGCCGTGATCGGACAGAAGATGCGCGCCGTCGGCCCGCTGCTGGACACCCTCGGGACCACCACCAAGGGCGTCACCGTCCACCCGAACCAGGAGATCGACGACCTCCGACGCCGCAACGGCACCGTCCGGGACGGAATCGCCACCGGACGGCCCTCGCTCGCCACCGCTTCCCACATGTGCGACGCGATCCTCGCCCTGTCCGGCACCACCAACGGCCGCCTGGCCACCGAGGGCTTCCGCGCACTGGAGCGGCAGACCGGCAGCGAGGGTCTGGTGGAGCTGGCCTCCGAGCGCGAGGCCGAGCGGATCACGTTCGCCGACACCCGCACCCAGCCCCGGTCGGTGATGACGTCGTACGAGTGGTCCGGCTCGGAGACCGGCGGGCGCCGCTACTCGCCGTTCGTCATCAACACCGAGCACCAGAAGCCCTGGCACACCCTCACCGGACGGCAGCACTTCTTCGTCCAGCACGACTGGATCACGGAGATGGGTGAGCAACTGCCCGTCTACCGGCCGCCGTTGAACACGCCACGGCACTACGGCGACGAGCAGCTGCGGGAGGACGGCCGGGCGGAGGTCACGGTCCGCTATCTGACCCCGCACTCGAAGTGGTCCATCCACTCGAACTACCAGGACAACAAGTACATGCTCGACCTGTCCCGCGGCGGACCCACGATCTGGATGTCCCTGGAGGACGCCGAGAAGATCGGCGTCAAGGACAACGAGTGGATCGAGGCGTACAACCGCAACGGTGTCGTCGCCGCCCGGGCTGTGGTCACCCACCGGATGCCCGAGGGCACGGTGTACATGTACCACGCCCAGGACCGCAACGTGAACGTGCCGAAGACCGAGGTCAGCGGCAAGCGGGGCGGCATCCACAACTCGCTCACCCGGCTGCTGCTCAAGCCCACCCATCTCGCGGGCGGCTACGCCCAGTTCACCTACGCCTTCAACTACTACGGCCCGACCGGCAACCAGCGCGACGAGGTCACCGTCATCCGCCGCCGCAGCCAGGAAGTGGAGTACTGACATGCGCGTGATGGCACAGATCGCGATGGTCATGAACCTCGACAAGTGCATCGGCTGCCACACCTGCTCGGTCACCTGCAAGCAGACGTGGACCAACCGCACCGGCGTCGAGTACGCCTGGTTCAACAACGTCGAGACCAAACCCGGCGTCGGCTACCCGCGCCGCTACGAGGACCAGGAGCACTGGAAGGGCGGCTGGATGCTCGACAAGCGCGGGCGCCTGGTCCTGCGCTCCGGCGGCCGGATCAAGCGGCTGCTGTCGTTGTTCTCCAACCCGGACCTGCCTTCCATCGAGGACTACTACGAGCCGGTCACCTACGACTACGACAACCTCGTCAACGCCCCCGCCCAGCAGGACATACCCGTCGCCCGCCCCCGCTCGGTCCTCACCGGCAAGCCCACCGCGATCACCTGGGGTGCCAACTGGGAGGACGGCCTCGGCGGCGCACCGGAGCACGCCGGTGCCGATCCCAACCTGAGCGGGGCGTGGGCGGAGAAGGTGAAGTTCGAGTTCGAGCAGACCTTCCTCTTCCACCTTCCCCGGCTGTGCGAGCACTGCCTCAACCCGGCCTGCGTCTCCGCGTGCCCGTCCGGCGCGATGTACAAGCGCGTCGAGGACGGCATCGTCCTCGTCGACCAGGACAAGTGCCGCGGCTGGCGAATGTGCGTGACGGCCTGCCCGTACAAGAAGGTGTACGTCAACCACGCCACCGGCAAGGCCGAGAAATGCACCTTCTGCTTCCCCCGCATCGAGGCCGGCCAGCCCACCGTCTGCTCGGAGACCTGCGTCGGCCGGCTGCGCTACCTCGGGCTGCTGCTGTACGACGCCGACCGCGTCGGCGAGGCCGCGGCCACCCCGGACGAGCGCGACCTGCTCGACGCCCAGCGCGGGGTCTTCCTCGACCCGCACGACCCCGAAGTGCGGGCGGCCGCACGCGAGTCCGGCATCCCCGAGGACTGGCTGGACGCCGCCCGCCGCTCCCCGGTGTACGACCTGGTGATGCGGTACAAGGTGGCGCTTCCGCTGCACCCGGAGTACCGGACGATGCCGATGGTCTGGTACGTGCCGCCGCTGTCCCCCGTCCTCGACGCCGTCGACGCGGCGGGCGGCAACCAGGACGACCCCGACCATGTCTTCGCGGCCGTCACCCGGCTGCGCATCCCGCTGGAGTACCTGGCGGAGCTGTTCACCGCGGGAGACACGGATGTGGTCGCCGGGGTGCTGATGAAGCTCACGGCGCTGCGCTCGTACATGCGGGAGCGCACCCTCGGCGAGGACGGCGACGAGAAGGTGCTCAAGGCCGTCGGGCTCAGCGTGCGCGAGGCGGAGGACCTGCACCGGCTGCTCGCCGTCGCCAAGTACGCCGACCGGTACGTCGTTCCGGCCGCCCACAAGGAAGACGCCGCCGCCCTGACCGCGATGGAGGATCGCTGCCCGGTCGAGACGTCCGGCGCCCCTGAGCCCCGCAAGATCATGCTCGGCATCCCCACCCTGCGCCGCAACACCACTGCCGGAGACCACCGATGAGCCCGCTGCCGGCAACCATCCCCGCCCTCGTCCGCACCCGCGTCCGGGCCGCCGTACGCCGCCCGGCCCGGCTCACCCCCGAGGAGACGGCGGGCCGAGCGCTGGCCCTGCGGCTCGTGTCGCTGCTCCTGCAGTACCCCGACTCCGAACTGACCTCGGCCCGGGCTGAGTTGACGACCGTCGTGGAGGCCCTGCCAGCCATGCCCGCGGCGGAGCACCTGGCCCGGTTCACCGACTGGTTCGCCGGACAGGACACCGAGGCGCTGGAGCGGCACTACGTCGAGATGTTCGACCTGCGCCGCAAGAGCAGCCTCTACCTCACCTACTACCTGCACGGCGACACCCGCCGGCGCGGCATGGCGCTGCTCACCCTGAACCAGCGCTATCGCGCCGCGGGTTGGGACACCGACGGCGGCGAACTGCCCGACCATCTCCCCGTCGTCCTTGAGTTCGCCGCCCTGGCAGGCCCCGGTAGCGGCGAGGCGCCGCTGCGCCAGCACCGGCGCGGACTGGAGCTGATCCACCGGGCGCTGACCGACTCCGACTCCCCCTACCGGCACGTCCTGGCCGCGCTGCTCACCCTGCTGCCGCCGCCCACCGACGCGGACCGCGCGGCGGTGGACCAGCTCGTCGCAGAGGGCCCGCCGAACGAGGAGGTCGGTCTCGACCCCTACGGGGACGGCGAGTTCGCCCCGCCGGGCACCTTCGTGCCACCCATGCAGGCCCCGCCGACCCATGTGCCACTCGCCCCGACCAGCAGTACGGAAGGCCCCCGATGAACGCCTCGCTCTCCTCCTCGGCCGCCGCCTCGGCGAGCGGTGCCGACCTGCTGCTGTGGGTCGCCGTCCCCTACATCTGCCTCGCCGTGTTCGTGGTCGGGCACATCTGGCGCTACCGGCAGGACCAGTTCGGCTGGACCTCCCGCACCACCCAGCTCCTCGAACACCGCTGGCTACGCTTCGGCAGCCCCCTGTTTCACCTGGGCGCCCTCATGGTGATCGCCGGGCACGTCGTGGGGCTCGCCATTCCCGACGCGTGGACCGAAGCCGTCGGCATCTCCGAGCACGCCTACCACAGCACGGCCGTGTGGGCGGGCTCGGTCGCGGGCGTCGCCATGGTCACCGGGCTGGGCATGCTGTGCGCCCGCCGCCTGCTGACCCGCCAGATCCGCCTCGGCACCGACCGCAGCGACAAACTCCTCTTCCCGCTGCTGTCCGCCACCGTCGTGCTGGGTATCACCGCCACCGCCGCCCACAACATGTTCGGGGCCGGCTACGACTACCGCTCGACCGTCTCCGTCTGGTTCCGCGGCCTGTTCGTCCTCCAGCCGCGGCCCGAGGCGATCGCCGGAGCCCCGCTCCTCTTCCAACTGCACGCCATGAGCGCCTTCCTCCTCTTCGCGGCCTGGCCGTTCACCCGCCTGGTGCATGTGTGGAGCGCCCCAATCGGATACCTGGCCCGCCCGTACCTGGTCTACCGGCGGCGAGCCACGACACGTACGGCCACCGCGGCCCCGGCGGGCGCGGGCCGGCCCCGGCCCGCCTCCGGCTCACGGCGAGCCGCATGAGCCACGTCCCCATGCCGGCGCCGGACGCGACGATCGTCCGGCGCCGGCCCACAGTCGGCGGCAGCCGCCGCACGGGATGGGTGATGGTCCTCGCCGGCGCCGTCGGCTGGCTCGCCTCCTTCCAGCTCACCGTGGACGACTGGCGGCTGCTGCAGGATCCCGCCTACCAGCCGCCCTGCAACATCAGCCCCGTCGTGAGCTGCGGCAGCGTCATGTCCAGCCCGCAAGGGAGCCTGCTCGGCTTCCCCAACATGCTGCTCGGACTGGGCGCCTTCGCCGCCGTGACCGCCCTGGGCGTCGCCGTGCTCTCCGGCGCGCGTCTGCACCGCCGGCTGTGGCTCGCGCTGGACGCCGGGGCGCTGGTGGGAGTGGTGTTCGCGCACTGGCTGATCGCGCAGTCGCTGTACGAACTCAACAAGCTCTGCCCCTACTGTGCCGTCGTCTGGGTCGTCACCATCGCCCTGTTCTGGTACGTCACCCTGCACTGCCTGGAACGGGGGATCGTCCCGGTGCCCCGGGGTGTCCTGGACATCGTCCGCGACACGCACTGGATGCTCCTCGGCGCCTGGTACGGAGTGATCACCCTGCTCGTGCTCACCCGCTTCTGGTCCTACTGGAGCAGCCTCCTGTGACCGACCACGGCACTGCGCACCACCCCCTCACGGACCAAGAAGGGTGATCATGGACGACGTACTGAGGGAATGGACGGCTGCGGTACAGGCCGACCTGGGTGTCGACCTCGAAGTCGACCGGGCCCTGCTCCTCGCCCTCGCAGGCGGCGGGCCGGACGCGGTGGCCGACGCAGCCCGGCGCGCCGGAGAACTCGCCGCCCGGTGGGCCGATGAGGCCGACCACAGCCCCGGGGCCGCATAGCACAAGGGCGCCCTGATCGTCGTGGTCCTGCCCGACACCGGAGATCGCTGCCTCAGCACGGACCTGTTCCACGACGAGTAGGAGGCGTCGCGGAGTCCTCCCGCCATGGCTGAACTGACCCACTGGACCCTGAAATCCGGGACGTTCGGCCCCCCGCACCCCACCATCACTCCAAGTTAGGTTCACCTAAGTAGCACGGACTCAGGCAGAGAGCGAGGTACGACCATGGCATCGACGGACCCTCCGGCCCTGCAGCAGAACATCTCCCTTCCCGGCGACGGACTGGACGCCGCCCGTATGCCCGGCCACTGGCTGCTGGCGCGCCTGGGCAAGCGCGTCCTGCGCCCCGGCGGTGTAGAGCTGACCCGGTGGATGCTGGACGCTCTGGCGGTGGACCCGGAAGACCGCGTGGTGGAGCTGGCCGCCGGCCTGGGAGCCACCGGTCGGCTGACCCTCGCCCGCCGCCCGGCCACCTACACCGCCGTCGACCGCGACCCGGCCGCCGTGGCCACGCTGAGCACGCTCACCGGCCCCGGCCCCACCGAGGTACGCGCCGTACGGTCGGACGCCGCGGCCACCGGGCTGCCGGACGGCGGCGCCACCGTCGTGTACGGCGAGGCGATGCTGACGATGCAACCCGAACCGGCCAAGCGACGCGTCGTACGGGAAGCACGCCGCCTGCTCGACGACTCCACCGGCCGCTACGCCATCCACGAACTGTGCCTGCTGCCCGACGGCCTCGCCCCGGCCCTCGCCGAGCGGATCACCGCAGACCTGCGGGACGCCATCCACGTCGGCGCCCGCCCCCTGACCCCCACCGGCTGGAGTGAACTTCTCGCCGACGAGGGCTTCACCGTCACCGCCCAGAAGACCGCACCGATGGCGCTGCTCGAACCGCGCCGGCTCGTCGACGACGAAGGGCTGATCCCCGCGCTGCGCATCGCCGTCCGGGCGCTGCGGGACCCGGCCGCCCTGCGCCGTGTGGTGCACATGCGCCGCGTCTTCCGACGCCACAGCGCCCACCTTGGCGCGATCAGCCTGATCGCCGTCCCGACCCCCGCCCCGTCCCAGCCCTGAGGAGGCACCCCATGCCCGCCACCGTGATCACCAACCTGGCCACCGAACTGGCCGTACCTGAGGACGGCACCCTCAGCCGGGTCCTGTACCGCGACGACCGCCTGCGCGTGGTCGGCTTCGCCTTCGCCGCCGGCCAGGAACTGACCGAGCACACCTCCGCCCTGCCCGTGGTCATCCAGGTCGTCTCCGGCCGCCTCAACCTCGTCCTGGGCGAGGAGAAGACCGAGGCGACGCCGGGCAGCTGGATCCATCTGCCCGCACGGCTGCCGCACAGCGTGCGCGCCACCGAGCCCAGCGTCATGCTGCTGACCATGCTGCCCGCCGCGGAGCCGTCCGGATCCGGAGCGCCATCCGCAGCATGACCGACACGCGGCCGGGCGCCCTGCCTGTTCAGCGCACCAGCGCCGCTGCCACCGTGGGCGGCAGCACCTCACACAGGTCAGTGACCCGGACATGGCCGGCGTGGCGCGCCGTGAACTGCGCGACGGAAACGTCCAGGGAGCCGAAGGACTCCTCGAACACGCGGCGCGCGTGCGGGGTGCGGTTCAGCGCCCAGGCCGCTGTCGCGCGTGAGGTGCGCAGGAAACGGCCGGGCTCGGGCCCGACGACGAACAGCTCGGCGCGGCGGCCCGTGCGGTCGGCGGCAAGCAGGACCAGGTCCTTGAACGTCTGCCGTTTGCGTGTGGCGTCGGCGCCGCGCCATCGCGCGAGCTTGAACTCGGCCACCCGCCGGTCCGTCTCCAGGTCGAACGGCCGGTTCGGGTCGTTGAGGTCGTTCAGCCGGCCGAGGCTGTCACGAACGGTCAGGGCCGCCACCATCAGCTCCGGACTGATGCCCCGGGCTGCGGCCAGGTCACCGACTTCCCCCGCGGGCCTGCCCGCCAGACCACGCTCCAGTGAGGCGATGGCCGCAGTCAGTGGCTCGGTGCCCAGGAAGTCCATGTCGTCTGCCACAAGAACGTCAGTCGTTCTGCCACTTGCAGTGGCAGCGGTCGCACGAAGTGAGGTGCGCACTCGCATGCCGGGCTTCCCGGGCTGCACGGTGACCACGCGAGGGGTTGTGGCGTTAAGCGGATCATGAAGAGGATCATGGCCACCGCCGTCGCTGCCGCTACTCTCGCGCTGGCACTGCCAGGCATCGCGCAGGGCAGCGAGCCTGCCCCGCAGGTACAGGAACTCATCGGGAAGGGGTCGGACGCCTGCCCGGACAGGAGCCTGTGCCTGTACGAGCACAACGATCTCAACAACAACGAGACGGCCCGGATCTGGGTCTTCCCCCTCACCCAGGCGCGTACCGACTACTCCCTGCGCGGCCACGCCGCCGCGAACCAGCCCACCTCGGCTTACCTGAAGGCCCCGGGCACCGGCTCGGACACCGCCTACCTGTTCCCCGACTACCAGTGCGGCTTCGAGGGAGACCGGGAAGCCGAAGCCATCTCCTTCCGGCGCAACGAGGCGTACAACGTCCTTCGGGGTCACAACGGCCGGGCGAAGCGGTACGGCTACTTCTACAAGAACGGCCGCTGGACCAAGGACAAGAAGTGGGGCATCACCGAGCAGACCCTGAACCTCAACGACCGCGCCGGCTGCGTGTCCGTCGGATCCTTCACCAACACCTACAGCCTGCGCCCAGAGATCGACGGCGACATGTGAGGCGGCTGCCGGACCGGGCGGGGCCCAACCGTGGCCGTTCGGTCCGGCAGCAGCGGGGGGTGTGACCGGGAGGGAGCCGGTGGTCGTCGCCGGTTCAACATTCCTGTGCGGACTCGGTCACCCGCTGCGCGGCGAGCGCGGCCGCCGCAGTCGGCGGCTCGATAACGACGCCGAACTCGTACAGCCCGTTCTCCAGCGCGTCGTCGATGGTGGCCTCGGGGGTCCGCTTGAGGGCGAGCGCGGCGGCGCCGCGGGCGATGGTCTCCTCGCGGGCGGGGGCGGCGGGGTCCTGGAGTGCGGACAGCACGGTCCGCCACAGCATGGCCATCGGCCCGTGTGGTCGTCGTCGGCGGGGACGTGCGCCTGGGCGTGACCGTCGACGTCGTCGGCCGTCCAGGCCCGCGCCCAGGGAGCCGCCCTCGGAGCGGCCGCCGGGGCAGGCGTGTGCGTCCTGGTGGCAGGCGTCTGGTGGGCCGTCCGGGTACGGCTGGATGCGCGTCGCAGGGCGCAGTGGGACCGGGCCTGGGAAGAGTTCAACGCCCGCCGAGGCCACCGGCCCGCGTAAGCACGCCGCCGGGTAGCCCGGGGGACGGCTGCTTACACGATCTCCAGCACGTCCCGTACCGGGCGGCGGGGCGTGGCCGGACCCTTCGGGCCGTACCCCAGGCGCAGCACCATCTGCACCTGTCCCGTGCCCGACGCGGGGTCGCGGGCCAGCAGCCGCAGCGCGCGGTCCTCCAGGGCGTGGGACGTCAGGGAGGTGGCGAGGTCGGCGAGGGTCGCTTCCAGCAGGACGCGCTCCAGGGCCTGGCCTGCGCGCAGCCAGTCGGCCGGTCCGTCCCCGGGAGTGCTCAGCAGGGCCAGGTGCGGGGTGTGCTCGAACGTGGTGGTGCCGCGGTCCGCGACCGGCCGCCGTCCGGCGAAGTCGCGCACCGGGGCCTTGCCGTCGCGCTTGCGCGGGCCGAACGCGTATTCGGGGACGCCGTCGACGGCCGTGTCCGCCTCCGGCCCGAGCCGGGTCCAGCGGACCAGGTCCTCGCTCGCCTCCGCATCCAGGGTGTCCCGGCTCTCGGCGTCGTGGATCAGGTCGAGCACGGTCTCGGCGTGCCAGGCTCCCGGGAAGAGCAGCACGGCCCCCTCCCGTTCGGCCGCGTCCTGAAGGGTGGCCCGCACGTCCTCGGGGACCTCCTTCTCGGCGAAGGGATGGCGGCTGGTGTGCCGCTCGCGGATCGCCGGGTGCAGCCGCGCCAGGTCCTCGTCCCGCTGGCGCCCAGCCTCGTCGGCCAGATGGACGGCAGCGAGCAGCAGGGGGTCCTGCGGCTCGGGCAGCAGCCGGACCTCCGGGACGAGATCCACGTGCGCGGCGGCGACACGCAGGTTGAACACGGCCGCCCCGCAGCCGATGTGCAGGGCGCGGTTGTCGGGGTCGGACCGGGGCATGGCCCGCTCGGGATCAGCGCGCAGCAGAAGGACACGCTCGCCGGTCAGGTAGCGGAAGCGCCATGGCTGCGCGTTGTGCATGGACGGTGCCGCAGCGGCATCGGCCACCAGCCCCGTCACGGTCTTCTCATCATCAAGCTGCCGCGAAGCCATGGAATCCTCCTCACTGTCGCGGACACACCGCGGGGTCTGCCTCGGCGTGTACCCCGATGAGCCACATGGTGGACGGTCCGGCACCACGGTCACCACCGCGATCAGTCCGCGCCCGACGAGCCAGTTCCAGTGTCCGCCCGAGGGGCACCGGGCGTCTCCCGAAATCGTGGACGCCGGCGCGGACGTGGATGCCGACGACACGCCCAGCAGCACGACAGACCGCGACCGCGACGCGCCAGGCCCTCATCGTCCCCGGTCCGGGGCCGCTCGTCCCTCTCACCCCCGTGGTCCCGCAGCGATCATTGGATGAGGCTCGGGTGCCGGGATCGGCCACCGCGAGGGGCTCACCGTCCCCGGCGGAACGGCGCCCGCGCCGGGCGGCAGCCCGTGGAGCATCCGCCAGGCCCCAGAGAGTCGGCACCTCCTGCGGATCGACGAGATCCGGGCCGACGCCGAGACCTGGCGAAATGCCACGGATGCGGGGGAGGCCGGCGCGGCCTGGCGCGTCGTGCAATACCGGCCCGCCAGGTGAGAGCGCTCGGCCCCCGGACCACTCGGTCAGTTGCGAGGCAGCGTGTCGGCCACGTACTCCGTGAGGTCGACCAGCCGGTTGGTGTAGCCCCACTCGTTGTCGTACCAGCCGAACACCTTCACCAGGTCGCCGTGCGCCTGGGTCAGCGGGGCGTCCAGGACGCAGGATGCCGGGTCGCCGACGACGTCGCGGGAGACGATCGGGGCGTCGGACACGCGCAGGATGCCCTTCAGCGGCCCGTCGGCGGCCTCCCGGAACGCGGCGTTGACGTCCTCGGCGGTCGCCGGCCGGTCGAGGACCACGCTCAGGTCGGTGAGCGAGCCGTCCTCGACCGGGACGCGTACGGCGATGCCGTCGAGGGTGCCGGCCAGCTCCGGCAGGACCAGGCCGACGGCGCGGGCAGCGCCGGTGCTGGTGGGGATGATGTTGACGGCGGCGCTGCGGCCGCGCCGCAGGTCCTTGTGCGGGCCGTCGAGGACGACCTGGTCGTTGGTGTAGCCGTGGATGGTGGTCATCAGCCCCTTGACGAGGCCGAAGCGGTCATCGAGGACCTTCACCATCGGGGCCACGCAGTTGGTGGTGCAGGAGGCGTTGGAGATGACGTGGTCACTCTCCGGGTTGTAGGTGTCCTCGTTGATGCCCATCACGACGGTGGCGTCGACGCCCTTGCCCGGCACGGACAGCAGCACCTTGCGGGCACCGCCCTTCAGGTGCAGGCCGGCCTGCTCGCGTGTGCGGAAGCGGCCGGTGGACTCGATGACGATGTCGACGCCGAGGCCGGCCCAGTCCAAGGCGGCCGGGTCACGTTCGGCGGTCACCGCGATGCGGTGCCCGTCCACGGTGATCGAGGTGTCGTCGTGCTCGACGGTGCGGCCGATGCGGCCGTACGTCGAGTCGTAGGCCAGCAGATGGGCCAGCGCGGCCGGCGAGGTGAGGTCGTTGACCGCCACGACCTCGACGGCCGTACCGGCCTCGGTCTCCGCGCGCTGCAGCACGCAGCGCAGGTAGTTGCGTCCGATGCGGCCGAAGCCGTTGATGCCCACGCGCACGCTCATGTCCGTCGTCCTCCCGATCGATCCGCGTCTGTCTGCGCTGCCAGCCTGCTGGCCGGGGATGCGATCGGGCATGGGCCGTACGGGGGCGAGCCGGGGGACGTTCGGCCCCACAGCTCGCCGCGCGGGTCTCAGTGGCCTTGTTCCTTCAGCCGGTCCTGGGCCTGGGTGGCGATGACGGCGGCCTGGATGCGGCGCTCCACCCCGAGTTTGGCCAGCAGCCGGGAGATGTGGTTCTTCACCGTCTTCTCGGCGAGGTAGAGCCGCTGGCCGATCTGCCGGTTGGTCAGTCCTTCACCGATCAGGGCCAGGATCTCCCGCTCCCGGTCGGTCAGGCCCGGCAGGGCGTCCGGCTCGGGCTCCGGCTCCTGGCCCTGACGCAACCGGGCCATCAGCTTGGCGGTGGCGCTGGGGTCGAGCAGGGACTGGCCCTTGGCCACCGTGCGCACGGCCGATACCAGGTCCGAGCCCTGGATCTGCTTCAGTACGTACCCGGACGCCCCGGCCATGATCGAGTCCAGCAGGGCCTCCTCGTCGTCGAACGAAGTCAGCATCAGGCAGGCCAGTTCCGGCATCCGAGAGCGCAGCTCCCGGCACACGCTCACCCCGTCGCCGTCCGGCAGGCGCACATCCAGCACCGCGACCTGGGGGCGCAGCGCGGGCACACGGGTCAGGGCCTGATCGGCATTGGCGGCCTCGCCGACCACGGTGATGTCCGGCTCGTCGTCCAGCAGATCGTGCACCCCGCGCCGTACCACCTCGTGGTCGTCCAGCAGGAAGACCCGGATCGGGTTGTCGGGGCCGGGCTGCTCGCCGTCCGCCATCAGATACTCCTTGTTCTGCGTTCTGCGCCGTCTTAAGTCCCGTACCGGACTTCGCCCATGAGTGCGACCGGTCCTTGCCTACCGCAGATCTTGCGCGATCCCGGGCCAAAGGGCCAGGGCCGGTCGGCCCTACTGGCACCTCCCTGTCCTCCCGCGGGGTACCCCATCGGATCTCCACATCTCGGTCGTCCGGACGGTCGGGCTCGGTCACGCCTCCGGCGGCGTGTGCCCGCCGCTCCCGATGGGGCCGGGTGGCCGGCTACGCCGTGGCCGTCCCGCGTATCACGGCACCGCACGGCTGGACTCGCAGCGGATCAGCCCGGCGGCCTGGGTGTCGCCCGGCGGGCCGGATCTACACGAGGGCGCGGCCGGCGGCACTGCATCATGCCGCCCACCGAACGCCGTGGCTCATCCCACGGCAGCGCATTCCGCCGGACCGAGGGGTCCGTTGCCGCGCGGCTCAGGGCCGACCGGCCCCACTCGCGAGGACGTCCAGCACCTGCCGCAGTACCGGGCGGCGGCCGACTCTGGAACCGCATCGCGCCGACAGAGTCTGAGGAGGAGTCCATGAAGGCAGCAGTCGTCCGGTCCTTCGGCGAACCGCTGGTGATCGAGGAGCGTCCGGATCCGGAGCCCGGTCCGGGCCAGGCCCGCATCCGGGTCGAGGCGTCCGGGCTGTGCCACACCGACATCCACGCCGCGCACGGTGACTGGCCCGTCAAGCCGTCCCCGCCGTTCGTTCCCGGCCACGAAGGCGTCGGCGTCGTCGAGGCGCTCGGCGACGGCGTGACCCACCTGGCGGTCGGCCAGCGAGTGGCCGTGCCCTGGCTGGGCTGGGCCTGCGGGCGGTGCGAGCACTGCCTGTCCGGCTGGGAGACCCTGTGCGAGCAGCAGCAGAACACCGGCTACAGCGTGGACGGCGGGTACGCCGAGAAGATGCTCGCCCCGGCCGACTTCGCCACTGTGGTCCCCGAGGGCGTCGACCCGCGCGACGCGGCCCCGCTGACCTGCGCCGGCGTGACCACGTACAAGGCGCTGAAGGTCGCCGACGTACGGCCCACCCAGCTCGTGGCGATCTCCGGCGTCGGCGGCCTCGGCCACCTGGCCGTGCAGTACGCGAAGATCGCCGGGGCCACGGTCGCCGCGATCGACGTCACCGACGACAAGCTCGAACTGGCCCGGGAGCTCGGCGCCGACATCCTGATCGACGCCCGCAAGGAGGACCCGGCCGAGGTGCTCAGGCGGCACGGGGGCGCGCACGCGGCGATCGCGCTGGCCGTCAACGAGCAGGCGTTCGCCTCCGTGTACGGCGGGCTGCGGCGCGGCGGCAAGCTGGTCATGGTCGCCCTGCCCGCCGGCGGCACCATCCGGGTACCGATCTTCGACACCGTCCTGAACGGCACCTCCGTCATCGGCTCCATCGTCGGCACCCGCCAGGACCTGGACGAGGTCTTCCAGCTGCACGCCGCCGGACGCACCAAGGTCATCTACGAGACCCGGCCGCTGGAGACCGTCAACGAGTCCATCGAAGAAGTCCTGAACGGCCAGATCAAGGCGCGCATCGTCTTCGAGATGTGACCCTCCCGCATGGCCGCCGCGCCTCGTGCACCTCTCGGGTGCAGTTCGGTCGGCGGCTAGGCGCATACCTGCCCCTGCTCAGCAGGAAGGAACAGCACTGTCATGGTCCGTTACGTGTACGCGTTCACCGAGGGCGGCCGTGACATGGCCGACCTGCTCGGCGGCAAGGGCGCCAACCTGGCCGAGATGACCCGGATGGGTCTGCCGGTGCCGCACGGCTTCACCGTCACCACCGAAGCCTGCCGCGCCTTCCTCGCCACCGGCTCCGAACCGCAGGGCCTGGCCCGCGAGATCTCCCACCACCTGACCGTTCTGGAGCAGGCCGCGGGGCGGTTGCTGGGGCAGCCGGACGACCCGCTGCTGCTCTCCGTCCGCTCCGGGGCCCGCTTCTCCATGCCCGGCATGATGGAGACGATCCTCGACATCGGCCTCAACGACGAATCCGTCCTCGGCCTGGCGAAGTCCTCCGGCAACGAACGCTTCGCCTGGGACTCCTACCGCCGCCTCGTCCAGATGTTCGGCAGCACCGTCATGGGCGTCGACAGCGCCCTGTTCGAGAACGTCATGGCACGCCTGAAGGAAGCCCGCGCCGCGGTGGACGACCTGAACCTGGACGCGGTCGATCTGGCCGAGCTGGTCGAGGCGTACAAGGAGCTGATCCGCCAGGAGACCGGCGAGTACTTCCCGCAGTCCCCGGCCGAGCAACTGCGGCGGGCGGTCCTGGCCGTCTTCGAGTCCTGGAACGGCGAGCGGGCCCGCCTCTACCGGCGCCGCGAGCACATCCCCGATGACCTGGGCACCGCGGTCAACGTGCAGACCATGGTCTTCGGTAACCTCGGGCCCGACTCCGGAAGCGGCGTCGCCTTCACCCGCGACCCGGCCACCGGCCGCCGCGGTCTGTACGGCGACTATCTGGTCAACGCCCAGGGCGAGGACGTCGTCGCCGGCATCCGCAACACCGTGCCGTTGGCCGACCTCGAGCACCTGAACTCCGTGGCATACGTCCAACTACGTGACCACATGGGGCTGTTGGAGACCCACTACCGCGACCTGTGCGACATCGAGTTCACCATCGAGCGCGGCCGGCTGTGGATGCTGCAGACCCGGGTCGGCAAGCGCACCGCCGAAGCCGCGTTCGCCATCGCCGCCGAGCTGACGGACGAGGGACTCATCACCCCCGACGAGGGGCTGGCGCGGGTCAGCGGCGACGGCCTGGCCCGGCTGATGTTCCCCCGCTTCGACACCTCCGCCGTCGGTGAGGCGCTGGCCCACGGTATCCCGGCCTCGCCGGGCGCCGCCGTGGGCGCCGCGGTCTTCGACTCCGCCGAGGCGGTCCGGCGGGCCGCCGCCGGGGAGAAGGTCGTCCTCGTACGGCAGGAGACCACCCCCGACGACCTGCCCGGCATGGTCGCCGCCCAGGCCGTGCTGACCAGCCGCGGCGGCAAGACCAGTCACGCGGCGGTGGTCGCCCGCGGCATGGGCAAGGTGTGCGTCTGCGGTGCCGAAGAGATCTCCGTCGACCCGCAGCAGCGCCGCTTCAGCGTGGGCAGCACCATCATCGAGGAGGGCACGGTCATCTCCGTCGACGGCTCCGACGGCGCCGTCTACCCGGGCGCGGCCCCGCTGGTGGACTCCGCGGTGATGCGGTACTTCGAGACCGGTGACGTCACGGCCGGAGTGTGCGGCGCCGTGGCCCGATCCATGCACCATGCCGACGGCGTGCGGCGGTTGGGGGTCCGGGCCAACGCGGACACACCCGAGGACGCCGCGCGCGCCCGCCGGTTCGGAGCCGAGGGCATCGGCCTGTGCCGCACCGAGCACATGTTCCTCGGCGATCGCCGGCAACTGGTCGAGGCGATGATCCTGGCTCGCACCGACATGGAACGCGAGCGGGCCCTCGACGCGTTGCTGCCACTGCAACGGCACGACTTCGTCGGCATTCTGGAGGCGATGGACGGCCTGCCGGTCACCATCCGCCTCCTCGACCCGCCCCTGCACGAGTTCCTGCCCGACCGCACCGAACTCGCCGTACGCATCGCCGCGGCCGAAGCCCACGGCGACCGGACCGACCCGCACGACGCCGAACTGCTCGACGCCGTCAACCGCATGCACGAGGACAACCCGATGCTCGGCCTGCGCGGCGTCCGCCTGGGTCTGGTGGCGCCGGGTCTGGTCGCCATGCAGGTGCGGGCGATCGCCGAGGCGGCCGTGGAGCGTAAGCGGGCGGGTGGAGATCCGCGGGCGGAGATCATGGTGCCCCTGGTCGACACGGTCGAGGAGCTGCGGCTCGTCCGCGAGGAGGTGGAGCAGGTCCTGGCCGAGGTGAGCAAAGCCACCGGGGTGACCGTCGAGTGCCCGGTCGGCACCATGATCGAGCTGCCCCGGGCGGCCCTCACCGCGGGACGTATCGCCGAGGAGGCGCAGTTCTTCTCCTTCGGCACCAACGACCTGACCCAGACCACGTGGGGCTTCTCCCGCGATGACGTGGAGGCGGCGTTCTTCTCCGCCTACCTCGACAAGGGCATCTTCAAGGTCTCCCCGTTCGAGACGATCGACCGCGACGGTGTGGGGCGCCTGGTCGACATCGCCGTCGCCGAGGGCCGCGCCGCACGGCCCGACCTGAAAATCGGCGTCTGCGGCGAGCACGGCGGAGATCCGGAGTCAGTGCACTTCTTCCACACTGCGGGGCTCGACTACGTCTCCTGCTCACCGTTCCGCGTCCCGGTCGCGCGTCTGGAGGCCGGGCGTGCTGCCCTCTCGGAGACGGAGGACAGCGACAGCAGGTGACGGGGCGCCCGGCACCCACACGAGTAAGCCGGCCACTCGTCCACGGCCGCGGTGCGAGCGAGCAGCCCTCACCGCGGCCGACCTGCTGCTGAACCGCCTGGTCCGTCAACGGGGCGATGTGGATGGCCGAAGCTCCTGTCCAACCGTTCCAGCCCAGGAAGCCCTTCTCAGCCGACGATGCCCGCTGGGCCCGGACCGGGATGTGGCCCCGTCCGCACCACGCCGTATCCGGCTACAGGCAGCGGGGTCCGCCGACGGCGGAAACGCTCTTTCCCGCAAGCTCCGCGCCGCTCCGCCCACCACGCGAGCACGGCACGGTGGGGCCACCCGGCCCGGGTCATCAGGGCCGGTCAGACGCCCGCCCAGGACCCGCAGGACCTGCACAGCGAAGCGGCGCCGGAGAGACGCTGCTGGTGGAGCCAGACCGCTTCCCCGGAGTACCCGTTCCTGTACGGGCCGCAGACCGTGCGGCCTCACCTCTCGACCACGGAGGCACACACATGACCCGCCACGCCGACCGAACCGCGACCGCTGCCCCCGCCGAGGCGCCGTCGGACATCGCCGTCGCCGTCGACCGGCTGGTCACGAACGGGCTCAAGGCTCTGGCCGACTATGAAGGGCTCGACCAGGAGCAGGTCGACCACATCGTCAACAAGGCATCGGTCGCCGCCCTGGACCGTCACACCACGCTCGCACGGCTCGCGGTGGAGGAGACCGGACGCGGGGTCTTCGAGGACAAGGCCGCCAAGAACATGTTCGCGTGCGAGCACGTCACGCACAGCATGGGCCACATGAAGACTGTCGGCGTCATCGCCCGCGACGACATCGAGGACATCGTCGAGATCGCGGAACCGGTCGGCGTGGTGTGCGCGATCACGCCCGTCACCAACCCGACCTCCACCACGATCTTCAAGGCACTGATGGCGCTGAAGACCCGCAACCCGGTCGTCTTCGCCTTCCACCCCTCCGCCCAGCACTGCAGCGCCGAAGCGGCCCGGATCGTGCGCGACGCCGCCCTGGCCGCCGGCGCGCCGGAGCACTGCGTCCAGTTCATCGAGACCCCGTCCGTCGAGGCGACCAGGACACTCATGCACCACCCGGGTGTCTCCCTCATCCTCGCCACCGGCGGCAACGCCATGGTCAAGGCCGCCTACTCGGCCGGAAAGCCCGCCCTGGGCGTGGGCGCCGGCAACGTCCCGGCGTACTTGCACCGGAGCGCGAAGCTGCGCCGGGCCGTCAACGACCTGGTGCTGTCCAAGTCGTTCGACAACGGCATGATCTGCGCCTCCGAGCAGGCCATCATCCTGGACGAGGAGATCTACGACGCCGCCCTCGCCGAGTTCCGCACGCTGCACGCCCACCTGGCGACCGCCGAGGAGAAGGCGAAGCTGGAGCGGTTCCTCTTCCCCGCCGACGCCTCGAACAGGGGCTGCGAGCCCAAGGTGAACGCGGCGGCGGTCGGCCAGAGCCCTCAGTGGATCGCCGAACAGGCCGGTTTCACCGTGCCCGCGGACACCTCGGTCATCCTGGTCGAGGCCGAGCGGGTCGGCCCGGACGAGCCGCTGACCCGCGAGAAGCTCTGCCCGGTCCTTGCCGTGCTGCGCGCCTGCTCCGAGCAGCAGGGCTTCGATCTCGCCGCCGACATGGTCGCCTTCCACGGACAGGGCCACAGCTCCGTCATCCACACCGAGGACCGCGAACTGGCCGAGGCGTACGGGAAGCGCATGAAGACCGTACGGGTCATCGTCAACTCGCCCTCCTCGCAAGGCGCCATCGGCGGCATCTACAACAACCTGCTGCCCTCCCTGACCCTGGGCTGCGGCTCCTGGGGCAGCACCTCGGTGTCCAACAACGTCTCCGCTCCCCAGCTGCTGAACGTCAAGCGGGTGAGCACCCGCCGCAACAACCTCCAGTGGTTCAAGGTCCCGCCGAAGATCTACTTCGAGCCGCAGGCCATCCGCTACCTGCAGGCCATGCCGGACATCCACCGCGTCACGATCGTCACCGACGCGACCATGACCCGTCTCGGCTTCGTCGACCGCGTCACCCACGTCCTGCAGCGCCGCCGCGAGCCGGTGACCGTCCAGATCATCGACAACGTCGAGCCCGAGCCGAGCATCGACTCCGTCCGCCGCGGCGCCCGCCTCATGGGCGACTTCCGCCCCGACACCATCATCGCGCTCGGCGGCGGCTCCCCCATGGACGCGGCCAAGGTGATGTGGTTGCTGTACGAGCAGCAGGCCGAGGGCAAGGACATCGACTTCGCCGACATGCGGCACAAGTTCTCCGACATCCGCAAGCGTGCCTTCCGCTTCCCTGTCCTCGGCAAGATCGCCCGCCTGGTGTGCGTGCCCACCACCTCCGGCACCGGCGCCGAGGTCACCCCCTTCGCCGTCATCTCCGACCCCGCCACGGGCAAGAAGTACCCGCTGGCCGACTATGCCCTCACCCCCAGCGTGGCCATCGTCGACCCGCTGCTCGCCACCGAACTGCCCCCGGTGCTGGCCGCCGACAGCGGCTTCGACGCCCTCACTCACGCCATCGAGGCGTACGTCTCCGTCTACGCCAACGACTTCACCGACGGACTCGCCCTGCACGCGATCCGCCTGATCTTCGACAACATCGAAGCGGCCGTGAACGACCGTGCGGCCCGCCCGGACGCGCAGGAGAAGATGCACAACGCCGGCACCATCGCGGGCATGGCCTTCGGCAACGCCTTCCTCGGCATCGTCCACGCCATGTCCCACACCCTCGGCGCCACCTTCCACATCGCCCACGGCCGCACCAACGCCGTCCTGCTCCCCCACGTCATCCGCTACAACGGCACGGTCCCGACCAAGCTGACCGGCTGGCCCAAGTACGAGAACTACCGCGCCCCCGACCGCTTCCAGGACATCGCCCGCACCCTCGGCCTGCCCGCCACCACCCCGGCCGAGGGCGTGGAGTCCCTCGCCGACGCCGTCGAGCGTCTGCGCGGCGCGGTCGGTATCGAGCCGTCCTTCCAGGCGCTCGGCGTGAACGAGCGCAGCTTCCTCGACGCGCTCCCCCAGCAGGCCCTGAACGCCTATCAGGACCAGTGCGCGCCCGCCAATCCGCGAATGCCCATGCTCGACGACATGGAGGAGATCATGCGCGCGGCTTACTACGCCTCGGATGGCGTATCCGGCGAGTAGTGCCCAGGGCCCGAAGGGGGCCGAGGGCAGCGGCGTGACTGGTCAGGGCTCGATGTCGAGCACATCGCCCATAGGGCGACGAGGTGTCGCGGGGCCGGGCGGGCCGTAGCCGAGCCGCAGGATCATCTGCACGTGCCCGCTGCCCGTCGCCGGGTCGCGCAGTGGCCGGCGCAGGTCGGGCCATTCCAGGGCCTGGGCGGCGAAGGAGCTGGACAGGCCCTTCAGGGTGGCCAGCAGAAGGACCCGCTCCATCGCCTGGCCGGCGCGCAACCAGTCCTCCGGACGGTCAAGTGCCGTGCTCAGGAGGGCCAAGTGAGGATGGTGCTCGAATGCGGTAGCGGCACGGCCTGACACCGCCCGCCCGCCGGCGAAGTCACGCATCGGCGCCCTTCCGCCGAGTCTGCGCGGACCGAAGGCGTACTCCGGCACCCCTGCGGCGGCCGTGTGATCGAAGGGGACACCACCGTGGGTCCACTGCTTCAGATCTTCACTGATGCCACGATCGGTGACGTTGCGGGATTCGGCCTCCTGCGTCCGCTCCACCACTTCTTGCAGATGCCATCCGGTGGGGAAGATCAGCGCGGCGCCTTCGTCACGAGCAGCTTCCGCCAGCTCAGATCGGACGGCCTCGGGGATCTCCGTCTCCTCGAACGGATACCGGCTCGTGTGCCGACGGCGAACGGCCGGGTACAGCGCGCCGAGGGCTTCCTTGCCGCTCCCGAAGGCTGTCAGCCGCACCGCGGCCAGCAGCTCGGAGTCCCAGGGGTCCGGCAGCAGCCGGGCCTCCAAATGCCACCCCTCATGCGCGGCCGCGACCCGCAGGTTCATCAGCGCGGCGCCACAGCCGAGGTGGAGGGCACGGCCATGAGGGTCGGTGTGCGGTACGGCGCGCTGGGGATCCGAGCGCAGATGGAGGGTGCTGGTGCCGAGGAAGCAGCGGAACCGCCACGGCTGCGCGTTGTGCACGGACGGTGCGGTCGTCGCGTTGTGGACCAGAGCGGTCACCGTCTCCCGGGTGAGCGTGTGCGTCGACACCGAGTCCTCCCCTCTGGAGCACCCCCGAGCCCCTGGGCGAGTACGTCTCCGGACCCTTACACCTCCAGGCTGCCACCGCCGCCCGCCTCAGGACAGACCTCCAGACACGAGCGGGTGCGGCCGTGGGCCGCATCGATCGCCCGTTCCGGGGCCGCGTGCTGCTCTTCCCCTACGCCGCTCTCAACCGGGGCGGCACCGCCTGGACCAGGTCCAGTCTCGTCTCCTGCACCGGAACCATGATCGTCAGGACGCTGTTCTCCTCGTCCGGGTCGAGGCCGGAAGGTCCGCCGGCAGCACGAACCTCCCGTCCGCCGTCCGCTCCTCGATACGGATGCCTCGTCCCCGGGACCATTGTTCACAGCGCCCGCAGGCCGTGCTCCCGGAACTGCTCGCGCACCCTCTCCGTCAGCTCCGGCTTTGGCGTGGGTGTGTCGCGCAGGGGGAAGGGGATCTCCAAGGCGTCGTACTTGTGGGCGCCGAGCTTGTGGAACGGCAGGACGTCCACCCGGTCGACATTGCCCAGCCCGGCCAGGAACGCGCCGAGCCCGTCCACAGCTGCCGGGTCGTCGGTCCAGCCGGGCACGAGGACATAGCGGATCCACACCGGGACCCCGAGCCGGTCCAGGCGGGTGGCGAAGCTGAGGGTCGGGGCGAGGTCGCCGCCGGTCAGCTTCCGGTAGGTCCGGACGTCGAAGGACTTGATGTCCAGCAGGACCAGGTCGGTGTCTGCGAGCAGTTCGTCGGTCGCCCGGGCGCCGAGGAAGCCGGAGGTGTCCAGGGCGGTGTGCAGTCCGAGTTCCTTGCAGCGGCGGAAGATCCCGGCTGTGAACGCGGGCTGCAGCAGCGCCTCGCCGCCGGTGAGCGTCACGCCCCCGCCGGCGGTGGAGATGAAGGCCCGGTACTTCTCGATCTCGGCCGTCACCTCGTCGACGGTGGCCTCCTTGCCGTCGCGCATGTGCCAGGTGTCGGGGTTGGCGCAGTACAGGCAGCGCAGGGGGCAGCCGCTGAGGAAGAGCACGAACCGGGTCCCGGGACCGTCCACTCCCGTGGACAGGTCCCAGGAGTGGATGCGGCCCGTGACCGGCGCGATGGTGGTGTTCACAGTGCTCCGTGGAAGGTGCGGCTGATCACGTCGAGCTGCTGCTCGCGGGTCAGGCGGACGAAGTTGACGGCGTATCCGGAGACGCGGACCGTCAGCTCCGGGTACTTCTCCGGGTGCTCCATGGCGTCCTGGAGCGTCGCCCGGTCCAGGACGTTGACGTTCATGTGGAAGCCGCCGGACGCCATGTACGCGTCGAGGATGCCGACCAGATGGCCCGACCGCTCGGCCGGGTCGTGCCCCAGTCCCTCGGGCGTGATCGTGGTGGTCAGCGAGATGCCGTCCCGGGCCTGCTCGTAGGGGAGTTTGGCCACCGAGAGGGCCGAGGCGGCCACGCCGTGCCGGTCGCGGCCGTTCATCGGGTTGGCTCCGGGCGCGAACGGGGCACCCGCACGGCGGCCGTCGGGGGTGTTGCCGGTGTGCTTGCCGTACA
>NZ_JAOCQE010000249.1 GCF_025290915.1 Streptomyces sp. 15-116A | reverse complement strand
CCGCCGCTCTCGATCACGCCCAGGACGCGCTGGCCGGGCCCCGGCTGCGCAGGCACGCCAGTTCCGCGACGGAGCGGCGACTGCACGCGCAGTACGCCGCCGCACTGCCCCTCGCCGAGGCGGCGACGGCACTGGCCTGGGCGGGGGAGTCCCTGCCGGGGCGGGCCTCTCAGGGGCCCCGGCGGCTGGCGGCGGCCGTCCGCGGCAACACCCCCACCGGCCCGCTGCCCGCCCCGTCCCGTACGGTGCCCGCGCTGCGCGCCCTCGACGATGCCCTTCTGCACGCCGCCGAGGCGTTCGACGGGGGCGAGGCCAAGGTCGTACGGACGCGCCGGCGCTCCGGGAACGACCTGTTGCGCACGCTCCTCGGCTCGCGGGGACGGGAGTACGGCATCCGGGTCGCCCTGTGCTTCGGGGTGAGCGTCGCCGCCGCCCAGGTGCTGCATCACGTCGGCTGGTTCGGGGCGCACGAGCACTGGTACTGGCTGCCCGCCACCGCCGTCTTCCTGGTCAAGCCCGACCTCGGGCCGCTCGCCTCCCGGGTGCTCTGCCGGGCGGCCGGGACGGTGCTCGGGGCGCTGCTGTTCGCCGGGTTCGCGGCGGTGCTGCCCCGCCCGGAGGGACTGATCGCGCTCGTGGCGGTGAGCGGGGCGCTGATCCCGGTCGCCACCCGGCACTTCGCCGCGCAGACGGCCGTCGTCACGGTGCTCGTCCTCGCCCTGGTCATGGTCGGCGGCGAGCCGCAGGCCTCCGGGGCCCGGATCGCCGAGACGCTGCTGGCCTGCGGCATCGTGCTGCTCGTCGGGCATCTGCCGCTTGCGGGGCGGCGTGCGTCCGGCCTTCACGCGCGGCTCACGGAGGCGGGCGACGCCGCACAGGCCTATCTGGCGCACGTCCTCACCGAGTCCGGCGACCGCGCCGCCCGCTGGGCCCTGCGCCGCGAGGCCTACCGCACGCTCGCCGAGGCGCGTACCGTCGTCGCCGTCGCCTCCGCGGAGCTCCCCGCGCTCGCCCGGCACGCGGACGGTGCGGACGACACCGTCGCCGTACTGGAACGCCTGACCGACACCGTGACGGCCTGCGCGGTCCACCTGGACGACACGGGACGGCTCACGTCACGGCACGTCGAGCAACTGGCCGGGCTCGCCGAGGAACTGAGGGGGCATCACGCCCAGGTGGATGTGCGCCTGCCGGGACTGCCGCGGGCCGGTTGATGACCGTACGTTGTCGTCATGACGCCTTCTGACGTGGAGAGTCCAGCTCAGCTCATCATCACCGGAT
The DNA here is from genome assembly GCF_025290915.1 of Streptomyces sp. 15-116A. GTDB lineage: Bacteria > Actinomycetota > Actinomycetes > Streptomycetales > Streptomycetaceae > Streptomyces. The sequence goes on along the minus strand of NZ_JAOCQE010000249.1, from coordinate 8,300 downwards.
GCACCGTCCTCGTGCACGACGACCAGGAAGCCATCGGGTTCCTGGAGGACGCGGCGATCGTCGTCCGGGACGGGACCGTGGCCGAGGTGACGCGCGCCGAGGCGGTCGCGGGCCGGGCCGCGGGGGAGTGGATCGACGCCCGCGGGCAGGTCGCGCTGCCGGGGCTGATCAACTGCCACACCCACGCCCCGATGGTCGCCCTGCGCGGTCTCGCCGAGGACCTGCCGACCGAGGAGTGGTTCAACGACGTCGTCTGGCCGGTGGAGTCCAACCTGACCGAGAAGGACGTCGAACTGGGCGCCCGCCTCGCCTGCGCCGAGATGATCCGCGGCGGCGTCACCTGCTTCGCCGACCACTACTTCGCCATGGACGCGGTGGCCGCCGTGGTCGCCGAGTGCGGGATGCGGGCGCTGCTGGGCGAGGCATTCTTCTCCTCCCAGGGGCCCGAAGGGCGGGAGCGGTCACTGGAGTTCGCGCTCCGGCACCGGGGCGCCGCCGACGGCCGTATCACGACCGCCCTCGCCCCGCACGCCCCGTACACCGTCGACGACACCGACCTCGCCGCCACGGCGGAGCTTGCCCGCGCACACGGCCTGCCCGTCCACCTGCACGCCTCCGAGAACCGCGGCCAGACCGACACCAGCCTCGCCCGGCACGGCGTCACCCCCATCGAGGTCCTGGAACGCACCGGCATCCTCGACACCGACGTGCTCATCGCCCACGGCACCGGCATCCTCGACCGCGACCTGCCCGTCCTCGCCCGCGCGAGCGGTCGTACGGCCGTGGCGACCGCGCCCCGCGGCTACCTCAAGTTCGCCTGGCCCACCACCACGCCCATCCGCGCCCTGCGCGAGATCGGCATCCCCGTCGGACTCGCCACGGACGGCGCCGCCTCCAACAACTCCCTCGACGTATGGGAGTCGATGGCCCTCACCTCGATCATCCAGAAGTCGACCGAGGGGGACCCTCGCTGGCTCACCTCCCGTCAGGCCCTGCACCACGCCACCCTGCAGAGCGCCCGCGCGGTCGGGCTCGGCGAGAGCATCGGCAGCATCGCACCGGGCCGCCGCGCCGACCTCGTCCTGGTCGACCTCACCGGCCCGCACACCCAGCCCGTGCACGACCTCGCCGCGACCCTCGTGCACAGCGCCCGCTCCTCCGACGTCCGCACGACCATCGTGGACGGCCGGGTGCTCATGCGGGACCGGGAGCTGCTCACCATCGATGTGCCGTCGGTGGTGCGGGATCTGGGGGAGCGGCTGCCCGCGCTCGTCGACCGCCGTCACGGGCGGCGCATCCAGGAGTACGACACCTGAGGAAAGAGCGGGGAAAGACTCCGGGAAGAAAAATTCCGAGCGAGCGATGAGTTCCGCGGCGGGCCGCAGTCACCCCATGCGACGGGACCGTTGCACAGGAGGAACCATGTCGCTTCCGGAGATCGTCTCGCGGGCGGAATGGCGCACGGCGCGCGAGGAACTGCTGGCCAGGGAGAAGGCCCTCACCCGCGCCCGGGACGCGCTCAACGCCGAGCGGCGCCGGCTGCCCATGGTCGAGATCGACCGGGAGTACGTGTTCGAGGGCGGCGACGGCAAGGCCACGCTGCTCGATCTGTTCGAGGGGCGGCAGCAGCTCGTCGTCTACCACTTCATGTTCGCGCCGGAGTGGGACGCCGGGTGCCGCAGCTGCTCGGCCTTTCTCGACCAGATCGGACATCTCGCCCATCTCCATGCGCGGGGGACGACGTTCGCCGCGGTCTCCCGGGCGCCGTATCCGAAGATCCTGCCGTTCAAGGCGCGGATGGGCTGGACCCTGCCCTGGTACGCGTCGCCCGCCGGTGACTTCAACCTGGACTTCGAGGTGACCCTCGAACGCGAGGGCGAGCTGGTCGAGCGGCCGGGGCTGAGCTGCTTCCTGCGCGACGGCGGCCGGGTCTTCCACACCTACTCGACCTACGAGCGCGGCCTCGACGGGCTCGGCTCCACCACCAGCCTGCTGGACCTCACCGCGCTCGGCCGGCAGGAGGAGTGGGAGGAGCCCAAGGGGCGCGCGTCGGCGCTCGGGGCGCCTGCGGGAAGTGAGCGCATCCGCTATCACGACGAGTACGACGACTGATACGGAAGGTGAGCGATTAGCCCGAAAAGCTGAGACGCGGCTCACACGTGGCGGTGAACGAGTGTCAACTACGTCTCAGTACCGTCACTGGACGAGGCGTTCGCCCCATGGTTGGCGTTTAACTCTACGAGTACAGCGCTACATGGAGGTGGCAGGGTGAACGGGCGAACGGTGCTCGAACGCTTTCCCGCAGGTGGGCCGCGTGGGTCCTGGCCGGCGGAGGAGTTCGCGCAGGCGCGGCGTCTCGAGGGCCTGCCCGCCGAGGTTGTCATGGACCTCGCGACAGACATGTTCCTGGTGATCGTCCGCAGCGGCGACGGCAGCGGTGACGCGGCGGCGTGAGGCGTTGAAGGGCGAAGGGGAGCGACGCTACGCAGCGTGACGGGGCGGGGCTGGATGACAGTGGCGCTCGTGGTGAGCGTCATCAGCGCGGCTTGGCGGCCGGGGCTTCCGTGGCCGCCGTGAACTGTTCCGCCTGGAGTGCGTACAGCTCCGCGTAGAGGCCGCCCGCGGCGAGCAGCTCGTCCGGGGTGCCGGACTCCACCAGCCGGCCCTGGTCCAGCACGTGCACCAGGTCGGCGTGGCGCACGGACGCCAGCCGGTGCGTGATCAGCACGACCGTCTGGCCACTGCCCGCAAGCGCCCGGATGCGATCGAAGACCTCCAGCTCGGCCCGCGCGTCCAGCGCGGCCGTCGGCTCGTCCACGATGAGGATGTCCCCGCGCCGGTACGCCGCCCGCGCGATCCCCAGCCGCTGCCACTGCCCGCCGGACAGCTCGTGCCCGCCGCTGAACTGGCGGGCCAGCAGCGTGTCCAGGCCGCGCGGCAGATCCGCGATCACCGCCTCGGCCCCGGCCTCCGCGACCGCCGAGGCCAGCCGCTCCTCGCTCAGCGGCGCCGAGGGACGCCCCACGGCCACGTTCACGCGGGCGGTGAACGGCCACCGCTTGAAGTCCTGCGCCACCATCGCGATGCGCTCGGCCAGCCGGTGCCGGTCCGCCCGCGCCGCGTCCACGTCGTCCCACAGGATCCGCCCGCGCTCCGGCTTGTACAGCCCGGCGAGCAGCTTGACCAGGGTCGTCTTGCCCGAGCCGTTCTCGCCGACCAGCGCCACGATCCGGCCCAGCGGGACGGTGAGCGAGACATCGTCCAGGGCGGGCCGGGTGGCCTCGCCGGGGTATCGGAACGTGACGTTCTCGAAGCGGATCTCCCGGGGGTCCTCCGGCAGTGGAAGGCCCCCGACGGGGATGGCGCGCTCGGCGGCCTCGACGTAGAGGCGTTGCAGGTCGCCCACGAAGAGCGCCTCCTGGTGCAGCTGGTTCACCTCCAGGACGAGCGTGTCCAGGCTGGAGGAGCCGGTGCGGATGGCGATCACTGCGGTGCCGGCGACCGACAGGGCCATCGCCCCGGCCAGCAGCAGGGCGCCCAGCGTGGCGTACGTCGCGACCGTGGCGAGGCCCGTCCAGGCCGCCGCGATCAGCCCCGTACGGGCCGCCAGCCGGGCGAGCCGGGCCTGCTCCGCCTCGGCCGTCTCCGACATCGCGCGGAAGTGGCGCAGCAGGAAGGGGCCGACGCCGTGCACGCGGACCTCCGGGGCGGCCTCCGGTTCGGTGAGCAGGCCGCTGATCAGATGACCGGCGCGGACGTGCTGCACCCAGGTGTGGAAGGAGGCGTAGCGGCGGCGCGCGATGGTCAGGGCGCCCCAGGCGCTCGGCAGGGTCATGGTCACCAGGAGCGGCAGCAGCAGCGGGTGCAGGATCGTGAGGACGCCGGCCGCGGCGATCAGGGAGATCATCGCGTTGATCACGCGCGTGCCGTACATGATCATCCGGCGTGCGGACATGGCGCCGTACTGAGCGGTGTCCAGCAGCTTGTGGAACGCGTGGTCCTCGATCGCGGCGAGCTCCACGGCCGCCGCGCGTTCGAGATACAGCTCGGTCGCGACGCGCTCGACCTTGGGCTCCAGACGCCCGGTGGCGTAGGTGGCGGCGGCGCGAAGGAGGGCGGCGACCAGCGTGACGGCCGCTACGGTGACGAGGGCCGGGACGGCACCGCGCAGCCGCTCCTCGATGGGGCCGTCGCTCAGCAGACGGCCCAGGGCGTTGTTGACCGCGAGCAGGCTCACCGCCTGGGCGAGGCCGCGGCCGATCTCGGCGGCCAGCACGGTCCGCGCGGCCCGCGGGTCGGCCTGCAGGGCCAGCCGGAAGCTGACGGCGAGCATGCCGGGCAGCCGCTTGACCATGGCCCGGAAGCCCAGCTCCAGCAGCGCGCCCTGGTGCTGGCTCCACCCCATGTCGTACCGCAGGGCCCCACCGAAGAGCAGCCGCTCGGACTCGGACACGGGCGGCTCGCCGGTGTCCTCGCGCCGTCTGCGGCGTCTCTTCCAGCGCCCTGGAACCGACCGGCCTGGATCTCCCGTGTTCGCCATCGCGCCCCCCCCGGCGTCCTCTCGCGGAACGGTCACTATCGCGGTGCGCGTCGCGTACGGGCAGGGCGCGCGGCGGAGCGCGGGAAGCGTACGGGCGCACAAGCGGACGACTCGGCCGTCAGGTTCCGGCGGGGGAGCGAGCGACTCAGCCGCCCGTGGGGTCTACGCGGCCGCCCGGGACCACGTCGGTTTCGTGTCCGTCAGGCGGCACAGGGCGAGGTAGAGGGGGATCGGCGGGGTGTAGGGGAGCGTGCCGGCGGGGCGGTGGATCAGGCCGGGGACGGCGGCGGGGGCGTCCGGGAGGAGCGCGCCGGTGGTGTAGCGGGCGGGGGCCGGCCACTCCATGGCGTAGTCGGAGTCCGACGGGACCAGCCACCACCAGTGCGCCTCATCGGCGTAGACGCACCCCACGCGGGGCAGCCGGGGCAGGACCAGCGGGCCGAGGCGGGCGGGCACCGCCACCGCGTCGCAGCCCATGGGGGTCGTCATCCCGTCGGGGACCGGCAGGCGCCGGAGTGTGTCGATCGTGTGCGGCTCGCCGGCGCGCATCCGCCGGAGTCGGACCAGTGTGTCCAGGCTCAGCACCCGAGCGCCCGTCACGCGCGCCCTCCTTCCCGGCGCTGCTGAGGAGGAGGTGTGCGCAGGGTCCCGGTCTCGCGGCGGCGCCCCTCCGCCTCGTCGTCGTCCTCCGAGCCGCCCGCCGGACCGGGCTTCGGGCGGGCGCCCCAGCCCAGGTCGTTGCGCGGCTCGCCGGGGTCGCGGGGGCCCTCACCCTTGCGCGGCAGCTCGGCCCAGACCAGCAGGCCAGGACCGTGCTCGTGCGCACCCCAGGCGTGACACAGGGCGTCGACGAGCAGCAGTCCCCTGCCATGCTCGTCGTCCGGTTCGGACCGCTCGTTGGCCTGCGGCCGGCCCGGCGCGCAGCCCTCGTCCTGCACGGCTATGCGCACGCGGTCGTCGCCGTCGTGCAGCTCGCAGACGATGTGGCTGCTCGCGGTGTGCACGATGGCGTTGGTGACCAGCTCGGAGACGACCAGGGCCGCGGTGTCACAGGTGTCCTCGCACACCGACCAGCCGGTCAGCCGGGCCCTCGTCAGACGTCTGGCCTGCGCGGGAGAACCCGGGTGCGCGGCCAGCTCGAACCGAAACCGTCGCTCGGCGGCGGCCCCCGCGGGGCCGGCTTCCGAGGCGGCGCCGAGACCGAAGGGGCCCGCGGCGGCGTCTGTTCCTAAGGGCACGGACGGAATCACGCTTGCCACTATCGCCCCGCCGAGAACACTTGGCAAGTGTCACTCTGAAAAATGCAGAGTGCTGTGTGACGGTCTGGACGGGCGTGGCACACTGCTCGCAACAGCACCTCGCGCGGCGCCAGTTGAGATCACCGGAGATCTGTTCCCGTGAACGGATGTTCGAGACGGTGGTCTCGCATGGCGCCGCCGGGCTGTAGGGATTCCTTTCGTGGAGGTGGAGCGTGAGCGAACCCCGGTCCGCGCCGACGGTCGGGCAGGTCGTCCTCGGCCGGCGCCTGCTGGACCTGCGGGAACGCGCCGGGCTCAAGCGCGAGGAAGCGGCGCGTATCCTGCGTGTCGCCCCCGCCACCGTCCGCCGTATGGAGATGGCCGAGGTCGCCCTCAAGATCCCGTACCTCCAGCTCCTGCTGAAGGCGTACGGCGTCTCCGACGAGGAGGCCGACGCCTTCGTGCAACTGGCGGAGGAGGCCAACCGGCCCGGATGGTGGCAGCGCTTCCACGACGTCCTGCCCGGCTGGTTCTCGATGTACGTCAGCCTGGAGGGCGCGGCCTCCCTCATCCGCAGCTACGAGCCCCATTTCGTGCCCGGACTGCTGCAGACCGAGGAGTACGCGCGCGGAGTGCTGCGCTCGGGCGCCATCGGCCAGACCCAGCCCGAGGACATCGAGCGGCACGTCGCCCTGCGCATGCAACGGCAGGAACTGCTCACCCGTGAGGATGCGCCCCGGCTGTGGGTCGTGATGGACGAGACCGTCCTGCGCCGCCCGATCGGCGGCCCGGAGGTGATGCGCGCGCAGATCGACAAACTGCTCGACGCCACGAAGCTGCCCAACGTCACCCTGCAGGTCGCCCCGTTCGCGAGCGGGCCGCATCCGGGGACGTACGGGCCGTTCGTGCTGTTCCGATTCGCCGTGCCCGAACTTCCGGACATGGTCTACAGCGAGTACCTGACCGGCGCCGTCTACCTGGACGGACGCGCCGAGGTGGCGTCCTACCTCGAGGTCATGGACCGCATGGCGGCACAGGCCGCTACGGCACATCGCACGAAGGAGATCCTCAGGGGTCTCCGCAAGGAGCTGTGAATGGAACGCATCAAACCCCGCCCCCAGCCGCGGATCCGCGCCGAGCGGATCTACAACGGCATGCCCGCGCGCGAGCTGGGCAGCGAGGGCTGGCACAAGCCGTGGAGCGGCGGCAACGGCGGCAACTGCCTGGAGGCGATGAAGCTCGCCGACGGCCGCATCGCCGTACGGCAGTCCACCGACCCGGACGGGCCGGCGCTCATCTACACCTCCGACGAGATCACCGCGTTCATCGAAGGAGCCAAGGCGGGGGAGGCGGATTTCCTGGTCTCCTGAGGAGCGTGATGGTGTTCCTGGCTTCTGGTTCCTGGCTTGTCCTGGTGGCACGGAATTGATCATTAACAGTTGCAGAGAGTTATGGAGTCCTTCATGACCGGGCAGCACCCCGTCGAGATCGACACGAGCAAGCCGCACCCCGCGCGGATGTACGACTGGTACCTCGGCGGGAAGGACAACACCCGGTCGACGAGGCCATGGGCCGGCAGATGCTGGCCCTCGATCCCCGGGTGCCGGTCATGGCACGTGTCAACCGCGCGTTCATGCACCGCACCACGAACTGGCTGGCCGGTCAGGGCATACGCCAGTTCCTCGACGTCGGCACCGGCATCCCCACCGAGCCCAACCTCCACCAGGTCGCGCAGCGGATCGCCCCCGACGCGCGCGTCGTCTACTGCGACAACGACCCCATCGTCCTCGCCCACGCGGTGGCCCTGCTGCGCGGCACGGACGAGGGCGCGACCGAGTACCTGCAGGCCGATGTGCGCGACCCGGACACCATCCTCGACGGCGCGCGGAAGGTGCTCGACTTCAGCCGGCCGATCGCCCTGTCGCTCATCGCGCTGCTGCACTTCGTCCCCGACGAGGACGGCGCGCACGAACTCGTCGCACGGCTGCTGGCCGAGCTGCCCTCCGGCAGCTACCTGGTCATCACCCACGCGACGGCCGACTTCACCCCGGAGGAGTCGCAGGCGGCCACCGAGAAGCTCAAGGCCGCCGGCGTCACCCTGGCGCTGCGCTCCCGTGAGGAGTTCGCCCGCTTCTTCACCGGGCTCGACCTGATCGAACCCGGCATCGAGGTCCCCCACCGCTGGCACCCGGAACTGGGCGACCCGGTACCGGGCCAGGACGACGGGGTGATCCCCGGGTACGGGGCGGTGGGCCGCAAGCCGTGACCCTCACCGCGCCCCGCTGACCGGGCGGTGGGGCCGCCCAGGCCCTGAGTTCCGGCACCGCCCCTCCGACGGCGGCCCGCCTTGCGCTGTGCGGCGGGCCGCCGTCGGCATGTGGGCGGGGATGCTCGGGGCAGGGCTCGGGGCGGGGCAGCGGTGCCGTACACGGTGCCGTCGGTGGGCGTATGGCGCCGTCGATGGGGCGGTGAGCCCGGAGCGGGGCAGCGGCCGGTCACGCCCGCATCGGGCGGTCGTACGG
>NZ_JAOCQE010000248.1 GCF_025290915.1 Streptomyces sp. 15-116A | reverse complement strand
CCCCTGGCCCCCCTCCGCCCCTTCACTCCCCACACGATCACGGACCCGTCCACTCTCACCCGCACCCTCGCCACGATCCGCTCCCAGGGCTACGCCCTGGTCGACGAGGAGTGGGAGGAGGGCCTGCGCTCCCTGGCGGTCCCGCTCCACGACCGCACGGGCGCGACCATCGCCGCGGTGAACATCTCCACCCACGTCTCCCGCCACAGCACGGACTCCTGCCGCACCCACCTCCTCCCCGCCCTCCGCGAAACCGCCACCGCCATCGAAACCGACCTCCACACCGCCGGCCGCTTCACCCCGATCCCCCTGACCTGACCGGGCCTGAATTGGCTGACCTGCAAAGACAGCGGAAGCCTTTGTGGGAGTAACCTGTACTACATGGAGACCACCGCCCGCGAGTTCAACCAGAAGTCCTCGCAGATACTGGCTGCGGCCGCGCGGGGCGAGACCATCACCGTCACCAAGAACGGCGTGCCCGTAGCGCGGGTCGTCCCCATCAAGGCTGACGAGATCCCCCCGTACCCGGCCGACCCGATGGGAGAGATCGCCCTTCCTGACCTGGGCCTCCCTGACCTCACCGACGACGAGATCGAGGACACGCTCAAAGGGATGGGCTCGTGAGCCTCGTTGCCATCGCCGACACCAACGCCCTGTACCGGCTCCTTGACCCAAGGCTGACCGGCCACGACGCACACAAGAAGGCCCTGGCTTCGATCAGCCACCTCGTCGTGTCCCCACTGATCCTGGCCGAGCTGGACCACCTGATCGCCGCGCGGGCCGGAGCCGAGAAGGCCGTCGTCGCGGCGAGGTTCATCGAGCGCAACGTGGCTATCCGCAGGTTCGAAGTGCCCCCGGTGAGCCCCCACTTGAGCTCGGCGATCGCAGTCGCGGAGGACTACCAGGACGCAGACGGCGGCAAGGGGGTAGGCCTGACGGACGCGATGAACGTGGCCTTGGCCGCGGCGTACGGCACGAACGTGATGTTCACGTCGGACGGCCACTTCCGCATGATGCGACCTCTGACCGGGCACAAGGCGTTCCAGCTCCTGCCCGAGGACCTATAGCCCCACGGCCGCCCCAGCCACCTGGCGACGCAACCCACACCCCCTCTGACCTGCACCAACGAGAACCTTGCCACTGCCGATCCCTTATCCGCTAGGCTAGTCGCCGGATCTCGCCGAGATCCCCGCCTTCGTAGCTCAGGGGATAGAGCACCGCTCTCCTAAAGCGGGTGTCGCAGGTTCGAATCCTGCCGGGGGCACCAGACATTCCGCTCCGACCTGGGGTTTCTCCCCCTGGACAGGGCTTCTGCTCGGCCTCGGACTCGTCGTCCGGGGCCGGTTGCGTGAGCGGATGGAGAGTTGATCTCCGGAACGTCCCCTAAAGGATCAGCCCACAAGAGGGCCGTGGCAGCAACCAGTCACCTCATCATCTCCCCCATGGTCCTGGCCGAACCGGACTACCAACCCGACGCTTTGAGGTGCCCTCCGTCTACCCGAAGTGGTTCTCGGTCTTGTTGCATGAAGAAGGCCCGACCGTACGAGGAGAACGGCCGGGCCGGAGCGCGGGTGGGTCAGCAGCTCTCGGTGTCCTTGACCGCGAACAAGGTCACCTGGGTGTCCGTCGGGTGGGTGCCGGCCTCGGGTTCCTGGCTGCAGACGGTCCAGTTGCGGTCGAGTACCTGGAGGCGGTTCTGGCCGCTGGCGTCCTGATCGTCGAGGACGTAGAAGCCCGCTGCTTGCGCCTCGTCCTGGGCGGCTTGGAGGTCCAGGCCGACGAGGTCGGGCAGCTCAGCCGTCTCGGCCGTTCCCGCGTCGGCGTCGTCGGCCGTGTCGCTTTCGGTGGTCTCCGTGTCGGTGCCGGGTTCGGTGTCCGCCGTGGCCTGGTCGTCGGTCTTCTGGTCGGCGGTGTCGGGCTTGCTGGTGCCGGTGGCCTCGGTGCCTTCGCAGGCGGTGAGGGTGAAGAGTACGGCGGCGGTGAGGGCGCCGATGGTGTAGCGGATGCGCATGGTTCGTCCCCCCAGGGATGGTCGCTGAAGGGCCAGCATGCTCCGTATGTGTGCACGGCGTGAACGTTGTGCTTGTTCTGTGATGAACCGCGAACGGCCCCCGCCCGGGTAGGCACGGGGGCCGTGTGTCGCGATCGGGTCCGGGCGCACTGGATGTGGGCCAGGACGCGAGACCGTCACGCGGAAGGCGGCTACGGGCGTAGTCGCCGGAGTCAGGAGACGTCTGCGCGGAGCGGATCGCCGAGAAGGCCGTCGGTGTAGGTCACGTACTTCGGGGTGAACTTGCCCTTTCCGGTGATCGTGCCGGAGATGTTCTCACCAGGGGCAAGGTCGACGGTGTCGATCTGGTTCTCATCCGCGGCAAGTTCGGCGGCGTGCTTGGTGCCGTCGGTGTCGGTGATGGAGAAGTACAGCGGGTTCACGTCAATCGTGTCGTCACCGTTGTTGGTGACGGTGACCAGCACACTGGTGTAGCCGGTGCCGTCAGCGAGGATGCTCTTCGCGAACGCGGTCTTCTTCGCGGTGATCTTCACGGGGCCTTGCTCGACGGGCTCTTCCTTCTCCTCGGCAGGCTTGTCGTCGGACTCCTTCGCGCCGGACCCCGCGGCCTTCTCCTCGCGCGGGGCCTTCTCGGCGGCGGCCGAGGAGCCCTTGCCGCCGCTGGAGTCGTCGTCTCCGCCGCTCGCGGCCACGCCGATGATGACGAACAGACCCAGCACACCGGCGCAGCCGAGCCCGAGCACCTTGCCGATGCCGCGCTTCTTCGGCGGCTGCGGGACAGGCGGGGGCGTGCCGTATCCGGGCTGCTGCGGATAGCCGTAGCCGTATCCGGTAGGGGGCTGCTGGCCGTAGGGGCCGGGCTGGTTGGGCTGCTGCGGGTACTGCTGACTCATGATGTCCCCTGAGGTGAATGCGATGTACGTGTAGACGACTTGTGATGGTGGTGTGTGGTTGCCCCAGGTCGGTGGAAGTCACGTGATCGTGACAAACCGCTGCCAGTAGGGGCATCTGCACGGCGGCCTTGAGCGATCGGACGAAGGTCCGCTGCGGGCAGCCCTCGTCGGCTGCCGTCTCGACGGGGCAGCCGCTGTTGTTTGCCGCTCAGCGCCCCTTGGCTCAGGTCTTCCTCAAGCGCCTTGCCCGTAGGGGGCATACCGTCACAAGATCATCACGTCGCTCGATCAGCGTGGCTGTCCGACCAGCAGCCAGGTGATGTCCTGCGGCACGCGTGTCCGACCAACACGCCGATCAACAACGGAACATCAGGGGGAGACGTGACCACGTCATCCATAGCCACAGACCACTCGGTCAGGCCACAGCAGCTGACCGGAACGCCCCGGCGACGCTGACCATGAGGTCGGCCGCCGGGACGGGGACCGGGCTGGACGCACTGGAGGGTCTGAACGAGGAGACCGCCTTCGCGGGACTGGAAGAGGCACTCCAGATCGTCAGTGAAATCCCGGACACGGTCCTCCAGCAGGGGCAGGAGGCCACCGAGCAGTGGCTTCGGGTTCGCCTCGGGGACACAGCCGGCGAGGGCCGCGTCCAATTGATGAAGTTCAACGCCGGTGGCTGCGCCCGGGGCATCCTGCTGGCCGTCGGCTCGAACCTCCTGGCCATCGGAAAGATCTACAAGGTCAAGAAGGCCATCGACAAGCTCGGCGGCATCAAGAAGGTCGTCAAAAAGATCCAGGACAAGAAGAAGCGCGGCAAGAAGAGCTTCAAGAAGGCGATCATGGAGGTGTTCGAGGAGTCCGGTACCGGCATCGGTGCGATCGCCGCCGAGATCCTCGGCGTCGACCAGGTCATCAAGAACTGCTGGTGAGCCCGCCCGGACAAGGAGGAAACGTACGATGCACACGCTTGCGACGGGTCTTCAGTGGGCCTGCCTCATCGTCGGTTTCGCCGTTCTCGGCGCGGCTCTGGTGAGTTCCGTGCGGATGAAGCTCTCGGGGGCGAGCTTCGGCAACGTCGTCGAGCACATCGAGAACCGCTGGTTCGGAACCGGTTCGGTCTTGCTCGCGCTGCTCGTCGGGACCCTGGCGATGACCGGCGCCGGGCGCCTGTCCGGTCACGAGGTCGGGCTGGACGAGGCTGCGCTGATCGTCTTCCCGCTGGCCCTGGTCGCGGCCTTCGTGGTGCGCCGGCTCACCGAGCGGCACGGCCATGCGGCGGTGGCACGGGCCTCCGGGCTGGTGGTCGTTCCTGCCGTGCTCGGGGCCGTGATGGCGGCCGCCGGCTGAGACCGGTTCAGCCCGACCCACAGGCGAGGGCTGCGGCATCTCTGACGGGCGAACCCCGGGCTGCCGGAGACCACTTCATGGCTCCGGCGGCCCGGCGCCCCGCCCGCGAGCGTCGGACTCGGCGTATCCCCCGGCAGGGCAAGGCCCCGTCGCCTCCCCGAAACCCGGTGGCCGTCCCGGGCCTCCCCGGACCACCATGAAGCCCATGAGCGACCAACCCGCGCGCTGGAGCCAGGCCACCGTCCATCCCGACATGTGGGCCGACCCGGACGACGATCCCCGTGACAGCCAAGGTGCCGGTCCGGACGGCGAACTCGCGACGCTACAGGACTTCCTGACGAACTACCGCATCACCCTGCGCATGAAGTGCGAAGGGCTCGACGCCGAGCAGTTGGCCCGGCGTTCGGTGCCGCCGTCGACGATGTCGCTGCTAGGGCTCGTTCGGCACCTCGCCGAGGTGGAGCGGGACTGGCGCAACTGGATCACCGACGGTGACCCGTTGCCGAAGCTGTACGGCAGGCGGGACGCGGACTTCGACGGGGCCGTCGCCGATCAGGCCGTGGTCGACGCAGCGTACGCCGATCTGGAGCGCGAGCAGGCCGCGACCGACGCCGCGCTGGCCCGGTACGCGGATCTGGGCGAGCGAGTGGGGAAGGACGGCACCTCGGTGCGGGAACTGCTGGTGCACCGGATCGAGGAGTACGCCCGCCACTGCGGCCACGCCGACCTGCTGCGTGAGTGCGTCGACGGGCGAGTCGGACAGTGATCAGCAGCCGGGTCGTGTCGTTCGGGCTGCTGCGGCCTTCGTAGGGTCGGGTGGATGAATACCGATCACATTGCCCCTGAGCCCGACGAGTTGCTGCGCGGCGCGCACGCCCGGCTCTTGCCCGCCGACTCCATCAGCCCCGAGATCGCCGGAGCCCTGCAGTACGCGCGGCTCGTGGCCGACGGGCTCGTTCTCGCCTATGCCCTCGACCGGCCCACCGACGTGCGGATCCTCACCGATCCGGATGTGGAGCAGGTGGGGCCGGAGGAGCTGCACGAGGCGGCGTACGCGAATCTGATGCGGGTGCCCGTGACGCACGAGGAGATCCCGTACGACGGGACGGTGCTGCACTCCTTCTACGGCGACTCGCACTTCGTCGGCAGCCAGGCCCTGTACCTGTCCGCCGCGGTGCACCGGGTGACCGGTGAGTCGCTGCCGCACGCCGGTGCCCTGGTCGTCGTGCCCAGCCGGCACAACCTGGTGTTCCACCCGATCGCCGACGGCACGGTCGTCGACGCGGTCAATCACCTCGCCGCCTACGCCCTGGGCGCCTACGAGGACGGGCCCGGCCCGCTTTCCCCACGGGTCTACTGGTGGCACCGCGGCAGCCTGACGTCCCTCACCGTCATCGACGACGACACCCGCACCTTCTCCATCCAGCCGCCGCCGCGCCTGCTCGGCCTGATGAAGGGCCTGGTGCGCCTCGACGGCGCCGGCCGGCTCGCCACCCGTACCGCCGCCGAGACACCGCCCGCGACGACCGAGCGTCTCGCCGAACTCACCCACGCCACCGCCGAGTCCATAGCCCGCCTTTCGTCCGGCCCGGCGGGCGGCCTCGGCGGTGCCTTCGCCTCCGCCACCGCCCTCGCGCACGCCCGCTGCGCCGCCGATCCGAAGGCCGCGCACATCGACACCTGGGACGCCTGGTCCACCGCCGTACAGCTCGGGTGCGCCCTGTTCACCGGTGCGCGGCCGCAGGACTGCACGCTCGGCGAGGACCTCGTCAGGCCGCTGCCCGCCACACCCGCCGCACCGCCCGCGGACGCCCGTGCCTGGCTGGACGCCCTCTATCTGGCGATCGTGTGCCGGGAGTGGGAGCGGGTGCGCCGGTTGTGCGGGGTGCCGCTGGAGGCGTTGCGGCAGGACGACTCCGTCGACACGTACGTGCTGCACTGGATCGACACCCTGCGGATCTACTTCTCCGAACGCGACTCCATGGACGGGGTGGTGGAGCGGCTGCTCGCCACCATGAACACGTCCGGGCCCGAGGACGTGACCCACGCGCCGATGGAGTTCGTGAACGCGATCGACTACCAGCCGGTCGCGCTGTTCCACCGTCTCATCGCACGGGACCACGACGCCTTCGCCAAGACCCTCGCCGAGGCCGTCGCGGAACACGGCGCGTACTGGGGTGAGTCCCCCGCACCACGCGCCCAAGTGGCGCTCGGGCCCCTCGCGATGGCCTGCCTCGCCCTCGACTCCGGCTTCCCCGTCGCCACGGACCTGCCCCACCTCCCCCTCTATCTGCTGAACCGCGAGCGCATCGAGCCCGTCCCCAGTCCCTGACGTCGTTCGGCGACAGTGTGGTGCTCAGCCAGGCAGCAGCGGTGTGACCGCCCGCTTCAGTTCCGTCTCGCTGATCGCCCCGATGCGCGTCGCCGCGATCCTGCCCTCCGGGTCGACGACGATCGTGAAGGGGTAGGCCGTGAGGTTGACCAGGCCCTTGGGCAGGCGCAGGAGTTGGCGGCCCTGGGGGTCGTGCAGGCTCGGGTAGGCGAGGCGGGCGTCCTTCTCGAAGGCGCCGGCCGCCGAGCGGGACCTGTCCGCGTTGACGCCGACCACGCGCAGGCCCTTGTCGTACAGCTCCTTGTGGACGCGCGACAGGCCCGGGGCCTCCGCGCGGCAGGGTGCGCACCATGACGCCCACGCGTTGACCACCACGACCTTGCCCCGCAGCGCCTCGGTGCTCACCCGGCCGCCGTCCACGGTCCTGCCCGACAGGTCCGGCATCTCCATGCGGTCCGCCCGCGCGTATCGCTTCAGGGGGCCGGCCCCGGAGCTGTCGTCGGGCTGCGCGGGTGGCGAGCAGGCCGTCAGGGCGGCAAGGAGCGATACAGCGAGAGCAGTTGGGACACGTGGGGGCCTCATGAGCAGCGAGCATGTCACCGCGTCCGGTGCGCCATGCGGCTGGGGGCCGGGTGGATCGACGGCGTGCGGGGGCGCTTGACATGATGGGGCGATGAACGGGGATTCGGGGGAACGTGACGGTGCGAGCGCGCCGGGCAAGGCGTTGAGCATGGGCATCTCGGTCGGGATGTCGCTCGGCACCTCCGTGGGGCTCATGCTCGGGCTGACCGTCTTCGACAACATCGGGCTGGGTCTCGCACTGGGGCTGCCCGTCGGCCTCGCGGTGGGGGTCGCTGTCGGGAAGGCCAAGGAGGCGAAGAGGGCCGACGACGCCCAGGAGGGTGAAGGCGCCGAGGGCCGCGGGAACTGACGTTTTATCGTCCTCAACTGCCTCCTCGACCCGCTGAGTTCACATACGTTGGGTGTACTGGTCACCGCACACCCACAGGAGGCTCAGCCGTGTCGGAGGACATCGCTCAGGACAGTGACAGTGCCGGTTTCGAGACACGGGCGCGGATCGATACGACGCGGCCGCACTCGGCGCGGTTCTGGAACTACTTCATCGGCGGCAAGGACAACTACGAGATCGACCGTCAGGTCGGGGATCAGATCAAGGAGATCTTCCCCGGGCTGGCGGACATCGCGACGACCGGCCGGCGGTTCCTCGGGCGGGCCGTGCGGCATCTCGCCCGGGAGCAGGGGATACGGCAGTTCCTCGACATCGGGACGGGGCTGCCGACCGCCGACAACACGCACGAGGTGGCGCAGCGGGTCGCTCCGGACGCGCGGATCGTGTACGTCGACAACGACCCGATCGTGCTGGCGCACGCGCACGCGCTGCTGACCAGCACGCCGGAGGGCAGGACCGCGTATCTGGACGCCGATCTGCACGACCCCGAGGCCGTGCTGAGCGCCGCCGCCGAGACGCTCGACTTCTCCCAGCCCGTCGCGCTCATGATCCTCAACACCCTCGGTCACGTCGAGGAGTACGAGGAGGCGCGGGCGCTGGTGCGCCGGCTCATGGCGGGGCTGCCGGCCGGGAGCTACTTGGTGATCTGTGACGCTACGGCCACCAGTGAGCAGGTGATCGCGGCGGCTGCGGCGTACAAGGAGAGCGGGGCGGTGCCGTATCACGTGCGGAGCGTCGAGGAGATCGCCGGGTTCTTCGAGGGGCTGAAGCTGGTCGAGCCGGGCGTGGTGCGCGTGCCGGAGTGGCGGCCCGAGGACGAGGACGGCGGGCCGTCCGACGTGGACGCGTACTGCGGAGTCGCGCGCAAGGAGTAGCCCCCGGGCTCCGGGCGGTCTCACTCGTCCGCCCCGTCGTCTCCGCAGGTCGGCGGGGTGCGGGCGATAATCGGGGCATGGCCTCTGCGGGACCGGTTGCCGGGACGAACGCCGTGCACGAGCGGCTGCGGGTGGATCTGCTTGCCGTGGGGGCGCCGTACGGGCTGGTGCTGGCCGGGGGTGATGCCGTACGGGCGCATGGGCTGGTGGAGCGGTTCAGCCGGGGGGTGGACGTGGCCACCGAGGATGCCGCGGCGATGGGCGAGATCGTCGACGGGGTGCGGGCGGGGCTGGAGGCGCGGGGGTGGGTCGTCGGGGAGGCGGAGGTCGATCCGCTGGCGGCGCGGCTGGTGGTGCGCGAGTCCGTGGGCGGGGAGGAGATCTGCGTCGATCTCCGCAAGGAGGTGTTGTGGCGGCCGCCGGTGATGACGGAGGCCGGGCCGACGCTGTCCCTGGAGGATCTCGTCGGTACGAAGGTGAGGGCGCTGGCGGATCGCGGGCTGCCGCGTGACCTCGTCGACGTCCACGCCGCGGCGGACCGCTGGAGCCACCTGGAACTGGAGGAACTCGGCCGCCGCCACGCCCCCGACACCTTTGACCTCGCCGAACTCCAGTCCCGCCTCACCGGCACGGACTGGCTCGACGACACCGAATTCCGCACCCACGGCCTCGACCACCCCGCCCTGGAGCAACTCCGCCGCTGGGCCCAGACCTGGGCGGACGACATCGCAGAACGCCTGCTGGAGGGCGAGGCCCCGGAGGACGAGGAGGAGTGATCAACTCCGATCGGGGGCAGGGCCGGCCTCCGGGGTGAGCGTGTCGGCGGCGTTGCGGCGGTCTGCCCGACGCAGTAGCGCTGTGGCTGTCAAAGATGTCAGGGCCAGGAGCGCGATCGCCGCTGGTGGGGATGTCAGTTGGGCCAGGGTGCCGGCCAGGGTTGCCGCTAGGGCCTGGAGGGTGAGCATGCCGGAGGAGTGGAGGCCCAGGGCGTGGCCGGTCAAGGTGGTGGGGGTCAGGGTGGTCAGGTGGTGTTGGTGGATCAGGCTGGCGCCGAACCCGATCGAGGCCAGTAGGGCGAGCGCCGCCGCCAGGGGGACGGATGGGTTGAACATGAAGAGCGCGTACGGGGCGGCCAGGAGGATGAGCAGCGGGGTGGCCAGGCGGGGGCGG
>NZ_JAOCQE010000247.1 GCF_025290915.1 Streptomyces sp. 15-116A | reverse complement strand
GCCGAGCACGCTGCCGGCGGCGAGCCCCGCGCCGAGCAGTCCCGCCCGGCGCAGTCCCGCCCGGCGCAGCAGCGTGCGGCGGGACTTCTGCTCGGGGCTGAGCGCCTCGTCGGGCACGGAGGTGTCGAAGGCGGCGGGCAGCGGGGCCGTCGTCTCGTGGGTGTGGTCGTGGGTGTGGCCGTGATCGTGGTGGTGCGTGTGCGGTCCGTGCGGGTGTCCGTGTCCCATGCATGCCTCCTCGATACCGCGGCGCGACCACGCCGCCTGTGGAGGATCGAGGCATTGCATGAACGTTGAACGACTCGGGGATGAGCGGCACGTGCCCGGTGCGCGGCGGGATCTTCGGCCACCCTCGGCCCGTCCGGATGAACTAGGTTGCTCCCTGCACACCCCAGGTTTCTCACTCGGAGGCCCCATGCCCCGCGCCGGACTGACCACGGACCGTCTGGTCGCGGCGGCGGCCGACCTCGCCGACGAGGCCGGCTTCGACCAGGTCACCCTCTCCGCGCTGGCACGCCACTTCGGCGTCAAGGACGCCAGCCTGTACGCGCATGTGCGCGGCCTGGACGACCTGCGCACCCGCCTGGCTCTGCTCGCCGGCGGAGAACTGATCGACCGCATCGCGTCGGCGGTCGCCGGCCGCTCCGGCCAGGACGCGCTGGCCGCCTTCGCGGACGCCTACCGCGCCTACGCCCTCACCCACCCCGGCCGCTACGCGGCCGCCCAGATCCGCCTGGACCCGACGGTCACCGCCGACTCCCCCGCCCTGCGCCGCACCGCCGACATCACCTACGGCCTGCTCCGCGCCTACGACTTGACGGAACCCGACCTCACCGACGCGGTCCGCCTCCTGCGCAGCACCTTCCACGGCTTCTGCGCCCTGGAAGCCACGGGCGCCTTCGCGGCCCCCCGCGACATCCAGACGTCCTGGAACCAGACGATCAAGGCCCTCCACCTCACACTGGAGAACTGGCCCCGCGCGCGCTGATCCTCAGGGGTCATCTCACCTGGCGCGGCGAACATGCACGAGGCCGCGTCATACCGGGTCTCCCTCCGGGGTCAGTAACAACCCCACACTCCGGGCTTGCCTCGCTCGAGAACTCGTTGCTTGCACTTCCCTGGGTAGTTGCAGCAGACGTTCCCAGGGCAGCATTCGTCGCAGCAGTCTTCGTTACACGGGACCTTCCCGGTGCAGCAGCGGGAACGGCCCTCGGTGGCCTTGCCCTTGTCGCAGCAGCCCTGCGCCGTACACACTTCGTCCTGCGGCTTGCAGCGCCGGTTCGACGGTCCGCAGACCTGACTTCGCGGAATGCACCCCTCGTCCACGGTGCATTCCTCATCCGGCTTGCAGCGCCGCCGCGACCGCTGGCAGATCTGGTCCTCCGGGATGCACCCCTCGTCGGTGCACACTTCGCCCATCTTGCAGCACCCGAAGGGTGGGCAGGTCGGCCTGGGCCAGCAGCGCTCGACGGTGCCATTGAGGCACACCTCGATGTCCGGCCAGTACGAGATACCTTCGCAACAGGCCATGTCACGTTGGAGACAGCTGACGTTGCGGCCTCCGTCCGGGCGCACCGGTCCGATACAGGGTTCAGTGCCGCGATAGCAGCAGTACTCTCTCCCGTCCACCCAGAACGAATCGCATGGCGGAGGGGGTGGCGAACTGCATGAGTGCCGGCAGGGCGGCTCGCACTCATAGCGCTCACCGCCTGACCATATGCATTCGTTCACACAGTCCTCGACGCAATCCGCGAGTTGAACGCCAGCGGACTCGGTAGCCAAGCTGACCGCGCTCGTGCGGTAGTGCTTCCTGCTCTGGTACAGCGAACTCTCCGCCGTAGCACACGGGACGGACATCGTCCCTCACTCTCCCGGCCCTGCTATCGGTCGTAGTACGGTGACAGTTTGGTGATCAGGTGCGGGAACACCTCGTCGACGTCCACCCGAACGAAGAACTTCTCGGTGACATCCGTCGTCCGGTCGGTGAACGAGAAGATGACGTCCAGGATCCTGCGCACGCCGCTGAGACGGGACGGTCGGGTTTCGATGGCCGTCAGGGAGGCCCCGGAAGAATGCGCTTCGGCGCACTTTGCGTAGATATTGGGATATCGCACAGCGAGGTAATTGACTGCGCGGTGTTCATCAGCGGAACCCGCGTTGTCGGCGATCTGGATCACTCTCTCGAACAACTCCTCTGCCGTTGCACGGAACTGATCCTCCGCAATGCCGTTCGGCTTCGGCAGGGACTGGACGAAGGTGGTGGGGCTGAAGGTGTAGATCTGTTCAAAGGCCACGACGGGCAGCATCAGACCGTTGCAGTAGTCGGGAGGAGCCAAAGGGCCCCGTAGCCCGATCACGACATGGAGATCCGTCGACCGCGGAGCCTCACCAAGGGCTTCGACGAGCTGGGGAAGGTCTCCCGGATCACGCGGTCGCAGCAAGTACGTGTCGAGACCTTGGACGGTCATCACGTAGCACAACTGCCGAACGAGATAGTGATTCCGCGGCTCGGACAGCACGGCGACCAGCGCCTGGCGATCGGTCA
This sequence comes from Streptomyces sp. 15-116A, assembly GCF_025290915.1. GTDB lineage: Bacteria > Actinomycetota > Actinomycetes > Streptomycetales > Streptomycetaceae > Streptomyces. The sequence goes on along the minus strand of NZ_JAOCQE010000247.1, from coordinate 7,110 downwards.
AGTCCACGGTTTCCGCACGGCCGACCGCTTGGGCGAACTCCTTCTCCACACCAATGCTCGGCATCCGCGGTTCGATCCGGCCCACGGCGTACACATAGGGCGGGTACACGTTGCTGCCATGACTCACCGCATCGGACATGACTGCGCCGTGACCACATGTCGAACAGGTGTGAGCTTCTCCCTCCGGCACCGGTGGGGGTTCGCGAACCACATCGGGAGGTCGCGGTTCCATTGAGTCCTGCGCGGACAGCCCGTTCTCCTCCATGAGGCCTGCGCTCCTTCTTGATCGCATAGTGGCACGCCGTCGCTACCGTCGCCGACTGCTCCGCCCGGAGAAGACGAGCCAGCGGTTGAGTGCCCGAGCCCGTTGTTCGCAGCTCTGGCACGGTCGTATGCCCGCGACGCCCATGGCTCTCTTGGCCAGGTCGCCCAGCCCGATGTCTTCGTCGGTGACAAACCCAGGGAGACGGACTCGCGACGGCTGCGAAGTAGTCCGTTCCTGGTCCGCGGCCGTGTCACGGGACCTGTTGGCCTCATCGGGCACCTCGCATGCCTCCTTGCCGTGGTGGGTCATCCGTAGTGCCGCGCGCGCAACGCCTCGTACGCTCTCCACGCGTCCACCAGAGGCGGCACGACAGAGGCAGGACGCGAAGCGGATCGGGTAATGGCGAGCATGAGATCAGTGGGCGCCGCCTGAGGAAATTCCGACCACAGCAGGGCGATGGCCCCTGTCACTATGGCCGCTGCGGCGCTGGTGCCCTCGAAGGGGCGAAGACCACCGCCTGACTCGAGGCTGAGGATTCCCGCGCCGGTCGCGCCCACGCCGTGTCGGCCGATCGCCGACCCGAGATTCGAAGTCGCCGAGGGATGTCCCTGAAGGTCATATGCAATGACAGGAATGACCGACCGGTGGCGTGTGATGACGGAGCCGCCGATCGCTCCGTGGTTTCCTGCGGCTGCCACGACGATCACGCCGCGACGCGCCGAGTATTCCAGCGCCTCTATGAGTGCGCCGCGGGCGTCTGACGCATGTGGAGCCAGCGTCAGGCTCAAGTTCAGAACGCGAGCGCCGGCATCCGCTGTTTCCGTGATCGCGGACGCAAGGGCATCGGGTGGCACGGTGTGACTGTGCTGCGGGAAGACGGGGCGCACCACCAAGGTGGCGCCGGGGCAGATGGCTGGTGCACCGGATCCACGGCGGGCCACCAGGATGCCGGCTACCGATGTCCCGTGACGGGACGCGGCGTCGTCCGGCATGGAAGCCCGACCGTCGTCCTGCGGGACGAGGGATTCCACGTGAGCGTCGGCGAGGTCGGGGTGAGTGGTCCGGACACGTCCGTCGATGAGCCCGATCCGCATGGAACGCCGACCGGAGGACCGAGCCATGAGACGAGGGAGCGCAGTCAGTCCGAGAGGATCCGCGCTGGCGCTTTGGCCGATGTCGTTCATATGAACGCCTGTCGTCGAATGGAGCCCGGTTCTCCGGTGACTGGTGCGTCCCAGTCCTCGTACGTTGCGACTCAGGGGTCGAAATCACCGATGTTCGTGGTCCCCAGTCCGCTGTCCGAACCCTCGGGCGCGGTGCTGCTGAGGTTCCCCGATGAACGCAGCCAGATCTCGCCGTAGATCTCTTCGTGGCCCGCGTCGTGAATTCCTCCCTCGGTGTCCGCCACCTCCCTCGGAAGGTCGACACTGATAGTCCTGTCGACCAAGGTCATACCTTGGTGGCCAGGCCGGTTGTCGGGTCGGCGGCCAGGGACATTGTTGGGCACAAACGTGGTTCCTGAAGCAGGACTCGACGCGGTGAGGTGATCATCCTCCAGGGTGAGCCCACCGTCTTCCTCTCGAAGCCTCATGAACTCTGTGAAGGTATCCGCCATCTCGCCGGGGTCGAATGAGGCTGTGTACGCGAGTGTGAAGTGATAGTCGGCGTCGTCCTCGTGGGAACCACCGTGAATTCTCAGGGATTCTTGTACTAGCTCCACCATGATGACAATCCACTTTTCTTGTCTACACCTCGGGTGTCATCGTCCAGTCGCGTTCACCTGAATATGGCGCGACGACCGACTTCGGCATCCGTGAGTTCGATGACAGCCAGGGCCCCCAAGACCTGCTGTCGCACCTGAGGGTGCACGTGACGCAAACCCCTTACATGCGCCTGTATATGACCAGCCAACCACCATTGGTTGTGAGGTGCAAGCGAGGATCTCCTCGCAGGAGGATCGCAAGCCTTCAGGCGACCTCGGTCAATCCTTCAAATATAGACGGTTCGAATAGCCGGCCCAGGACGCATTACCCTGCCCTGATGATTCGCACGGCGCTCTTCGGTATTCAATGCCATACGCAAAGAGTTGATCACTCAAGGACGTGACCACGGGAGACCTGACAGAGGGCCTTCAGAGCAGCTGACCCACGGGCGTGCCGGACCGTCGCCTCGTCCGTATCCGCTCTCCGGAGCCCGGCGGACGGGCTCGATCCTTGGCGTGCCGACACGAGGCCATCGGCGGCCCTTGATGGGGCGAGCCCGCTCCTGTCAACCCTCCGATCTCCTCGTACGACGGTGTCGTGCCCGTAGGGGTGTGGCCGGAGCGGATGGCGGTTGCCGCTTCCACCACCGCGCCGATCGCCCGCCGGTACAGGAGTGAGCCGAGGCTGATGCGGCGGACACCAAGGGCGGTGAGGTGGGAGACGGAGGGGCCGGTGGGCGAGTAGAGGATGTTGAGCGGGGCGTCGAGGCAGCTGACGAGGGCGGCGATCTCGTCGGGGGCGGTGAGTCCCGGGACGAACAGCCCGTGTGCACCCGCCTCTTGGTAGGCGATGAGGCGGGTCAGGGCTTCGCCGGGGTCGCCGGTGCCGAGCCAGTGGGTGTCGGTGCGGGCGTTGACGAAGAGGTCCGGGGCTGCAGCACGTACTGCTGCGATCTTGGCGGCGTGCACGTCGGCGGGGCCGAGGCCGTCCTCCAGGTTGATGCCGACCGCGCCTACTGCGGCCAACTCGCGTGCGAACGCGGCCACTTCGTCCGGGTCGTTGCTGAAGCCGTCCTCGGCGTCGACCGACAGCAGGAACGGCTCGGAGCCGAGGGTGAGTGCGAGGTGGAGGGTCTGGTCGCGGGTGGCTCCCGTTCCGTCGGGCAGTCCGGCCGCTGCGGCGACGGCGAGGCTGGTCGTGCCGATGGCCCGGAATCCCTGGGCGGCGAGGGCGAGGGCGGAGGCGTGGTCCCAGGCGTTGGGCAGAAGGAGGGGTTCGTCCGCGTGGTGGAGTCCGGCGAAGGCGGTCATGAGAGGTCCCCCAGGGCGTCGGCGTAGTAGACGGACTCCTGGACGTGGTGGGCGAGTTCGCGGAAGGTCCAGCCCTCGCCGGGTGAATGGTCGAGCTGTTCGTCGGTGAGGGCGTCGAGGCGTACGGCCCAGATGCGCGCCAGCCGGACGAGGCGGCTGCGGGCCTCGTCGAGGTCCTGCGCGGTGAAGGGCGCGAGGTCGGCCTCGGTGGTGATGAGGGAGGCGTGCCAGTGGTCGGGGACGGGCTGCTCACCGGCGAGGCGGGCCTCCAACTCCGCCAGGTGGTCGATCAGGTGGTCGGCGACGCGGCGGATCGCCTTGTGCGGGGTGTAGACGCGGCCGTCGGTGTGGACGGGCTCGCCGTTCCAGTGGGTCCAGGTGGCGGCGAGGGCGAGAACGTGGTCGACCATGCCGGTGACGGCTGCGGAGGGAGTGTCGGTGCTGGTGTCGGTGCGGGCGCCGGTGCTGTCGGTGCGGGTGACGGTGGTGGGCGTGCTGTCGGTCATGCGGCCACGCTAGGAGCGGGACGCTTCGGTGCCGGCCGAAGTGTCCCGGTCCCGGGCGCGACGCGACGCCGGGCCCGGCAAGACCTGGGGCGCCCCGGTTCCGGTCGGAGCGCCCCAGGAGTTCATCCCACCCTGACTTCGCCCTCGGGCACCAGAGGCAGGGCGACGAGTTCGTAGCGGACCAACCCGCGTACACGGTGTCGCCGTGACGCCGTGTCGTCGTGCGCGGCCTGGATGAGGACCGGTTCGCCGCGCCCCAGCGGCAGACTGACGGGAACTCAGAGGTACGGGTTCCCGGAACAACTGACCGTACTCTCCCGCGAGTCGGCGTTGCCGGCCCTCGGCACGACGGACGCCGGACAAGGTAAGGGCCCGCCGTCAGGAGGTCAACGCCTTTGGCCGTGCCGGCGGAAGGGCGAGCCGTGGCGCCTGCGGTGGCGGCGGTACCAGAGGCCGCCGACGGCGACGGAGGCCGCGGCCAGCACGATGCCGAGGACCGGCCAGCGGCTGTCGGCGATGCGCAGCCCGGTCAGGAAGGTCATGGCGGTGAGCACGAGCGGCACGAGCAGGGAGAGGAGCGCGCGCAGAGCGGCCGCCACGACATCCGGTTCGAGGCGGGAGACCCGGCGGGCCGGGACGGGTACGGGGCCGTCGACGTAGTAGGCGAGGACCCGGGCCGTCAGGCGGGCGTCGGCACGCCGGTAGACCTGCGCCATGTACGGCAGCCAGACCAGCGGGGCGACCAGCCCCACCAGGAACACCGTCCCGAGCAGCAGCCACCGCCAGACCTGGACGGCGATGCGCCGCAGGCGCCGGGCAGTGCCCTCGCCGCCGTCACCGCCGTCGCTCTCCTCGCCCGGCGCGAGCAGCCCGAGCAGGTGGGCCATGCGCACGGTCACCCGCCACAGAGCCGTCCGGCGTCTCCGGCGGGCGGGCGGCGCATCGGCGGCCCGGTCCTGTCGGTCCCCCCGTCCGTCCTGCCGGGTGAGCGCCTCCTGGGCCTGCCGTGTGTCCCCGTACACGCCCTGGATGACGAGGAGTTCGGCGCGGCGCGCCGCCGCCGTGGGGTCGCGCCCGCTGAGTGCGGCCAGTTCCAGGATGGTCCGTGCCTGGCGGAGCAGCGCCGCGCAGAAGGCCAGGGGGATGAGCACGAGGAACGGGCCGCCCACGACGGAGCCCTCCGCCACCACCGCCCGTCTGCCGCGAGCGACCACCACGGCCCGGAGCTCCGCCTCGGTGGCGCCGGGGCGGTCCCGCCGGAGACGGTCGACGGTGCCGGGCACGGCCGGGCCGAGACGGCGGACGGCGAACCCGGCGAGGATCTCGGGCAGGTGCCCGGGATCGGTGACGACGGAGGCCAGCAGCGAGCGCTCCAGGGAAGGCTCCGGGGAGCGGTCCGGAAGGTGGTCCGGGGAGCGCTCCTGCGGCGGCTCCTGGGACGGCTCCAGGTAGGGCTCCCCGGGAGAGGCGCCGTGCCCGCGCTCGGTGCTCGGATCGCTCATCTCGTGTCTTCTCGTGCGATCTTTCCGTGCGGCCTGCCCGTGCGGCCTGCTCGTGCGAACTGCCCGCGCGGTCTGCTCGTGCGGCCTGCTCGTGCGGCCTGCTCGTGCGGCCGACGGTCCTGGCGGGCGGCGCCCGATGGTCCTGGCGGCCAGGGTTCCCACTTCACCGCCTCCGCGGCGCCGAGGGATCACCCGTGGTGGGTGACCCGGTGCCCGACCGGCGGGGCGACGCTTGAACGGTCAGGTGATCGGACCCTCGACGGGGCGGGTCGCGCCTGCGAGGAGGAAGAGATGACCATGCCGCACGGCCCGGCATCGCACCGGGGACAACAGGGCGAACCCGGCGGCGCGGCCGCCGCTGATCCCTTCGGCGACTCCGCGGACCTGCTCGCCCGTCTGGGCCGTTCGTGGACGTGGGTGATGGGGTCGGCCGTCGCGACGCTGGTGCCGGGCGTCCTGATTCTGGTCTGGCCGGAGGCGACGCTGCACGTCCTGGCCGTCTGCATCGGCCTGTACCTGCTGGTGACCGGCGGTTTCCGCTTCGTGGCCGTCTTCGCCGGCGAGGCGCACGAGCGGCTCCCGGGGCTGCTGCTGGCGGTGCTGTTCGTCCTCGCCGGGGTGCTGTGCCTGCGCAACCCCTTGCAGACGATCGCCGCGCTCTCGCTGATCGTCGGGGTCGTCTGGCTGGTGTCCGGTGTCCTCACCCTCTACGCCGCCCTCGCCACCCGGGACCTGCCGCACCGCGGCGTCGTCCTCGGTTTCGCCGTGCTCGGCATCGTCGCGGGCGTCGTGGTTCTCGCCCTGCCCGCCGAGTCGGCCCGCGCGCTGACCCGGCTGCTCGGCCTGTGGCTGGTGCTGCTGGCTCTGGCCGAGGCGGCGGTCGCCCTCGCGTGGCGGGCGGCGCTCCGCAGGGCCGGCCTCACCGGGTCCCACGCCCCCGCCCCGACGGCCTGACGAGCCGCGGGGAGGCGGGGACCGTCTCTGTCCGTCCCGCACGAAACGAGGACAAGATGACCGCTACACCCACCCGCCCGGAGCAGACGGCGAAGCAGGAGTGGGCGACCGGCCTGACGGCCTTCGCCGCCGTGATGCTGTTCCTCGTCGGCCTGCTGAACATCTTCCGGGGCATCATGGCCATCGCCGAGGACGACATCTTCGTGACGACGCGCGACTACGTGTTCGCGTTCGACCTGACCGGCTGGGGCTGGGTCCATCTCGCCCTGGGTGTGGTCGCCGCGGTCGTCGCCTTCGGCCTGCTGCGGACCTCGACCTGGGCCCGCGTCACGGGGGTGGCCATCGCCGCCCTCGTCATCGTCGCCAACTTCCTGTCCCTGCCCTACTACCCCGTGTGGTCGATCGTCATGATCGCGCTGTCGGGCTTCATCGTCTGGGCCCTGTGCGTGGTCGAGCGCGGCAACCTCTTCGACCTGTCCGAGGAGCGCCCCGTGTACGAGGAGTCCCCACGGCACCGGGCATGACCCCGACCGCGCCCGAGGGCCGGACCGGCCGGGCCCGCTGCGCCGTGCTCGCCCTGCTCGGGAGCGTCCTGGTGCCGCTCGTCGCCGCCGGCCTGGCGAGCGTGCTGTGGCTTCTGCTCGGCATCGCGGGACTCGCGCTCGCCGTCGTCGGCGTGTGGTGGACCCTGGCGCACACGCGTGCGCTGCGCGCCCTGGGGGTGTTTCTGTCGGTGGCCGCGCCGGCCGCCGTCCTCGGCCTGTATGCCGCGTACGGAATGCTGTGGCCCGCCGTGCTGTCCCTGGCCCTGTGGATGCTCGCCGTCACGGCGGCACGCACGGCCCTGAGCCCCGCACCCGCCGGCACCGC
>NZ_JAOCQE010000246.1 GCF_025290915.1 Streptomyces sp. 15-116A | reverse complement strand
GGGGGCCGACGGGCCCGGGCGGGCGGGCTGCCGGCCGGTCGAGGCGCAGGCGGTGAGCGCGGCGGCGCCGAGGAAGGCGCCCAGGCAGCAGACGGCGACGGCACGGCGTACTTGTGTGATCACCGTATGAAGGTATGGGCTGATATGTCCGCAAGGGTGCCGGCCGGTCCGGTGCCCGCGGCTCACATCACCCGCCTGCGGCCCACCTCACCCGGCCGGGTCACGCCCGCGTCGGCGGCTCCCTCAGATGTCCCGCCGCTCCAGCGGCCGCGTCGCCGGGCCCTGGATCACCTTGCCGCCGGTGTCGAAACGGGAGCCGTGGCAGGGGCACTCCCAGGCGCGCTCCGCCGCGTTGAAGGCGACCAGGCAGCCCAGGTGGGTGCAGCGGGCCGAGACCGCGTGCAGGGTGCCGTCGTCGTCCCGGTAGACCGCGAGCCGGCCGCCCTCCGCGCGCACCACGGCCCCCTCACCCGGGGGCAGCGCCTCCACGGGCGGCGACGGATGCAGCCGGTCGCCCACGAAGTGCTTGGCGACCTGCGCCTGGTGCTTGAGGAACGACGGCGCCTCGCGCACCGCGGGCAGCAGCCGGCGCGGATCGTACAGCGCGCTCCACTCGCACTCCTCGCCGGTGATCTGCGCGGTGAGCAGCAGCCCCGCCATCATGCCGCCGCTCAGTCCCCAGCCGCCGAACCCGGTGGCCACATACACGTTCCGCGCGCCCTGGTGCAGCGGGCCGACCAGCGGCACGGTGTCGGTCGGATCGTTGTCCTGGGTGGCCCAGGAATGGGTGAGCTCCACGTCGGGGAAGTGCGCCCGCGCCCAGGCGGCCAGACGGTCGAAGCCGGCCCGGGTGTCGGCCGTCCCGGGGGTGAAGTGCTCCCCGGTGACGATGAGCAGACGGCGGGCGGGGTCGTCGCCGAACGGGGCCGTCCGCACCGAACGAGTGTTCTCCTCCGGGGTGATGTACATGCCGCCCGGATCCTGGTCGGCCGGGATCGGGCCGGCGACGACCAGTTCGCGGCGCGGGGAGAGCCGGGTGAAGAGCAGGGCGCGGTCGAAGACCGGGTAGTGGGTGGCGACCACGACGTCCCGGGCGGTCACCGTGGCGCCGGTCGAGGTCGACAGGCGGCACGGCGAGCCCTCCTCCAGACCGAGCACGGTGGTGTCCTCGTGGACGGTGCCGCCGTGCGCCAGCAGGTCCTCGGTGAGGGCCAGCAGGTACTTGCGCGGGTGGAACTGCGCCTGACCGGTCACCTCCACCGCGCCCGCCACCGGGAACGGCAGCCCGGTCTCCGTGACGAACGACGCCGGCAGCCCCGCCTCCCGCGCCGCGTCCGCCTCGGCGCGCAGCTCGTCGGCCCGGGCGGGGTCACGGACGTAGGTGAACGCGCTGCGGCGCTCCCACTCGCAGTCGATGCCCAGCTCCTCGACGACCCCGGCGGTGTGCTCGATCGCCTCGGACTGCGAGCGCGCGTACAGGCGGGCGCCCTCGGCGCCGCGGGTGCGGCGCAGCTTGTCGTAGATCAGCGTGTGCAGGGCGGTGACCTTGGCGGTGGTGTGGCCGGTGACGCCGGCCGCGATCCGCCCGGCCTCCAGTACGGCCACGCTCTTCCCGGCGCGTGCGAGCTCCCGTGCGGTGCACAGGCCCGCGATGCCGGCGCCGATCACGGCCACGTCGGCCTCGATGTCCTCCGTGAGGGCGCCATGGCGTCCGTCCGGCGCCGTCTCGAGCCAGTACGAGCCGCTGACCTGCTGGTTCTCCGTCATGGGAGCCGAGTACCCCGGGCGGCACGCGCCGCACCTTCCCCTTGCGGGCGGGGGTGGACCGCGCTAACGTACAACCAAATGGTTGTAGATGGGTCGAGCGACGAGACCGTGGACCGTCTGTTCCACGCCCTGGCCGACGCGACGCGCCGCGACATACTCCGCCGCTGTGTGCGGGGTGAGCTGTCCGTGTCACGTCTCGCCGAGGCGTACCCGATGAGCTTCGCCGCGGTGCAGAAACACGTCACGGTGCTGGAGCGGGCCGGTCTGGTCACCAAACAGCGACGCGGACGGGAGCAACTGGTGCGCACCGATCCCGACGCGGTGGGCCGCGCGCGCCGGGCCCTCGACGAACTCGAGAACGCCTGGCGGGCCCGGGTGGACCGGATGTCCGGCCTGCTCGCGGACGAGCACGGGCCCGAGGAGAACGGCCGGGACTCCGGCGACACGACGAAAGGACAGGACCGATGACGGTCACCAGTGTGGACAAGGACGTCGACCAGCTGACCCTCACCCTGGTCGCCGACTTCACCGCCCCGGTGGAGAAGGTGTGGCAGCTGTGGGCCGACCCCCGGCAGCTGGAGCGCTGGTGGGGCCCGCCGAACTACCCGGCGACCTTCGAGGAGCACGACCTCACCCCGGGCGGCGAGGTCAGGTACTACATGACCGGCCCGGAGGGCGAGAAGTACGGCGGCTGGTGGCGGATCACCACGGTCACGCCGCCGACCTCCCTGGAGTTCACCGACGGCTTCTCCGACAGCGAGGGCAAGCCGAACCCCGAGATGCCGACCACGGCGGTACGGATGACGCTCACCGAGCGCGAGGGCGGCACCCGGATGGAACTGCGGTCGGCCTTCGACACCCGGGAGCAGATGGACCAGCTCGACACGATGGGCATGACCGAGGGACTGCGGCAGTCGGTCGGACAGATGGACGACCTGCTCGCCGCCTGACCTGGCACGCACCCGGCGGCAGGGGGCGACGACCGTCTCGTCGCCCCCGCTCGCCTCACTTGCGCCAGGGTCCCGTCACCGCGAACGTCGTGCCGGGGCTGTAGCAGTTGACGTACATCGTCCGGCCGTCGGGGGAGAACGTGACGCCGGCGAACTCGCCCCACTCCGGTTGCTCAGGGCTGCCAATGTTCTGGCGGTTGCGGGCCAGGGCGTAGACCTCGCCGCGCCGGGTGACGCCGTAGACGTGCTGCGCGCCCCCGCCGTCCTCGCACACCATCAGGCCGCCGCTGGGGGCGAGGCAGATGTTGTCCGGTGACTCGCCGGGCAGTTGGATGTCGGTGTCCGGGCCGAAGACGATCACCAGGGTGAGGCGGCGCCGGTCGGGTTCGTAGCGCCAGATCTGCCCGTAGTGGTCGCCGGCCGAGCCCTCCGCGCTGCGGGCGAAGGACGACACGAAGTACACCGAGCGCCCGCCCCAGTAGCAGCCCTCCAGCTTCTGCGCGTGCGTGATGCCCTTGGGCCCGAAGTCCTGGAGGCGGATGGGGGTTTCGGTGGCCAGCGGGTCCGGTACGTCCACCCACTCGACGCCGTCGAAACGGGCGCCGGTCTCCTGGATCGAGGACAGGTCGGGCACGCCGGGCACGCGCATCGCCTGCAGGGTGCCGCCCGCGCGCAGCGAACGGGTGCCGCCCAGCGGCTTCTTGGGCAGGAAGCGGTAGAACAGGCCGAACGGCCGCTGGAAGGCGTCCTCGGTCTCGTAGACGACACCCCGTTTCGGGTCCACCGCGATCGCCTCGTGCTGGAAGCGGCCCATCGCGGTCAGCGGGACGGCACCGGTGCGGCGCGGATCGGCGCCGTCGACCTCGAAGATGAAGCCGTGGTCCTTGGTGTAGCCGTTGGTGCCCGCCTTGTCCTCGGTCTCCTCGCAGGTCAGCCACGTGCCCCACGGGGTGGGCCCGCCCGCGCAGTTGACGGCCGTACCGGCGATCGCGACCCGCTCCGACTGCACCCGGCCGCGGGCGTCCAGGGTCAGCGCGGTGCAGCCGCCCTTGCCCGCCGGGTCGTAGGTCAGGCCCTCGACCGCCGGGACGGGGACCTTGCCGTTGTGGCGGTTCTCGTGATTGCGGACGAGGTGGACACGGCCGTGCCGGCCCGCGAAGGCGGCCATGCCGTCGTGGTTCGAGGGCACCGGGCCCTCGCCGGAGCGCAGGGCGTCGCCCTCGCGGGACAGCACCGTGTAGCGGAAACCTTTCGGAAGGTCGAGCAGCCCGTCGGGGTCCGGGACGAGGGGGCCGTAGCCGCCGCCGTGACCGAGGTCCTGGGCGGCTGCGGTGCCGGTGAACAGTTCGGAGAGGGTGCCGCTGAAGGCGATGCCGAGGCCCAGGGCGCCGGAACGGGCGAGCATCTGACGGCGTGTGGTGGCCGATGCCGGCGTCTGTGACGGTGGTGCCTCGGGGGAGCCGGTGGACGTGGTTTCGGACATGGGGAAACCTTCCTGCTGGCGGACAGGAACCGTGACCCCGCCGTGTCTATCACCTGTCGTCAGCCGCGGGAACCACGCGCGTAGCACGTGTCACGGGGGCGGGGTCCGCCGACCGCGGCTCTCGCGGGTGGTCTCCACGGGGCGGTCGTCGGTGCCGAGAAGGTCCTCCACGGTGTGCCCCTCGGCGGTGTCGAGCGCGTCGACGGCACGGTCGTCGGTGGTGGGGAGGGGCGGCAGGTCCGGGGTGCCGGCCGCGCGGAGGCGAGCCGCGGCGCGGTCGGGTTCGCCTCGGGGCTCGGCTGAGAGGTCGCCGGTTTCGCGAGGGGCGCCTGCCGAAGGCTGGGCCGTCTCGTGTTCCGCCTCCGCCGCGCGGTCGGCGGTCTCGCCCCGAGTCGCTGTCGCGCTGTCCTCGGCGCCGCGCCGGGTCTCCGCCGCGCGCTCCTCGATGCCGCGCCGGGTTTGCGTCGGGCCGTCGCCGTCGGTGGACTCCGCGGTGCCGCGCTCCTCCAGCACACGCCCGTCACCGCCCCGGCGGGAAGCCGCCCGCACGGGCTCGCCCGACTGCGGCTGGGCCGCGCGTTCCAGGAAGCGGAGGAGTTCCACCGGGAAGGGGAGGACCAGCGTGGAGTTCTTCTCGGCCGCGACCGCCACCACCGTCTGCAGCAGCCGCAGTTGGAGGGCGGAGGGGGTGTCGGCCATCTGCTGGGCCGCCTCGGCGAGCTTCTTCGACGCCTGGAGCTCGGCGTCGGCGTTGATGACGCGTGCCCGGCGCTCGCGGTCGGCCTCGGCCTGGCGGGCCATGGACCGCTTCATCGTGTCCGGCAGGGAGACGTCCTTGATCTCGACCCGGTCGATCTGCACGCCCCAGCCGATCGCCGGGCTGTCGATCATCAGCTCCAGGCCCTGGTTGAGCTTCTCCCGGTCGGACAGCAGATCGTCCAGATCGCTCTTGCCGATGATCGACCGCAGCGAGGTCTGCGCCATCTGCGAGACCGCGAACCGGTAGTCCTCGACATTGACGAGCGCCGCCGCCGCGTCGACGACCTTGAAGTACACCACCGCGTCGACCCGCACGGTCACGTTGTCGCGGGTGATGCCCTCCTGCGCCGGTACGGGCATGGTGACGATCTGCAGATTGACCTTGTGCAGCCGGTCCACGATCGGCACGATCATGGTGAACCCGGGCTTGCGCGCGGGACCGTGCAGCCGGCCGAGCCGGAAGACCACACCCCGTTCGTACTGTTTGACGACCCGTGCCGCCGCGGCGAAATAGGTGGCTCCCGCGGCCCCGGCCGCTACGGCCGCCGTGAGCAGCTCCTCCAGCATGACGACCTCCCGGTTCAGAGGCCTGCTTCGTGCGTTTCGGGCGATGTCCGCTGCGGATGCGTCATCCTCCGCTCCTGCAACGATATGCCCGACCTCCGGTCCGGGGCCATGCCGTCCGCCCCGGACCGGAGGTCGCCGCCTCGGCTCAGGCCGGCGTCACCGGCTGCTCGGGGTCCGCCGCCGCGGCCCGTACGCCGTCGCCCGACACCTTCACGGGGGTCCCGTGCCGCTCGGCCCAGTTCTCCAGGGCCGTACGGCAGGCGTGGTCGAGATGGTGCACGCCGGACAGGTCCAGCTCGACCGGACGGTCCTCCGGCAGCGACTCCAGGGTCTCGAGGATCCTCGGCAGCCGCAGGAACGTCGCGTTGCCCCACAGGTACACCTGGATCGGGCCCGCTCCCTTGTCTATGACCTCCAGCTTCGCGTGCGAGGCCTCCCAGGCGGTCTTGACCACCGCGAGCGCCAGACCGATCAGCACGCCCTCGAACATGTTCACCACGACGATCGACACGGCGGTGACCACGAGGATGAGCGCCTCGCCGCGGTGCGCCCGCCACAGCGCGGTGATCTGCCGGAACGGGATCAGCTTCCAGCCCGCGTGGACCAGGATGCCCGCCAGCGCGGGCAGCGGGATCAGCGCCAGCGCCCACGGCAGCAGCGCCGCGAACAGCAGCAGCCACACCCCGTGCAGCACCCGGGACGCCTTGGTCCGGGCGCCCGCGTGCACATTGGCCGAACTGCGCACGATCACCGCGGTCATCGGCAGCGCGCCGAGGAGCCCGCAGACGGTGTTGCCCGCGCCCTGGGCCATCAGCTCCTGGTTGTAGCGGGTGCGCGGCCCGTCGTGCAGCCGGTCCACCGCGGCCGCGCTGAACAGGGACTCGGCGGAGGCGATCAGCGCGAAGGCGACGATCGTGCCGATGAGCCCGATGCTCGCCAGCTGACCGAAGGCGTCCGCGCCGGGCGGCTGGACGGCGTCCAGCAGGCCCTGCACCTCGACCGTGGCGACGGGCAGGGACAGCGCGAGCGTCACCGCCGTCGCCAGCAGCACCGCGGCGAGGGCGCCGGGCACCGCACGGGCGGGACCCGGCATGCGCCGCCACAGGACCATCACCAGGACGGTGCCCGCGCCGACCGCGAACGAGATGAGCGCCTCGCTGTCGCCGAGCATGTCCACGACCGCGCCGGGCAGCCCGAGGATCTTGTCGAGACCGGAGGAGGGCGCCTGGAGCCCGGCCGCCGCGTACAGCTGACCGGCGATGATCACCAGACCGATGCCGGCCAGCATGCCCTCGACGACCGAGATCGATATGGCGCGGAACCAGCGGCCGAGCCTGAGCGCGCCCATGAGCAGCTGGAGCAGCCCGGCCGCCAGCACGATCACGCCGAGCGCGGGCAGGCCGTAGGTGTCGACCGCCTCGTAGACCAGCACGGTCATCCCGGCGGCCGGTCCGGACACCTGCAGGCTGCTGCCCGGCATCAGACCCGTGACGATCCCGCCGACGATGCCGGTGACCAGCCCGAGTTCGGCCGGGACGCCGGAGGCGACGGCGACGCCCACGCACAGCGGGACGGCGACCAGGAACACGACGAGCGAGGCGGCGACGTCCTGCCGGACGTGGGGGAACCTGCTCGTCACGGCGCCGCTCACAGCGCCTCGAACGCGTCGGTCGCGGCGCGGTGTTCGCGCACGGCTCCGGTGTGCACCTCGTAGTACCAGCCGCGCAGCCGCAACTCCCCGGCGGCGAGCCGCCGTTCGACGCACGGGTAGGAGCGCAGCCGCAGCAGCTGCGCCAGGACGTGGTGCTGTACGGCGTCGGCGCAGGCCGGGTCCTCGGCGTCGGCCACCTCGGGCTCGTCGGCGGCGTGCGCCAGCCAGTCGCGCACGGCGGGGACGGCGTCGAGGTCGTCGCCGCGGACCAGGGCGCCGATGGCGCCGCAGTGGGAGTGGCCGCAGACCACGATGTCGCTGACGCCGAGCACCTCCACGGCGTACTCGACGGTGGCCGCCTCGGCGGTGGGGCGCTCGGCCGCGTAGGGCGGGACGATGTTGCCCGCGGTGCGCAGCTCGAACAGCTGGCCGGGGCGGGCGCCCGTGATCAGGGCCGGTACGACCCGGGAGTCGGAGCAGGTGATGAACAGGACGTCGGGGGACTGGCCCTCGGCGAGGCGGGCGAACTCCTCAGGGCGCCGGCCGAACATGCGGGCGTTGTCGATGAGGGGCTGCATCTGGTGTTTCCTCCTGGCGCGCGTGGGGGCGCGTCGGACGGGCATGGCAGGTGGGGGGAACGCGACTCCCGGTGGAGCCTTGGCCTTTACCTGACCGGCCGTATACGCGGATGCGAAGGCGTACGGAAAGAGAGGCGATGAAGCGCGGGTAAAGCGGCGGTAAGGGCCGAGGGGGCGGCCGAGGCCGCCGGACCTTGGAACATGCGTCCCCCTCAGGGCAGTTCACACCTCTGGTACACGCCAACGCTTGGCAAACGGTTGGTCAAGAAACACGTTAACCCTGCAAAGGGCTTTGCAGGGTTAACTTCGCGTTTCGCGGCGCGGAGCGCCTGAAAACCGGAGGGGGATTGGCGTGAACCGGCCCTTGATGGCAGGGGGTTGGGCCGGGTAAGGAGGGAGCCGGGTCACTCGCTCCCGGCGAGCCGACCGGCGTCGCGGGCCAGCGCGGTGAGCCGCGAGATCGCCCGGAAGTACTTCTTGCGGTAGCCGCCCTTCAGCATCTCCTCGCTGAAGAGCTGATCGAACGGCAGGCCCGAGGCGAGCACCGGGACTTCCCGGTCGTAGAGCCGGTCGGCGAGCACGACGAGCCGCAGCGCCGTCGACTGGTCCGGCACCGGCCGCACTCCGGTGAGGCACACCGCGCGGATGCCGTCGGTGAGCGCGCCGTAGCGGCTGGGGTGGACCCTCGCCAGGTGCTCGAGGAGGTCGGGGAAGGCGTCGAGGGTGGCGCCCTCGGTGGCGTGCGCCGCCTTGGTCACCACGTCGTCGGAGTACGGCGCGGGTGCCTCGGGCAGGCCGCGGTGGCGGTAGTCCTCGCCGTCGATGCGCAGGGTGCGGAAGTGGGCCGACAGGCCCTGGATCTCACGCAGGAAGTCGGCCGCCGCGAAGCGGCCCTCGCCGAGCTTGCCCGGCAGGGTGTTGGAGGTGGCGGCGAGCGCGACACCGGCCTCGACGAGCTTGCCGAGCAGCGTGGACACCAGCACGGTGTCGCCGGGGTCGTCCAGCTCGAACTCGTCGATGCACAGCAGGCGGTGACCGGAGAGCGTCTTCACCGTCTGCTGGAAGCCGAGGGCGCCGACGAGGTTGGTCAGCTCCACGAACGTGCCGAACGCCTTCAGGGCGGGCTCGGCCGGGGTGGCGTGCCACAGGGAGGCGAGCAGGTGGGTCTTGCCGACGCCGTACCCGCCGTCGAGGTAGACGCCGCGGGGCCCGGACGGGGCCTTCTTCGGCGCCTTCCCGAAGCCGAACAGCCGCCGCTTGCCCGAGCCGCCCGCCGCTGCCCCGTCGAGCCCCGCCGCGAAGCCCTCGAGCACCTGGACGGCCTCGGTCTGGCTCGGCTGGTTCGGGTCCGGGATGTACGTGCTGAAGCGCACCGCGTCGAACCGCGGCGGCGGCACCATCTCGGCGACGAGCCGGTCGGCGGGAACATGCGGCTCGCGCGCACACAGCGACAGCGGGGCCGCGTCCGCTATGGGACCGGGGGTGGGGCTGGCGGAGGACGGGGAGGAGGACGACACGGTTCCCCATGCTACGGGGCGTGGAACACTGCACGACATGCGACGCCTCTTCCCTGTGACCGACGAAACAGCAGCTCCGGCCGAGGGGGACCACGTGCCGGTTGGGACCCGGGGGGCCGGTGTTCCCGGCGGGGCCGGGGAGCCGGGAGGGACCGCCGGCGGGGGTGTGCCGGGCGGGCCCGGTGGGTCTGGAGGGGTCGCCAGTGTGCCGGGCGCGGCGAGTGCTGGCGGTGCGTCATCGGGTGGTGCGGGCGCCGGTGGGACCGGTGTCGGGGGCGGCCTGGGTGCCGGTGCGGTGCCGGGGGCGCCGAGTGCGGGCGGTGCGTCTTCGGGCGGTGCGGGGGCTGGCGGGACTGGAGCCGGGGTCGGCCCAGGTGCCGGTGCGGTGCC
>NZ_JAOCQE010000245.1 GCF_025290915.1 Streptomyces sp. 15-116A | reverse complement strand
CACGCGGCAAGCGGCGGATCGCCGTGCTGTTCGCCGTCGCCGCCTTCGCCTACGCCCTGGACCTGATCAGCAAGATGATCGTGGTCGCCAAGCTGGAGCACCACGAGCCCATCGAGATCATCGGCGACTGGCTGCGCTTCGAGGCGATCCGCAACGCGGGCGCGGCCTTCGGCTTCGGCGAGGCCTTCACCGTGATCTTCACCGTGATCGCGGCCGCCGTGATCGTGGTGATCGTCCGGCTTGCCCGCAAGCTGTACAGCCTGCCCTGGGCGATCGCGCTCGGGCTGCTCCTCGGCGGCGCCCTCGGCAACCTCACGGACCGGATCTTCCGTTCCCCGGGCGTCTTCAAGGGCGCGGTGGTCGACTTCATCGCGCCCAAGCACTTCGCGGTGTTCAACCTCGCCGACTCGGCGATCGTCTGCGGCGGCATCCTGATCGTGCTGCTGTCCTTCCGCGGCCTCGACCCGGACGGCACCGTCCACAAGGACTGAACGCGCGTACGGGGTTGTCCGACCCGTCCGGCATACTCGACGGGTGAGCACGATTCCCGAGATCCGTACCCTGCCCGTGCCCGACGGCCTGGAGGGCGAGCGCGTCGACGCCGCCATCTCCCGCATGTTCGGCTTCTCCCGTACCAAGGCGGCCGAGCTGGCCGCGGCGGGGAAGGTCACGGTCGACGGATCGGTGGTCGGCAAGTCCGAGCGGGTCAGCGGCGGCGCCTGGCTCGAGGTGGAGATGCCGCAGGCCCCCGCTCCGGTGCAGGTGGTCGCCGAGCCGGTCGAGGGCATGGAGATCGTGCACGACGACGAGGACGTCGTCGTGATCGTCAAGCCGGTCGGGGTCGCCGCGCACCCCTCGCCGGGCTGGAGCGGCCCCACCGTCATCGGGGGTCTCGCCGCCGCCGGGTACCGCATCTCGACCTCCGGCGCCGCCGAGCGCAAGGGCATCGTGCACCGCCTCGACGTCGGCACCTCCGGCCTGATGGTGGTCGCCAAGTCGGAGCGGGCGTACACCTCGCTCAAGCGCCAGTTCAAGGAGCGCACGGTCGACAAGCGCTACCACACGCTCGTCCAGGGCCACCCCGACCCCACCAGCGGCACCATCGACGCCCCCATCGGCCGCCACCCGCAGCACGACTACAAGTGGGCGGTCACCGCCGACGGCAAGCCGTCCGTCACGCACTACGACCTCATCGAGGCCTTCCGCGCCGCCTCCCTCCTCGACGTCAAGCTGGAGACCGGCCGCACCCACCAGATCCGCGTCCACATGGCCGCCCACCGCCACCCCTGCGTCGGCGACCTGACCTACGGCGCGGACCCCACGCTCGCCAAGCGGCTCCGCCTCACCCGCCAGTGGCTGCACGCGGTGCGGCTCGGCTTCGAGCACCCCGGCGACGGCCAGTGGGCCGAGTTCTCCTGCGACTACCCCGAGGACCTCCAGCAGGCGCTCGACCAGGTGCGCGAGGAGACCTACGCATGAGCCCTTCCAGCCCGGCCTACGTCGTCCGGGAAGCGCGCGAGAGCGCCGACCGCGAGGCGTGCTTCGCGGTGCGCAAGGAGGTCTTCGTCGCCGAGCAGGGCGTCCCCGAGGACATCGAGTACGACGCGTACGACGCCGGGGCCGTACATCTGCTGGCGGTCCGGGAGGACGGCGTACCGCTCGGCACCGGGCGGCTGCTGCACGGCGAGGCCGCCGCCGCGAAGAACGGCGGGGACGCGTCCGTGGGCGCTCTGGGGCGGCTCGCCGTGCTGCGCGAGGCCCGTGGGCTCGGCGTCGGGGCGGCGCTGGTGCGTGCCGTCGAGGACGCGGCACGCGCACGGGGGCTCACGGCCGTCGACCTGCACGCGCAGACCCACGCCCTCGGCTTCTACGAGCGGCTCGGGTACACGGCGTACGGACCGGAGTTCCCGGACGCGGGCCTACCACACCGGGCCATGCGGCGCGTTCTGTAGCCGGGGCGCGAACGCCCAGGTGAGGGCGGCGGCGTGGCAGGCTGGGGATCAGCCGTCCTGCCGTCGACCTCCCGGAGCGCTGACCGTGGATCAGTTGGCCCTGCTGTTCGCCCTGTTGCTCGGGGCCGTGGTGAGCGTCCCGGTGGGGGACCGCCTTGGGCTGCCGGCGCCGGTGCTGATGACGGTTCTCGGGATCGTGCTGGCCCTGCTGCCCTTCGTCCCGAACGTCGACATCCCGCCCGATCTGATCCTTCCGCTGCTGCTGCCGCCCCTGCTGTACGCGGCCGTACGCCGCACCTCGTGGCGCCAGTTCGCGGCGAACATCAAACCCATCTTCCTGCTGGCGGTGGCGCTGGTCTTCGTCACCATGCTGTGCGTCGCCACCGTCGCCCACGCCATCGTGCCGGGACTGCCGCTCGCCGCCGCGCTGGCCCTCGGCGCGCTGGTCGCGCCGCCCGACCCGGTGGCGGCCACCGCGGTCGCCGGGAAGCTGGGGCTGCCGCGCCGGCTGGTGTCGATCCTCGAGGGCGAGGGGCTGTTCAACGACGTCACCGCGATCGTCCTGTACCACGTGGCGATCGCCGCCGCCGTGAGCGGCACGTTCTCCGTCTGGGACGCCGGTCTCGACCTGGTGCTGTCGGCCGTCGTCGCCGTGCTGATCGGACTCGCGCTGGGCTGGGGCGCCAACAAACTGATGGACGTGCTCGGCGACCCGACGCTGCAGATCGGGCTGAGCCTGCTCGTGCCGTACGCCAGTTACGTCCTCGCCGAGGAACTGCACGGCTCCGGGGTGCTGGCGGTGCTCACCACCGCGCTGTTCCTGATGGAGTACGCCACCGACGCCGACGATGTGATGACGCGGCTGGCCGGGCACACGTTCTGGGACATCGTGGACACGCTGGTCACGGGGGTCGCGTTCGGGCTGGTCGGGCTGGAGCTGCACAACGCGATCCGGACGGCGTCCGGGCGCTGGGGGGAGCTGCTCGGCTGGGCGGCGGCGATCGTGGCCGTGGTGATCCTGGTCCGGCTGCTGTGGCTGCTGCCGGCGACCTGGCTGACGAAACGGCTGCACGCGGCGCGGGACGTCGACGAGGAGATCCCGGTCAGCTGGCGGGAGACGGTCGTCATGTGGTGGGCGGGGATGCGCGGGGTGGCCTCGGTCGCGCTGGCCCTGGCGATTCCGCTGGAGACGGACGCGGGGGGTCCCTTCCCTGACCGGAACGAGATCATCTTCATCGCGTTCGGCGTGATCATGACGACGTTGCTGCTGCAGGGGCTGACGCTGCCGTGGCTGGTGAAGCGGCTGGGGGTGGAGGCCGACACCGAGCGGGAGCAGGAGTTCGAACGGCAGCTGGCGGTGCGGGCGGCGAAGGCGGCGAAGCGGAAGCTGCGGGAGATCGAGCAGGTGGAGGAGCTGCCGGAGGAGCTGTCCGAGCAGATGCTGCGGCGGGCCTTCGACATCGGGGTGCGGATCAGTCCGGAGCTGGCGGAGGACGAGCGGCGGGAGGCGTATCGGCAGCGGGCGCAGCGGGTGAAGCGGGTGCGGCGGATCGAGGGGGAGATGCTGAGTGCTGCGCGGCATGAGGTGCTGGCGGCGCGGAGTGAGCCGGGGGCGGATCCGGAGGTCGTGGACCGGGTGTTGCGGCATCTGGATGTGCGGAGCTTGCGTTGAGTTTGTTCTCCGAGCCGCGTACCGCCCGTTTCCAGTCGGTCGGGAAGTGGGCGTTTCCCGTGGGGTCTGGACGCCGTCGGCGGCCTTCTGTTCGTAGGGTGCCCTCATGACTCGGAACGTTGTGATCAGTGGGGGCGGTACCGGGATCGGGCTGGCCGCTGCCCAGATGTTTGCCGCTGACGGGGATCAGGTGTTGCTGATCGGGCGGCGCGGGGACGTGCTGGAGCGGGCCAAGGTGCCCGGGGCGCTCACCTATGCCGCCGATCTGGCCGATCCGGAGGCCGTGCGCGGGGTGGCCGGGTTCGTGGCACGGGAGTTCGGCGCGGTGGACGTGCTGATCCACAGCGCGGGCGGCAACGGGCTGCTGGAGCCGCCGGTCGGCGGGGACGATCCGCTGGACGCCGTCGCCCGGCACTGGACCGTCAACTTCCGGCTCAACCTCCTGACCGCCGTCCTGCTCACCGAGGCCCTCAGGGACCGGCTCGCCGAACCCGGCGGGCGGGTGCTGTTCCTCAGCTCCATCGCCGCCTACCGCGGTTCCGGCCAGGTGGCCTACGCGGCGGCCAAGGCGGGCCTGCACCCGTACGCCCATGCCCTCGCCCGGCAGCTGGGCCCGCACGGCATCACCGTGAACGTCGTCGCGCCCGGCTATGTCGAGGACACCGCGTTCTTCGGCGACGGCATGGACGAGGAGCGGAGGGCGCAGCTGATCGCCGAGACCTCCGACAAGCGGGCCGGGACGCCCGGGGACATCGCCTCGAACCTGCACTGGCTGGCCTCCCCGGGCGCCGCGCACATCACCTCGCAGATCATCCAGGTCAACGGCGGCGCCGAGCGCGGTCACTGACGGGTGCCCGGACCTTCACTGCTCCAGAGGTCCCTGCGCGTGCCGCGCCGTCGGAACGCCGTCCGGGGAGGGGCGGTGGCCGTCGAGCCCGCGCCGCAGGGCCGCCTCCGCCGTGTTGATGCGGGGCAGGGCGTAGGGGTGCTCGTCGGCCAGCCAGCGGATCATCTGCTCGCGGACCGTGACCCGTACCGTCCAGATGTCGTCCGCGTCCTTCGCCGTCACCAGGGCCCGCACCTGCATGGTGTTGGGGGTGGTGTCCGTGACGGTGAGGTCGTAGGCGCGGCCGTCCCAGGCCGGGCACTCGCGCACGATGTCGCGGAGCTTCTCGCGCATCGCGTCCAGCGGGGCGGTGTGGTCGAGGTGCCAGTAGACGATGCCGGTCATCTGCGGTGTGCCGCGCGACCAGTTCTCGAACGGTTTGGACGTGAAGTACGACACCGGCATGGTGATCCGGCGCTCGTCCCAGGTGCGGACGGTCAGGAAGGTCAGGGTGATCTCCTCGACCGTGCCCCACTCGCCGTCCACCACCACGGTGTCCCCGATGCGCACCATGTCGCCGAAGGCGATCTGGAGCCCGGCGAACATGTTGCTCAGCGTCGACTGGGCGGCGACACCGGCGACGATGCCGAGGATGCCGGCCGAGGCCAGCAGCGAGGCGCCGGCGGCGCGCATCGCCGGGAAGGTCAGCAGCATCGAGGCCACCGCGACCACGCCGACGATCGCCGAGACGACCCGCCTGATCAGCGTCACCTGGGTGCGCACCCGGCGGACCCTGGCCGGGTCGCGGTGGGCGCGGCCGTTGGCGTAGCGGGTGTACGACGTCTCGACCACGGCCGCGGCGATACGGATCACCAGCCAGGCCGCCGAGCCGATCAGCACCAGGGTGAGGGTCTGGCCGATGCCGACCCGGTGGTCGGGGAACAGCCGGGCCTCGACGTACGACCCTCTGAGCAGGGCCGCGCACAGGACCAGCTGGTAGGGGATGCGACCGCGGCGGAGCAGCCCCCACAAGGGGGTCTCGGGGTGCCGTTCGTCGGCCTTGCGCAGCAGCATGTCGGTGGCCCAGCCGAGCAGCAGCGTGAGCACGACCGAGCCGCCGACCACGATCAGCGGGCGAAGCACGTCATCCATGCCTGCGAACCTAACCGGCCACGCCCGGGTATGAACATGTGACTTCCGCGGGGTGCGGGGTACTGCCGCGCACCGGCACTGTCACACCCGGCTGGCACCATGGTCACCATGAACATCATGCTCTTTCACTCGACCTACGGTCTCCGGCCCGCGGTGCGGGAGGCCGCGGACCGGCTGCGCGCGGCCGGACACGAGGTGTTCACGCCCGACCTCTTCGAGGGCCGTACGTTCGACACGGTCGAGGAGGGCATGGCCCACAAGGACGAGACCGGCAAGGACGAGCTGCTGAAGCGGGCCGTGCTGGCCGCAGCGCCCTACTCGGACAGAGGGCTGGTGTACGCCGGGTTCTCCTTCGGCGCCTCCGTCGCCCAGACGCTGGCCCTCGGCGACGACAAGGCGCGCGGCCTGCTGCTTCTGCACGGCACGTCGGACATCGCGGCGAACGCCTCGGTGGACGAGCTGCCGGTGCAGTTGCATGTCGCCGAGCCGGACCCGTTCGAGACGGACGACTGGCTGAGCGCCTGGTACCTGCAGATGCGCAGGGCCGGGGCGGACGTCGAGGTGTACCGATACGCCGGGGCCGGCCACCTCTACACCGACCCCGGCCTGCCGGACTTCGACGAGGAGGCCGCCGAGGCCACCTGGCGGGTGGCGCTCGGCTTCCTCGACTCGCTGGAGGACTGACTCAGACGGGCGTCACACCGGGTCGTAGCTGCGCTCGACCTTCTGCGTGCCGCTGCGGGTGCGGTACGAGCGGGCCCACGCGGCGGTGGCGGTCGCCGTACGGCCGGAGAGGACGTAGTAGTCCATCTGCGCCCGCTCGGCGGTGATGTCCAGCACGCCGTAGCCGTGGCGGTCGGTGTCGACCCAGTGGACGTGCCGGTTGGCGGCCTTGATCAGCGGGGAGGCGACGGTCGAGACAGTGCCCTCGGGGACCTTCACGATGTCGTCGAGGTTGTCGGAGGTGACCGAGGTGACGACGAACTCCGTGGCGGCGGACGCCGACAGCGGGTACGTACCGGCGTTGACGGGCACGTCGTTGGCCCAGGCCATGTGGATGTCGCCGGTGAGGAACACCGTGTTGCGGATGGCGTTGGCCCGCAGATGCGCGAGGAGCTCGCGGCGGTCGTCGGTGTAGCCGTCCCACTGGTCGGTGTTGAGGGCGAGGCCCTCCTGGGGGAGGCCGAGGAGCTTCGCGAGGGGCTTGAGGATGCTCGCCGGGAGGGAGCCGAAGGCGAGCGGGGAGATCATCACCGAGGTGCCGACCAGCCGCCAGGCGGTGTCGGAGGCGGCGAGGCCCGACTTCAGCCAGTCGAGCTGGGCGCGGCCGGTGAGGGTGCGGTCCGGGTCGTCGACCTCGCCGTCGCCGAGGGAGACCTGCTGGGAGCGGAAGGAGCGCAGGTCCAGCAGCGAGAGGTCGGCGAGCTTGCCGAAGCGCAGGCGGCGGTAGGTGGTGCCCTCGACCGCGGGGCGGACCGGCATCCACTCGAAGTAGGCCTGCTTGGCGGCGGACTGACGGGCCGCCCAGGCGCCTTCGGCCCCCTCGGTGTGGTTCTCCGCGCCGCCCGACCAGGTGTCGTTGGCGAACTCGTGGTCGTCCCATATCGCGATGACCGGGGCCTTGGCGTGCAGGGCCTGGAGGTCGGGGTCCGTCTTGTAGGTGGCGTGCCGCAGGCGGTAGTCGGCGAGGGTGACGATCTCGTGGGCGGGGCTGTGCGGGCGGACGACGGTGCCGCGGGTGCCGTACTGACCGGTGCCGTACTCGTAGATGTAGTCGCCGAGATGCAGCCAGGCGTCCAGGTCGCCGCGGGCCGCGAGATGGCGGTACGCGGCGAAGTGGCCGGCCTCCCAGTTGGCGCAGGAGACGACGCCGAAGCGCAGGCCGGTCACGGCGGCGTCGGCGGCCGGGGCGGTGCGGGTGCGGCCGACGGGGGAGTCGGTGCCGCCGGCGGAGAAGCGGAACCAGTAGTCGGTGGCCGGCTTGAGGCCGCGGATGTCCGCCTTGACGGTGTGGTCGGAGGCGGCGGTGGCGAGGGTGGAGCCCTGCGCGACGATGTCGGTGAACGCCTTGTCCCGGGCGACGGTCCAGCTCACCTCGGTGTCCGGACCGGCGCCCGAGCCCGGGGTGGCCTCCGGGGTGGGCGTCACCCGGGTCCACAGCAGGATGCCGTCCGGCAGGGGGTCGCCGGAGGCCACGCCGTGCAGGAAGGCGGGCGCCTGGGCGGTGGCGGCGCGGGCGGGCAGCGCGGCGGCGAGCGGTCCGGCCAGCACCGCGGTGGCGGCGGCTGCCTTGACGACCGTACGGCGGCGCGGGGTGAGGGAGTTGACGTCCGCGGTGGCGGAGACGGAGCTCTCGGATGATCTGTATCGACTGGTCACAGCCGATCAGGTTACTGGCAGGTACATGCCGAAGCGGGCGAACTCGCCAAAGTTCGCCCGCTCTTCAGTCACCGGTCTCCTCAGCAGGGGACCGGTGCGCCTGCCTTACGCCTTACCGTGCTTGATGGCGCAGTGCTTCTCGTCGCCGTTCGCCCCGTTCCTGACGCAGATCTGCACGGTGACCTTCTCGCCCTCCGGGATCTCCAGGTTCTTCCGTGCACAGGAATTGCCGGAGCCGTTGGCGTCCTCCAGCGGGATCCAGTGCGAGGCCTTGGAGTCGATCCAGCCGATGCGCCCACTGGCCCGCATGCCGTCGGCCCGGTTGTCGCACACGGTGAATATCTCGTCGTCCGCCTTGAAGCCGGCTGCCGCACTGTTGAACGGGTCCGTCGTGTCCACGTACACGTCGGTCCCCGCGGCTGCCGGTCCGGCGGCGAACAGGACGGCCGCCGCGCCTGCGAGCAACGAGCCCATCACGGTCTTAGTGCGAGAAGTCATGCTGCTTCCCCCTTTTGCCTGAAAAAATGGTCGTGGCATGTATATGCCAGGGGAAGATCACGTGTCAAAGATCTTTTCGGACAGGCGGGTTCGGCCGCCGCCCGGTGGGGGCGGCGGCCTGAGGGAAGGGGTCAGGACTTGAGGGCCTTGTCGATGGCCGCCTTGAACTCCTCGGCGGTCATCGGGGCGTTCTGTCCGTCCGAGCCGGTGAGCTTCTCGCCGTCCATCACCAGACTCGGCGTGCCGTTGATGCCGTCCTTGTTGGTGTTGAAGGTCTGGGACATCGCCAGCGCCCAGGCGTCGAAGGTGCCGTTCTTGACGGCGTCCTGGAACTTCTTGTTGTTCTTCAGGGCGTCGACCGAGTTGCCGATCTTGATGAGGTAGTCGTCGTCCTTGAGCTTGTCCTCCGACTCCGCGGGGTGGAACTCCGCCGAGTACAGGGCCGTCTTGAACTCCAGGAACGCCTCGGGGCTCACGTTCAGCGCGGCTCCGAGGGCGCTCATCGCGTTCTTGGAGCCTTCGCCGTTGGAGCCGATCTCCAGCTTGCCGTCCTCGTCGGTGTCACCGTCGAGGAACGTGCCCCCGACGAACTGGAGCTTGTACTTGCCCGCGTCGAGGTCCTTGTCGAGCGTGGGGCCCACGGTCTGCTCGAAGGAGGCGCAGATCGGGCAGCGCGGGTCCTCGTACAGCTTCAGCGTCTTCTTCGCGCTGTCCTTGCCGAGGACCACGGTCGTGCCGTCCTTGCCGGTGGTGTTGGCCGGCGCGACGACCTTCTCGTCCAGCGCCGCCTCCCAGGCGGAGGGCTTGTTGCCCTGGACCACCGCGTAGCCGATGCCGCCTGCTATGGCCAGGACGGCGACGATCGAGCCGGCCACGATGATCTGGCGCTTGGCCTTCTCGCGCTTGGCCTGGCGTTCGCGTTCCGCGCGCAGGCGCTCTCGGGCGGCGTTCTTGGCTGCCTGGCTGTTTCGCTTGCTCATGGGGTGTTCTCCACGGATGCGGTTACGTAAGGGGGACTGTCGTGCTCGGGTCAGGTCACGCGAACGTGACCGAGCGCGGAGGTCCCCGGCGTCCGAGGGAGTGGGCCAGGAGGAGGCGGCGGGCCGTGGGCGTGGTGATCGCGGGGCGGGACGGGCGGTGGACGCGAGGCGCCCCGTGGGCCGAGATCGCCGCCACCGCCAGGAGCAGCGGGCGGAACGTCGTCGCCGCCACCGCCCGCAGCAGCTGGGCCAGCGCCCGCTCG
>NZ_JAOCQE010000244.1 GCF_025290915.1 Streptomyces sp. 15-116A | reverse complement strand
GCACCCGGTCGAGCAGGTGGACCGCCGCCAGGGCCCGGCCCGCGGCGAGCTGGATGCCCGCGGCCCCCACCGCGCACGCGACCTGCTCCTCGGGCACTCCCCGCACCAGCTCGGCCGCGGTGTCCGCCCGGCCCTCGGCCAGGTGGGCGGCGGCTGCCACGACCGCCGTCTGTCCCTGCGCCCAGGGCGAGGAGACCTCGGCCGGCACGACACAGTCCAGCGCCTTGAGGGCCGCCTTCGCGTCGCCCTGCGCCAGATGGAGCCGGGCGGTGACGATGGCCCGGCCCGCCTCCGTCACCGGATCCCGCAGGGCGGGCGGTGACGCGGCCGACGCGTCGAGCAGGGACCGGGCCTGGCCGAGCTCGTCGCGGTCCAGGGCGACGGCGGCGAGGACCAGGCGTTCGACGCCCGCCCCGGACGGCTGGGGCAGACCGAACCGCTCCGTCTCGGCGATCGCCGCCCGCGCCTTGCGCTCCGCCTGGCCAAGACTGCCGTTCAGGTAGTCCATCAGGGCCAGGCGGCCCAGGCAGTCCTCGCGCGGCAGTGCCGTCGCCGCGCGGGCCTCGGAGGCCGCCACGGCGGACAGGGCGTCCCAGGCGTCCTCGAAACGACCGGCCCACAGCGCGGCCGAGCCCACGTGGGTGAGCAGCAGCGCGTCGAGTTCGGGATGGCGTTCCAGCAGGTGGCCGGGCACCTGCTCGCGCAGCCGCTCGGCCGCCTCGGCGGCGGACTCTGCCTTCCGGGGGGACCCGGCCAGCCGTGCCGCGAGCGCTTCCAGCAGCGCGCAGCTCAGCCGGGCGGCGGCAGCGTCCAGGGGCTCGTCGCCGCCGTACCGCTCCAGCGCGTGCTCGGCGCGTTCGAGGTGGACCAGGCCGCTGTCCAGATCGCTGCGCGACAGTTCGCGGGCCGCCCGCACCAGTTCCGGGGCCGGGCCGTCGGCCTCCTTCCCCATGCGGGAGAACAGGCCGGTCACCGCGTCGGCGCGCAGGCCGGTGAAGAACTGGCCGATGGCGAGGTCGTCGATCAGGGCGGCGGCGGTGGACTCCCAGTCCCCGGCCGCCGCACCGTGTGCGAGCGCCTCGGCGAGCGATCCGGACCGCCGCAGCCACTCGGCGGCCCGTCGGTGCAGTTCGGGTTCCAGAGCGGGCCGCCGCATCCGCAGGTGGGCGCGGAGGATCTCCGCGAACAGCGGATGCAGACGGTACATACTGTGCCCGAGGTGCTCGACGAACGCGTTGTCCCGGCTCAGCCGGGCCAGAGTGGCCCCGGCGTCGTCGCGCCCCGTGAGCGCGTCCGCCAGGCCGGGCCCGAAGCGGTCGAGCAGGCTGACCCGCAGCAGCAGGTCCTGCGTCTCGGGGTCCTGCCGCTTGAGCACCTCCGCCAGCAGGTAGTCGGCGATCGTGCTGCGGTCGGCCTCGAAGTCCGCGAGATACGCCTGCGGATCCGGGCTCTGCGCCGCCGCCAGCGCGCTCAGCCGCAGCCCGGCCGCCCAGCCCCGGGTGCGCTCCACCAGCGCGCGCACGGCGGCCGGTGACAGCCGCAGCCCGTGGAGGTCCATGAGTTCGGCCGCCTCGTGCGGGGTGAAGGCCAGCTCCGCGTCCCTGATCTCCGTCAGCTCGCCGGTGGCCCGGTACCGGTGCAGGGGCAGCAGGGGCTCGGTGCGGGTGACGAGGATCAGCCGCAGCCCGCCCCCCGCGTGCCGCAGCACGAACTCCAGCTGCTCCGCGATCTCCGGGGCGGTCACCCGGTCGAACTCGTCGAGCACCACCGTCACGGGCTGTTCGCGGGCACTGAGTCCGGCGGCGAGCCGCGCGGGCAGACTCGGGCTCACTCGCTGCGCGTCCGCCGGAGTGCCCACGTCTGCGGGGAGCGGGACACCGGCGACCCGCAGGGCCTGCAGCAGATACGCCCAGAACATGCCCGGTGCGTCACCGGCCGCGTCACTGGTGAGCCACACGACGGGTGCCCCGTCCCGGTGCCTCACCCAGTCGGCGACCAGCAGCGTCTTCCCCGCTCCCGCGGACCCGTTGACCATCGTCAACGGCGTGTGCAGGGCCTGGTCGAGATGACGGGTGAGCCGCTTGCGCCGCAGAAACGTCACCGGGCAGGCGGGAACCGCGAACCGGGTGCGCAGGAAGGGGTCGCCGTGCGGGTCGGCGACGGGGTGCGCCGGTGGCGGGCCTTCTCCTGCGAACCCCGCCATGACCATCACCGCCAACGCGTCAGATGCGGTGTCGTGCCGCCTGCGGCATCCGCACCGTCGTACTGCCTTCAGCATCCCAGCCCGGTGACCGGGCCGCACCACGGTGAACCGTGCGCGGTGACTCGACTACCGTCGGCCCCATGCACGACTCCCGCGATGTCGCCGGGGCCCTGAGGTCCGGCCCGCTCGTCCTCGACGGAGGCATGTCCAACCAGCTCGCCTCCGCCGGGCACGACCTCTCTGACGACCTGTGGTCGGCCCGCCTGCTCGCCGACGCCCCGGAAGCGATCACCGAGGCCCACCTCGCCTACTTCGAGGCGGGCGCGGACATGGCGATCACCGCGAGTTACCAGGCGACGTTCGAGGGCTTCGCCAAGCGCGGCATCGACCGCGGCCGGGCGGCGGAGCTGCTGGCGCTGAGCGTGGAGGCGGCCCGCGAGGCCGCCCGCAGGGCCGAC
The DNA here is from genome assembly GCF_025290915.1 of Streptomyces sp. 15-116A. Taxonomy (GTDB): domain Bacteria; phylum Actinomycetota; class Actinomycetes; order Streptomycetales; family Streptomycetaceae; genus Streptomyces. Next base: position 7,128 of record NZ_JAOCQE010000244.1, on the reverse strand, counting down.
GTCACGCGCCCCCTGTGGGTGGCGGCGTCGGTGGGCCCCTACGGCGCGATGCTCGCGGACGGCTCCGAGTACCGGGGCCGCTACGGCCTGACGACCGCCGAGCTGGAACGCTTCCACCGCCCACGCATGGAGACCCTCGCCGGGGCCCGACCCGACGTCCTGGCCCTGGAGACGATCCCCGACACGGACGAGGCCGAGGCGCTGCTGCGAGCGCTGCGCGGCCTGGACGTCCCGGCCTGGCTGTCGTACTCCGTCACCGGCGACCGCACCCGCGCCGGACAGCCCCTGGAGGACGCCTTCGCCCTGGCCGCCCAGGCGGACGAGGTGATCGCGGTCGGCGTCAACTGCTGCACCCCCGGGGACGCGGACCACGCGGTGACGTTGGCGGCCCGGATCACCGGCAAGCCGGTCGTGGTCTACCCCAACAGCGGGGAGCGCTGGGACGCCGCGGCCCGCGCCTGGACCGGCCGCTCCACCTTCACCGCCGGCCAGGTCACGGGGTGGCTGGAGTCCGGGGCACGGCTGATCGGGGGCTGCTGCCGTGTCGGCCCGGCGACGATCTCGGCGATCGCACGGCTGGTGAGAGGGGCGTAGCGAACTCGCACCACACCGTCTTGCCGGGGTTCCGCTCCCCCACGCCCCACTTGTCCGCCACCTGCTCCACCAGCAGCAGGCCGCGCCCACCCTCGCCGGTCCCCCCGGCGGCGTCCTCGGATACGGCGGGGACGCCGCCCCCGCTGTCGTGCACCTCGACACGTACGCCGCCGTCGTCACTGCCGTGGCCGCCGTAGGCCAGCAGCCTCAGCAGGAAGCCGCGGCCGGGCGGTACGCCGTGCAGCAGGGCGTTGGTGGCGAGTTCGCTGACGCACAGCAGCACATCGTCCGCGCGCCCGCGCACGCCCCACTCGTCGAGCACGCCGCGGGCGAACACCCGCGCGCCCGGCACGGACCGGCGTTCGCGGCGGAAGAAACGCTCACGTGGAGAGGGGAGTTGGGGCAGGGGTGGAGTTTCCTGATTCACGTGACGAGAGTCACGCTCCGTGGCCATGATGGAACAGTCCGCGCACCCGTACAGCCTGCTTGTACGGGTGCGCGATGGTGAACGTACGGCCCTGGTGGGGGAGTTCAGCCGCATGAGCACACGCAGGAACGCCTCGGCGATGAAAATGGTGGGCGCACTCCTCGCCCTCTACCGCCAAGCGGCCGGATACACCCAGAGGTCGCTGGGCGAGCACTTCTGCATCAGCGAACAGCAGATCGCGTCGATCGAGCAGGGCAGGCGCCCGCTGAAGCCGGATCTCGCCGAGCAACTCGACGCATTCCTGTGCACCAAGGGCGCGTTGTCGGTTGCGGTGAGCCGGATGCCGGAGGTGGATCTGGTTCCGTTGTGGGCGGAGGAGTATTTGGATCGGGAGCGGGAGGCCATCGCAATCTCCGTGTACGCGAACGCCGCCGTTCCCGGCCAACTTCAGAGCGAACGGTACGCACGCGCGGTGTTCCGCAGCAGGGTGCCAGTGTTCGACGAGGATGAGATCGAGCATCTCGTCGCCACGCGCATGGGACGCCAGGAAATCCTGCAGCGCAAGGTGCCGCCGACCACGAGCTTCGTGATCTGGGAGGCAGTGCTGCGGGACCATCTGGGCGGGCTGGATGTGCATGTCGAGCAACTCCGCAAACTGCGCACGTACGCAGATGTGCCAGGCATCGCCATCCAGGTACTCCCCCTCGGGCGCACCTCGCACGCTGGACTGGACGGCCCGTTCGTGCTTCTGGAAACACCGGACCACCAGCGGCTCGCGTATATGGAGACTCAACGCGGCAGCCAGTTGATCGCCGACCCGGACGGGGTGGGGATCCTGACCCTGAAGTATGCGATGCTGCGGACGCAGGCCCTCAACACCGAAGACACGAGGGACCTGTTGGACCGTCTTCTGGGAGAAGCATGAGCGGCACCGCACTTGAGTGGTTCAAGTCGAGCTACAGCGGGAGTGAAGGCGGCGAGTGCCTCGAAGTCGCCTACACCTGGCGCAAGTCCACCTACAGCGGTGACTTCCAGGACGCCTGTGTCGAAATCGCCCCCCACGCCACCGCCATCCACATCCGCGACTCCAAAACCCCGAACGCCCCCCACCTCACCGTCGCTCCGGAGACGTGGGCCGCGTTCCTGCCGACGCTCGCGCCTCTCCCCGCGCTCTAGGAGAAGTCCGCCTCGGTGATGCCGTCGGCGTGTCCGGGGGGCCACTCCACCAGTTCGATGCGGTAGCCGTCCGGGTCGGTGAGCCACGCGGTCTTCGGGCCGTTGGGACCGCCCGGGCGTTCCACGGGCCCGGGTCCCAGACCGGCGTCGGTCAGCTGCTCCACGGTGGCGTACAGGGTGTCCACCTGGATCGCGAGGTGGTCGAAACCGCTGCCCACGTCGACGCGCCCCTCGCTGGGGCGGTGGACCAGTTCGAGGGAGGCCGCCGGTTCGCCGGCGAACTTGAGGAGCGCGAGCTGGGCTCCGTCCCCCAGGTCGACCCGGCCCAGCCGGACGTAGCCGAGGGCGGTGTAGAAGTCGAGCGAGGGGTTCAGGTCGGTGACGCGGTAGGAGACGAAGAGCGTCCTCATGCGGACTCCTCGGGATGGCGCACGCGGTAGCGGAGGTGGGTGACGTCCCTGTCCTCGAGTACGCGGACGTGGTCGAGTTCGACGGGGGCACCGCTGAGGTGGTCGAAGAGCCGTCGGCCTGCTCCGAGGAGTACCGGAACGAGGTGGATCTCCATTTCGTCGAGGTGCCCGGCGCGGAGGAGTGCCTGGGCCGCGCCCGCGCCGTGGACCATGATGGGCCGGTCCCCGGCGGCGGCGCGCGCCTGACGTGCGCAGGCGTCGACGTCGGTGACGAAGCGGGCGCTGCCGGGCGGGACGTCCCCGGCGTCCACATGGTGGGTGAGGACGAGGATCGGCACACCGTCGTGATGGTCGCCCTGCCAGCGCCCGGCGAGTTCGAAGGTGCGACGACCGGAGATCACCGCGCCGGTCGCCATCGCCTCGCGGTAGACCTGGCCGCTGGGACCGTCGGATCCCCGGTCGTCGAGCCAGTTGAAAAGACGTCCGCCCGTCCGTCCGAGCTCCTGGCCCGGTCGGTCGTCCGGACCGGCGATGTAGCCGTCGAGCGACATCGACATGTACAGCCTGATCGGATTGCTCATTCTGCCCTCCAGGGCTCGTCACAAGGGGTGACTTCAGGCGGCGGGCAAAGTCATCGGTCGCCGGTCGCGGAATCGATGAGTTCTCGTCCCTTCCGCAGTCGACCCAGGGACGGTGCAGCCACGACAGGAAGGTGCAGTGATGGCAACGCTCATGGTGGACTTCATCATCTCGCTCGACGGATACGGCGCTGCCGAGGGCTGGCCCGGATTCTGGGGGATGGAGGGGCCCGAGTATCTCGCCTGGCTGGAGGACCCCTCGGAGCACGAGCACACGACCCTGATGGGGGCGAACACGTACCGGCTGATGTCGGGGTTCGCCGAGCAGATGCCGGACGACGCGGCGGGCCTCGGGGCGCTGACGGCGATGCCGAAGGTGGTGTTCTCGTCCACCCTGAAGGCACCGCTGTCCTGGGCCAACTCCGAGCTGGTCGACGGGGATGCCGTCGAGGCCGTGCGGGAGATGAAGCGGCGTGACGAGCGGCCCCTGCGCACCCTCGGCAGCGTCAGCCTGTGCCGGTCGCTGCTGCGGGCGGGCCTGGTGGACCGCTACCGGCTGGTGGTGTTCCCGGTGATCACCGGCGCCACCGGGAGGGACCGCATCTTCGACGGGTACCCCGACGTGAAGCTCGACCTGGTCCGAAGCAGGCTGTTCGACGGCCGGCTGCAGATGCTCGAGTACGTCCCCACCGTGCTCGACGCCCCTCCGGGCGCGGGCGACTGAGCACAGGGCGGGATGCCGTCACACCTCGGCGGGTGAGTCCGCAGGCTCATCCGGGGGTGTGTCGGGAGGAGTCGCCGGGCGGGGGAACAGGAATCCCTCGAGAGCGTCGAGCGCGAACATCACGGCCCCGAGCATCAAGGGGACGAGCAGTGCCAAGGCCACCATGACGCCTCCTGACAACGGTGCCACGGGCGTGGCGTGACGCAGAAGGTCCAGATCCACCATGAGCCAGTCGGGTGAAGATCGCATGCTCAGGCGTCGCGCCTCGCCGACCGCCGTCAGTGCCGGCGCAACGCCCCGCTGCGGCGCAGGCGGCTGATGACCGAGCGGAGTTCGGGGGACGGCTCCTGAGTGCGCGGCGTCGTCGACCACAGGGTCAGTTCGCGGTCCCGTGGGCCGTAGGCCACCCGCGGCGCACCCTCGTCGAACAGCTGTACGGGATGGCGGGCGTCCCACCGCTGCCAGCCCGGCCGGCCGTCGGAGACGAAGCGCACCCACGCGCCGTGCATCGCCTCGCTCAGTTCTCGCGGTGCGCCCTCCCCCGCCAGTTTCCGGGCCTCCGGTACGTCCCCGCTGTCGAAGACGAAGCCCAGCTCCAGGGCGTGGCAGGCGCCCAGCCCGGGGCGCCTGGACGGCCAGGCGAACTCGTAGACGTACGACGGCTCCGAGCGGCCGTCCGCGAGCCGGTGCAGGGGCAGTCGTAGCAGGTGGTCGGTGACCATCTGGCCGACGATCTCGGCGGGGGTGGCGTCCGGGCGCAGCGCGCGGTAGCCGCGGGGGACCTCGTGGCCGCAGTGGCAGCGGGCCATGGCCCCGGCGAGGGCGACCGCGCCGAGGCGGTTCACGCGGTCGACGAGGCCGCCGGGGACCAGCCAGAGCCGGTACTCGTCGCTGGTCCAGCCCATGAGGAGGTCGACGCCCGGGGCCGCGCCGTCCGTCAGCGCGTCGAGGGGGTCGCGCGGCACCAGGTCGCCATCGACCACGATGCCGAACGCCGGGCCGCCGAGGACCGGGCTGCTAAGCCTTCCCACCTCGGCCTGGACGCGCAGCAGTTGCTCGCGGTCGACGCCGGCGAAGGCCTCGGCTGTGGCCGGGATCCTCAGCCGGCCGGCGATGCGGCGCACCATGCGGCGGACCTTGTCCCGGGGGGAGGCCTCGGGCGGGCCGCTCTGCAGGATGGCGCGGCGGACCAGGCCCTGTGCCTGCGGCGCGGCGACGAGCGCGCCGGTGCTGATCGCGCCGGCGGACTGGCCGCCGAGGGTGATGCGGTCGGGGTCGCCGCCGAACGCGGTGATCGCGTCGTGGACCCAGCGCAGGGCGGCGAGCTGGTCGCGCAGGCCGGCGTTGGCGGGGGCGTCGGGGAAGAGGCCGTAGCCCTCGACGCCGAGGCGGTAGTTGACGGACACGAAGACGACGCCGTCGCGGGCGAAGGTGGCGCCGTCGTAGACGGGGACGGCGGAGGAGCCGCGGGTGAGGGCACCGCCGTGCAGCCAGACCAGGACGGGCAGGCGGGCGCCGGGCGACGGGTCCGGGGTCCATACGTTGAGGTTGAGGCAGTCGTCGCCGGGGATCACCGGGTCGGCGAGGTACTCGGCGAAGGCGTCGGAGTACGGCGGCTTCGGGGCCGTGGGGCCGAAGGCTCCGGCGTCGCGCACGCCGTCCCAGGGCTCCGGCGCGACGGGCGGCCGGAACCGGCGCGGACCGAAGGGGGGTGCCGCGTACGAGATGCCACGGAAGACGGCGACGTCGCCCTTCTCCCACCGGCCGCGTACGGACTCCCACCGGCCGCGTACGGAGCCGTAGGGCGTTCTGACCTCGGGGTGCTCCCGGGTCCTGATCACGGGGTTCTCCCGGCCTGCCGTCATCTGCCCACCAGCCCTTCGTCGCACCGTGCTCACGCACCCCGGTACAACCCACCGGTAACACAAGAGCACCACAACGCTCATCGGTATTCCTGCGCAGGCGCGCGGGGCTTCACGCCGGGGATCGGCGGATCTAGGGTGGGCGTCACATATAGGAAGCGCTTTCTACACGTTCGCTGCGGTGTTCTCTGGGAGGAGAGGGTGGGGTTGCCGATGGCCCGTACGGGAGGTGCGAGCGTGACGGCCGGACCGACGCTGGCGGTCGTCGCCCGCGAGGCGGGGGTGTCGGTGCCGACCGCGTCCAAGGTCGTCAACGGGCGCGAGGACGTGGCCCCGGCGACGCGGCGCCGTGTCACTGAGGCGCTGGACCGGCTGGGGTATGTGCGCAGGCCCCGGTTCGACACGGGCCGGGCGCCCCGCCTGGTGGATCTCGTCGTGGACTCGCTGGAGGGTCCGGGCTCCGGGGCGGTGCTGCACGGGGTGGAGGGGGCGGCGCGGGCGGCGGGTCTTGAGGTGGTGGTGTCGGCGGCACTCGGCCGTGACGGCTCCGCCGGGCCGCCGGAGCGGGGCTGGCTGGACCGGCTGGTCACGCGGGGCTCGTGCGGGGTGCTGTTCCACCTCACCGAGCTGAGCGCGGCGCAGTACGCCTGGCTGCGGCAGCACCGGGTGCCCTTCGTGACGATCGACCCGGTGCGCGAGCCGCCGCCGGGCGTCGTCTCGGTGGGCGCGACGAACTGGCAGGGCGGCGTGACGGCGACGGAGCACCTGCTGTCCCTGGGCCACGAGCGCATCGCCGTCCTCGCGGGTCCGCGGCGCACGATGCCGAGCGACGCGCGGGTCGCCGGTTACCGCTCCGCTCTCTCCGCGGCGGGCATCGCACACCGCCCCGAGTACGTCCGCCACGCCGCCGCCACCGAGCCGACGGCCCGCCGCCGCACGCACGAACTCCTCGACCTGCCCGAACCTCCCACGGCCCTGTTCGCCTGCTCGGACCGCATGGCCCTGGGCGCGTATCAGGCCCTGGCCGAACGGGGCCTGCGCGTTCCCGGCGACGTCAGTGTCATCGGCTTCGACGACCGCCCCGAGGCCCGCTGGCTCACGCCGCCCCTGACGACGATCCGCCAGCCTCTGTCGGAGATGGCGGCCACGGCTCTGACGCTTCTGCTGCGCTTGATGGACGACCACCATCCGGAGAGCACCCGCACGGAGTTGTCGACCCGGCTGGTGCAACGGGCGAGTACGGCACGGCCGCGGGCCTGAGCGCTTCGTGTCCTTGAAGGGGGATCATCCCCCGGCATCGACGTCGTTGAGGGGCGCTCCGTCGCCGGTGGGCGGCAGATCACCACGCTCGACGGGC
>NZ_JAOCQE010000243.1 GCF_025290915.1 Streptomyces sp. 15-116A | reverse complement strand
GCTGGCCGGCAATCCCGGCCCGTACCAGGTCGTCGCCGCCGACGGGACCCGGCCCGCCTGGCGGCCCGGCAGCTTCGACCGGGTGCTCGTCGATGTGCCGTGCACCGGACTGGGGGCCCTGCGCCGCCGCCCGGAGGCCCGCTGGCGGCGCCGCCCCGAGGATCTTGACGGGTTCGCCCCGCTCCAGCGCGGGCTGCTGCGCACCGCCCTGGAGTCGGTGCGGGCCGGCGGTGTGGTCGGCTACGCCACCTGCTCACCGCACCTCGCGGAGACCCGGGCCGTGGTCGGTGACCTGCTCAAGCAGTTCCCCGAGGCCGAGCTGATCGACGCCCGGCCCATGCTGCCCGGCGTACCGGACCTGGGCGAGGGTCCCGACGTACAGCTGTGGCCGCATCTGCACGGGACCGACGCGATGTATCTGGCGCTCATCCGCCGGACCGGCTGACACGCGTCTCGTCGGGTTCCCTCACCTCGCCCCCGCCGTCCTCGCGGGCCAGCCGGTGCGGCCACCACACCTTCGGGCCCACGTCCAGGAACAGGGACGTGACCAGCACCGACCGCACGATGAACGTGTCCAGCAGCACGCCCAGGGCGACCGCGAAGCCGATCTCGGCGAAGGCGACCATGGGCAGTGTGCCGAGCGCGGCGAAGGTGCCGGCCAGGACCAGGCCCGCCGAGGTGATCACGGCACCGGTCGCGGCGAGGCCGGTGACCACGCCGGGCCGGGTGCCCTGCCTTGCGGCCTCCTCGCGGATGCGGGTGGTCAGGAAGATGTTGTAGTCGATGCCGAGGGCCACCAGGAACACGAAGACGAACAGCGGGAAGTCGGTCGACTCGCCCGCGTAGTCGAAGACGTGCCGGAAGGCCAGGGCGCTCAGGCCGAGCGCCGCCGCGAAGGACAGGATCACCGTCCCGATCAGCAGCAGCGGCGCGATCAGGGCGCGCAGCAGCACGCACAGGATCAGCAGCACGACCACCAGCACCAGCGGGATGATCAGCACGTTGTCGTGCGTGGTCGCCTTGTCCATGTCGAGCAGTGCCGCCGTGCCGCCGCCCACCTTGGCGTCGGCGTCCGGCACCGCGTGCACGGCGTCCCGCACCCGCTCCACCGTCTGTTTCGCCGCCTCGCTGTCCGACGGGGCGGTCATGGTCGCCTCGAACAGCACCTTGCCCTCGAACGACGGTTTCGCGCCCGGCGGCAGCCCCAGGGACTGCGGGACGACGCCCTCCGTCCCCGCGACCGCGCGGCCCACCTGCTCGGCCTGTGCCTGGTTGCTGACGATGACGAGGGGATCGCCGCTGCCGGCCGGGAAGTAGCGCGCGGAGACCTCCTGACCGGTGATCGAGTCCGGTGTGTCCGTGAAGGAGTCCGCGTTGCTGATGCCCTCGGCGCGCAGCTGGATCAGCCCCAGCGAGCAGATCGCCAGCACCACTGCCGTCACGGCCCACGTCATACGCGGACGCCGGGCGATACGGCGGCCCATGCGCGCCCACATGCCGCGCTCGGTCGGGTCCGGGGCACCGTGGTGCGGGATGACCGGCCAGAAGATCCACCGGCCGAAGATCACCAGTAGCGCCGGGAACAGCGTCATCATCGCCAGCAGCGCGACGGCCACACCGATCGCGGCGACCGGCCCCAGGCCCCTCGTGGAGTTCATCTCCGCCGCCAGCAGCACCAGCATGCTCAGCACCACGGTCGCGCCGGAGGCGATCACCGCCGGACCCGCCCGGTGCAGGGCCAGTGCCATCGCCTCGTGCCGGTCCTCGTGCCGGCGCAGCTCCTCCCGGTACCGGGCGACCAGCAGCAGCGCGTAGTCCGTTCCCGCGCCGAACACCAGCACCGTCAGGATTCCCGCGCTCTGCCCGTTGACGGTCAGGCCCCCGTACTCGGCCAGGAAGTAGATCAGTGCCTGCGCCGTGAACAGCGCGCAGATCACCGCGAGCAACGGCACGAGCAGCAGAGTGGGGCTGCGATACGTGATGAGCAGCATCACGATGACCACGCCCATCGCCGCGAACAGCAGCGTGGAGTCGATGCCCTCGAAGGCCTCGGCGAAGTCGGCGGAGGTGCCGCCCGGCCCCGTCACATGGACGGCGAGCCCACCGGTGCTCCCGCCCACGTCCTCCCGGATGGAGTCCACGGCCGGCCCGATCCGCTCCCAGCCCTTCTCGTCCATGGTGATCGGCACGAACACCTGCGCCGCACGCGGATCGGTCTCCCGGTCGAACACCGGCCCGCGCGTCTGGTCGCCCATGATCCCGTGCGCGCTCAGCTGCTTGAGCTCGCCCACGTCCTCGGCGATCCGCTCCCGGTCCGCCGCCGTCAGCCCGCTCTCCCGGGCGTAGATCACGATCGCCGGAATCTGCTCGGGCCGGAAGTCCTCGGAGATCTCCAGCACCTGTGTCGACTCGGCGGACCCCGGCAGCCAGGACGCGGCGTCATTGTCCTGAGCATCGGTCAGCTTCTGAGCGAACGGCGCCATCAGAAACAGCACCACCACCCAGAACCCCAACACCAGCCACTTGGCCCGCCGCCCGCAGACGAGGTGACCGACACCCCGGCTCCCTGTCATAGCCACCTCCGCAGCAACACCGAGTAAGGGGCGCGGGGAACTGCGCGACCAGCCACAGCGAGCCCGCAGTCGCCGCACAACCGTCCCCACCCGAGACCGCTGCACGCAACCCCCGGAGGGCATGGCACGCTTAGTGCATGGCCGTCCAGATCAACCCCAGCATCCTCTCCGCCGACTTCGCCAACCTCGCCGCCGAGGCAAACGCAGTGCACGGCGCCGACTGGCTCCACGTAGACGTCATGGACAACCATTTCGTCCCGAACCTCACCCTCGGCGTACCGGTCGTAGAGTCGCTCGCCCGGGCGACGGACACTCCGCTGGACTGCCATCTGATGATCGAGGCCCCCGATCGGTGGGCGCCCCAGTACGTGGAGGCGGGGGCCGGTTCCGTCACCTTCCACGTCGAGGCGGCCGCCGCTCCCGTACGGCTCGCCCGGGAGATCCGTGCCAAGGGCGCCCGCGCCTCCATGGCGCTCAAGCCCGCGACCCCCATCGAGCCGTACGAGGACCTGCTCCCCGAGCTCGACATGCTGCTGATCATGACGGTTGAGCCGGGCTTCGGGGGACAGGCCTTCCTCGACATCATGCTTCCGAAGATTCGCCGCACCCGCGAGTTGATCAGCAAGCACGGTCTGGAGCTGTGGCTGCAGGTCGACGGCGGGGTCTCGGCGTCCACCATCGAGCAGTGCGCCGACGCGGGCGCCGATGTCTTCGTCGCGGGCAGCGCCGTGTACGGGGCGTCGGACCCGGCCGAGGCGGTCCGTGCACTGCGCAACCAGGCCGAGGCCGCCACCGGCAAGGCGTCCTGGGCATGCGACCACTGAGCCACGGGAATGTGAACGGCTCCCAGCAGGGCTGATCAAGCGCGCCGGATCTGCAAGGATGAACGGCGAATCCAGAGTGTGAACAGCAGTGAGGAGATCGCCGTGTCGGGTATGTCGGCGGGCCGGTCAGCCATGCGGATGGGACCCGCTGAGCTGGTGCAGGCGGCGGCCATGGCCCGCCGCTTCTACCTCGAGGGGAAGTCCAAGATCCAGATCGCCGAGGAGTTCGGCGTCAGCCGCTTCAAGGTGGCCCGGGTCCTGGAGACCGCCCTCGAACGGGATCTCGTACGCATCGAGATCCGCGTGCCGGCCGAGCTGGACGCCGAGCGCTCCGACGCGCTCCGCGCCCGCTACGGCCTCCGGCACGCCGTCGTGGTCGAGTCCCCGGCCGAGGCCGAGGAGACACCCGACCCCGAGAACCTGGGAGAAGTGGCCGCCGACCTGCTCGGCGAACTGGTCAACGAAGGGGATGTGCTGGGTCTGGCCTGGGGCCGGTCCACCATCCACATGGCGGCGGCCCTGGACCGGCTGCCGCCCTGCACGGTGGTGCAGCTGACGGGCGTGTACGACGCCGGGACCGCCGAGCGCGGCTCCGTCGAGGCGGTGCGGCGCGCCGCGCAGGTCTCGGGCGGCGACGCCCACCCCATCTACGCGCCGATGCTGCTGCCGGACGCGGCCACCGCGGCGGCGCTGCGCAACCAGACCGGGATCGCGCGGGCCTTCGAGTACTTCGACAAGGTCACCGTCGCCTGCGTCTCCATCGGCTCCTGGGAGCCCGGCATCTCCACGGTGCACGACATGCTCAGCGACGAGGAGCGGGCGCACTACGCCTCCCTCGGGGTCGCCGCCGAGATGTCCGCGCACCTCTTCGACGCCGAGGGGCGCCGGGTCGGCCGGGACCTGGGGGAGCGGTGCATCACGGTCAAGGCCGACCAGCTCCGCCGTATCCCCGAGGTCGTCGCCATCGCGGGCGGGCAGCGCAAGGGGCCCGCCATCGACGCGGTGCTGCGCTCGGGGCTCGTCACCAGCCTGGTGACGGACACCTCGGCCGCGGACTACCTGATGACGGCGGGAACGCCGCCGAAGCCCGCGCTCAACCGGGCGGACCCGGACGGAATCTGACGGAGGCCCGGTTCGCGCCGGGCCGGAGGCACCGCGCCCGGCGCGGGCCGGGAGACGGGAAGCGGGGCAGGGCATGGCGGAGGACCCGGCGGGGCGGATCACGGTCACCGTGGACCTCGACGGGGTGACGGACAAGGCCGGTCTGATGGACCGCTGCGCCCGTGCCCTGCACCTGCCCGACTGGTTCGGGCGCAACTGGGACGCCCTCGCCGACTCCCTGGCCGACCCCACTCTGTGGCCCGAGGGTGCCGTCGAGCGGGGGCTGCTGGTCGTCGTGCGCGGCTGGCGGGCGTACGCCGAGACGCGGCCCGAACAGTGGCAGGTGGCCGAGGAGGTCTTCGCCGAGGCGACGGACCGCGGCCCGGGCCTCTTCGTCACCCTCGGCCCCGGCTGACCCGCGCGTCCCGAGCCCGCGCCCCGCCTTTGGAGCTTCCTCCAGACACCCCCTGACCAGCCTGGACGATCTGCCCGGGGTGGTCGGGGCGTTCGTCATGGGACAATGAAGTACGTGCTCTTTCCCCCTGGCTGACCTGTCCGGGGGCCGCCTCTGATCGACTGGGATGTGCAGCACGTGCGTTTCCTCAATGACATCCAGCCCGCGTACGACCTGACGTACGACGACGTCTTCATGGTGCCGAGCCGTTCGGCGGTCGGCTCCCGTCAGGGCGTGGACCTCAGCTCCCCGGACGGCACGGGCACCACCATCCCGCTCGTCGTCGCCAACATGACCGCCATCGCCGGCCGCCGCATGGCCGAGACGGTGGCCCGGCGCGGCGGCCTGGTGGTCATACCGCAGGACATCCCGATCGAGGTGGTCACCGAGGTCGTCTCCTGGGTCAAGAGCCGCCACCTGGTGCTCGACACTCCGATCGTGCTGGCCCCCCACCAGACCGTCGCCGACGCCCTCGCCCTGCTGCCCAAGCGCGCACACAACGCCGGTGTCGTGGTCGACGAGAACCACCGGCCCGTCGGCGTGGTCACCGACACCGACCTGACCGGAGTGGACCGCTTCACGCAGCTCGCCGAGGTCATGTCCCGGGACCTGCTGCTGATCGACGCCGGCATGGACCCGCGCGAGGCGTTCAACACCCTCGACGGCGCCAACCGGCGCTACGCCCCCGCCGTCGACGCGGGCGGCCGGCTCGCGGGCATCCTGACCCGCAAGGGCGCCCTGCGCGCCACGCTGTACACGCCGGCCACCGACGCTCAGGGCCGGCTGCGGATCGCCGCCGCCGTCGGCATCAACGGCGATGTCGCGGGCAAGGCCGAGCAACTGCTGAACGCGGGCGTCGACACCCTCGTCATCGACACGGCCCACGGCCACCAGGAGTCGATGATCAGCGCGCTGAAGCTGGTCCGCGACCTCGACCCGCAGGTCCCGGTCGTCGCGGGCAACGTCGTCGCCGCGGCCGGTGTGCGCGATCTGATCGAGGCGGGCGCGGACATCGTCAAGGTCGGTGTGGGCCCCGGCGCCATGTGCACCACCCGCATGATGACCGGCGTCGGCCGGCCGCAGTTCTCCGCGGTACTGGAGTGCGCGGCCGAGGCGAAGAAGTACGGCAAGCACGTGTGGGCCGACGGCGGTGTCCGCCACCCCCGTGACGTGGCGATGGCCCTCGCCGCCGGCGCCTCCAACGTGATGATCGGCTCCTGGTTCGCCGGGACCTACGAGTCCCCGGGCGACCTCCAGCACGACGCCAACGGCCGCCCCTACAAGGAGTCCTTCGGTATGGCCTCCGCGCGGGCCGTGCGCAACCGCACCTCCGAGGAGTCGGCGTACGACCGGGCCCGCAAGGGGCTGTTCGAGGAGGGCATCTCCACCTCGCGCATGTTCCTCGACCCGACCCGGCCGGGCGTCGAGGACCTGATCGACTCGATCATCGCGGGCGTGCGGTCCTCCTGCACCTACGCCGGTGCCGCGAGCCTGGAGGAGTTCGCCGAGAAGGCCGTCGTCGGCATCCAGAGCGCCGCCGGCTACGCCGAGGGCAAGCCGCTGCACGCCAGCTGGACCTGACGCCTGCCCCTGGTGCCCAAGGCCCCCGGTTGTTCCCGCTGATGGGAACACCGGGGGCCTTTGTGCAACGGTCGAAAGCTCCCGTGCAACGAACACCCGCCGCGCCGCGAGGAACGCAATGATCTTGCGAGGGTGCGCAAGGTTGCTGCATTTCAGGAGCAACGTCCGACCTCGTAGGGTTACGCGCTGTACGTGTGTGGCGGGGACCCCGCTCGACGGGTCCCCGCTTCTCGCGGGCACCGTCGGTCCCGGCCGCGCAGATCCGGAAGTGACGAAGGAGTCAGCGCGTGCTCGACCAAGGCGCACCCCCGCGCAGCAGCAGTACCACCGCCCCGCCGTCCCCGGGCATCGGTGCGCGCCTTATGCGTCGCAAGCCCGTGGAACGCCTGGTCGCTGAGGGTGGCCAGGGCGAGGGCGGCAGTCTGCGCCGCTCGCTCGGGCTGTGGCAGCTCACCATGATCAGCATCGGTGCCACCCTCGGCACCGGCATCTTCGTCGTCCTCGGCGACGCCGTCCCCAAGGCCGGTCCGGCGGTCACCCTGGCGTTCGTCATCGCCGGCCTCACGGCGCTCTTCTCCGCGCTGTCCTACGCCGAGCTCGCGGGCAGCATCCCGGTCGCCGGCTCCTCGTACTCGTATGCGTACGCAACGATGGGCGAGCTGGTCGCCTGGGTCTGCGGCTGGTGCCTGGTGCTGGAGTACGGCGTGTCGGTGGCCGCCGTCGCCGTCGGCTGGGGCGAGTACCTCAACGAGCTGCTCGACGGCACGATCGGCGTCACCATCCCCTCGGTGCTGTCCTCGGCGCCGGGTGAGGGCGGCATCATCAACCTGCCCGCGCTGCTCGTCGTCCTGCTGGCGATGGTGTTCCTGCTCGGCGGTGTGCGGGAGTCCGCCCGCGCCAACACGATCATGGTCGCGGTGAAGATAGCCGCGCTGGTGCTGTTCTGCGCGGTCGGCTTCATGGGCTTCAAGTCCGGCAACTACGCCGACTTCATGCCGCTCGGCATGGCGGGCGTCAGCGCCGCCGGCGCCACCCTGTTCTTCTCGTACATCGGCTTCGACGCCGCCTCCACCGCCGGTGAGGAGGCGAAGAACCCGAAGAAGGACCTGCCGCGGGCGATCATGCTGTCGCTGATCATCGTGACCGCGCTGTACGTGCTGGTCGCGGCCGTCGCCGTCGGCGCCTGGAAGTGGACCAAGTTCGAGGGCTCCGACGCCTCCCTCGCCGCGATCATGAACGACGTCAGCGGCCAGACGTTCTGGGGCACGCTGCTCGCGCTCGGCGCGGTCATCTCCATCGCGAGCGTGGTGCTCACCGTGCTCTACGGCCAGACCCGCATCCTCTTCGCGATGTCCCGCGACGGCCTGGTGCCCAAGGCGCTCGGCAAGATCCACCACAAGACCGGCGCGCCCCGCCTCAACACGGTGATCGTCTCCCTGTTCTGCGGTGTCCTCGCCGCCCTGATCCCGCTCGGCAAGCTCGTCGACGCCACCAGCATCGGCACGCTGTTCGCCTTCGCGCTGGTCAATGTCGCGGTGATCGTCCTGCGCTACAAGCGCCCGGAGCTGGAGCGCACCTTCAAGGTGCCCTTCGGGCCGGTGCTGCCCGTGCTGGGCTTCGGCTTCTGCGCGTACAACATGTTCAGCCTGGACTCGGTGACCTGGGTGGTCTTCGGGTTCTGGATGGCGGCCGGTCTCGTGTTCTACTTCCTGTACGGCTACCGCCGCTCCCGGCTCGCAACGCTTGAGAAGTGAACACCCCACTGTGCTGAACGATCTCGACGAACGCATCGTGCACGCCCTCGCCGAGGACGCCCGCCGCTCCTACGCGGACATCGGCCAGCTCGTCGGCCTCTCCGCGCCCGCCGTGAAACGGCGCGTGGACCGGCTGCGGGCCACCGGGGCGATCACCGGGTTCACCGTCCGGGTGGACCCGGCCGCCCTCGGCTGGGAGACCGAGGGGTTCGTCGAGATCTACTGCCGCCGCAACACCTCGCCGGAGACCATCCAGCGGGGCCTGGAGCGGTACCAGGAGGTCGTGGCCGCGTCCACCGTCACCGGGGACGCGGACGCGGTCGCCCAGGTCTTCGCCTCCGACATGCGGCACTTCGAGCGGGTCCTGGAGCGCATCGCCGGGGAGCCGTTCGTGGAGCGGACCAAGTCGGTGCTGGTGCTGTCGCCGCTGCTGCGGCGGTTCTCGTCCGGATCGCCGACGTAGCTTCTGTGGGGCGGGGCGCTGTCGCCAGGTTCCGCTGAGGGGGAGTTCCGGCGAGGGCGTTCCGGTCGTAGCCTGACGGCATGCCGGAAAGTGGGCATTCCGGATATTCCGGGCGTTCCGGTCGGGTGGCGGCGAGGGCGCCGACGGCCGCGGGACTCCCCGTGTTCGTCGACTCCTCCGGCCGGCGGGCGCGGCTCATCCGCCGTACCGGGTACGGGTTCGCCGGGCTGGCGGCCGCGTATCTGGCGGTGCTGGGGCTGAGCGTCATGGGTGCCACGCCCTTCGCGCCGGGCGCGCTGCTGCCGCCGCTTCCCGAGAGCGTGCCGACCGCGCCGGACCGGGACAGTTCGGGCGGGACGCCCTGGGTGCCGGGCGATCCGCTGATACCGGGCCTCGGGGGAGCCGGCGGTCCGGGCGGCGAGGCAGGTCCGGGAGCGCCGCGCGTACCGCTTCTGATGTCGCCCGGCGAGTCCGGAGCCGCCCTGCTGCTGTCGCCGCCCGGCGAGCCGGGGGCCACGCTGCTGACCCCGTCCGGTGTCCCCGGGGCCTCGCTGCTCACGCCGGGCGCCACGCCTCTCACGCCCGGTGGGGCGCCGGTCACGGGGGCGCCCGGATCCCCGGAGCCGGCCGATCCGGAGACGCCGCCCTCCGCATCGCCGGAAGAGCCGGGGACGTCGGCCCCCGGTGAGCCTTCCGCTCCCGGCGAACCATCGGCGCCCGGTGACCCGTCCGACCCCGCGCCGCCGCCCCCGTCCCCGCCCGGCACGGACCCCGGCGACCCGCCCGCGGCACCGCCACAGGAGCCACCGGAACCCGAGCCCTCCGCTCCGGAGGCTCCCGCTCCCGAGCCTCAGGTCCCTGAGCCCCAAGCCCCTGAGCCCCAGGTCCCCGAGTCGCAGGGCGCCGCGCCCCAGTCCGTCCCGTCCGGTACCGCGTCGGTGCCGGGCTCCGTCGTCCCCTCCGGCGGCCAGGACGCCTCCCAGCCCTCCGACCCCTCGGTGGCCGGGGCGCCCTGATGCGCCGGCGCCCGCGTCCGCCCGTCCGCCGGC
>NZ_JAOCQE010000242.1 GCF_025290915.1 Streptomyces sp. 15-116A | reverse complement strand
AGCCCGGCGGAGACGACCGCCGCGGCGCCCTGCCCCACGCCGGTGGGGCGCTCCCCCTCCGGCCCGGCGTCGGCGTCGACCCCGGCCTCGGCGTCGGCTTCGGCCCCCGGCTCCGTCTCCGTCCCCCGCTCGGTCTGCGTGGCGTCGACCGCCTCCTCGTCCTGCTGTGCCTCGGCGGCCTCGGTGCCCTCGGCGTCCGCGGTCTTGTCCACTGTCTTGGTAACCATGCCCCGCACCGTACGGACGCCGTCTGAGAGTCGTCTTAATGATCGCCGCGGGCGCCGGCGCGGGCCGCCCGCCATTCCGGCGCCAGCACCGACCACACCTCCAGGTCGTGCCGTACGCCGTGATGCAGATGGGCCCCGCGCCGCACCCCGTCGCGGGTCATGCCGAGCCGCCGGGCGACGGCGAGGCTCGCCGTGTTGCCGGCGGCGGCGACCCACTCGACCCGGTGGATGCCGCGCTGCTCGACCACCCAGTCGATCAGCACCCGCATCGCCCGCGTGATCAGCCCGCGCCCGGTGGCTGCGGGCTCCAGCCAGCAGCCGACCTCGCAGGTGCCGTTCTCGGCGTCGAAGTTGAGGGTGAGCACACCGCCGACAAGCGTGCCGTCCAGCCACAGCCCGTGCAGCGAGGCGGTGTCGGCGGCGCGGCGGTCGGCGTAGCGCTGGAGCACCTCGCGGGCGCCGGCGACATCGGTGGCGGTGGAGCCGAAGGGGACGTACTGGTTGATGAACTCGCGGCCCCGCTGAAGGTGCGCGAGGAACTCCTCGGCGTGCCAGGGCTCCAGGGGGCGCAGTTCGGCTCCGTCGTCACCCAGTCGTATCGCGTACATCCCGCTGTCGCTCCTCCTCGGCCAGCACGTCCGCCACCTCGGCGTCCGTGGCGGCGGCCAGCCTCTCATGGGCGGCGCGGCACTCGGGCGGCTCGATGCTGATGCGCGGCAGGATCCGGTCCAGCGGGCGCGGCAGCCACCAGTTGGCTCCGCCGAGCAGATGCATGAGTGCGGGCACGAGCAGGGTGCGCAGGACGAACGCGTCGAGGGCGACGGCGGCGGCGAGTGCGATGCCGAACATGGCGATCACGCGGTCCCCGCTGAGCACGAAGGCGAGGAAGACGGAGATCATGATGACCGCCGCGGAGTTGATCACCCGGCTGGTCTCGGCGAGGCCGACCCGCACCGCGCGCCGGTTGTCGCCGGTCTCCAGCCACTCCTCGTACATCCGGCTGACCAGGAAGACCTGGTAGTCCATGGAGAGCCCGAAGAGGACCGAGACCATGATCACGGGCAGGAAGGGTTCGATGGGGCCGGCCCGGCCGAGGCCGAGCAGTTCGCTGCCCCAGCCCCACTGGAAGATCGCGACGACCACGCCGAACGCGGCGGCGACGGCGGCCACGTTCATGGCGGCGGCCTTGAGCGGGATGCCGACGGACCGGAAGGCGAGCAGCAGCAGGAGGCAGCCGAGGCCGATCACCACGCCCACGAAGGCGGGCAGTTTGCCGACGATGACGTCGGCGAAGTCGTCGTAGCCGGCGGTCACCCCGCCGACGCGCAGGTCGAGGGAGGTCCCGTGCTCGGCCCGCGGCAGCACCTCCCCGCGCAGCCGGTCGACCAGCTCGCTGGTCTGCTTCGACTGCGGGGACGACTCGGGTACGACCGTGAGGTACGCGGTGTCGCCGCCCTTGCCGTAGGTCACCGGCGACACCGTGGCGACGCCCTCGGTCTGGCGCAGGGTGGCGTCCAGGTTGCCCAGGGCGAGCCGGTCCTCGGCGCCGTCGACCTCGGTGACGAGGGTGAGGGGGCCGTTGACGCCGGGGCCGAAGCCGTCGGCGAGGAGGTCGTAGGCCTGGCGGGTGGTGGAGGTCTTCGGGTCGTTGCCCTGGTCGGAGGTGCCGAGGTGCAGGGACAGGGTGGGCAGTGCGAGGACCGCCATGACCACCAGCGCGATCGCGCCGAGCACCTTGGGGTGGCGCTCCACGAACGCCGACCAGCGGGCGGCGAACCCCGTGGGCAGCTCCGGCTCGGGTCCGTGCTCGGCGAGCCTGCGCCGCTCGCGTCCGCTGAGCGCGCGCATGCCGATGAAGGACAGCAGCGCGGGCAGCAGGGTCACGGAGGCGGCAACGGTGAGCACCACGGTGAGCGAGGCCGCGATGGCGACGCCGTTGAGAAAGTTCAGCCGCAGCATCAGCATGCCCAGCAGGGCGATGCAAACGGTGGCACCCGCGAACACGACCGCGCGTCCGGTGGTGGCGACGGCGTTGGTAGCGGCTTCGGTGACGGACAGGCCGCGCTTCAGTCCGCGCCGGTGCCGGGTCACGATGAACAGCGCGTAGTCGATGCCGACGCCGAGCCCGATCAGCATGCCCAGCATGGGCGCGAAGTCAGCGACGGTCATGACGTGCCCGAGGAGCACGATCCCGGCGTAGGCGGTGCCGACGCCGACCAGCGCGGTGGCGATGGGCAGCAGCGAGGCGGCGAGCGAGCCGAAGGCGAGGAACAGCACGACGGCGGCGACGACCACGCCGACGATCTCGGCGAGGTGCCCGCCGGGGGACTCGGTGAGCCCGACCGCGCTGCCGCTCAGCTCGACGCGCAGCCCGTCGGTCTCGGCACTCTTCGCCGTCTTCACGACGGCGGCAACCTCACCGGCGTCGATGTCCTCGGCCTGGTCGTCGAAGGTCACGGTGGCGTAGGCGGTGCGGCCGTCCTCGCTGATCCTGCCCGCGCCGCGGTCGTCGTACGGGCCGGTCACGGAGGCGACGCCGGGCAGGTCCTCGATCCGGTCGAGGGTGCGGGTCATGGTCTGCTCGACATCGGCGTCCCGGACCGTGCCGGCGGAGGTCTGCCAGACGACGGTGTCGCTGTCGCCGCCGAGGGCCGGGAAGCCCTCCTTCAGCAACTCGGCGGCCTGCCCGGACTCGGTCCCGGGGACCTTGTAGTCGTTGGAGTAGGCGCTGCCCGCGAGGACCGCGCCCGCTCCGGCCACGCCGAGGGCGAGGAGCCAGAGCAGCACCGCCATGAGGCGGCGACGGACACACCAGCGTGCAAGAGCTGCCACGGACGTGCTCCCAGAGTGACGTTCTGTGGATCTTTGGCCGGGAACAGACGTTCATGAGATGAACCGCCCGCAAAGAACGCATGAGCAATGCAGTGCCACTCTGGCAGGCAAGGGTGATCATTTGCCGGGTTCGTGGGCTTGTTCACAGCGATGGGAGGCAGGTCACAGGACAATCACATCGGATGAGTCAACCGATCGGCCGAGTCGGTCACCGGTTCAGTCGAACTGGTCACCCAGTGCCATCACCATCAGGCCCGCGATCAGCAGCCAGAGCGCTCTGCGGGTACGGCCGCGGGAGCCGAGCAGGGCGGCGAGGGCGCAGGTGGCGGCGCCGCCGGCGTAAGCGGTGGGGACCAGGGGCGGGGCGTCGTCGGTGAGGCGCAGGAAGGCTGCGGCGAGGCCGGCGAGGGTGAGTGCGGCGCCGGTGCCGAGTGCCGTCCAGCGGGCTCGGCGGGCGTCGTGGCCGGTGGGTTCCGGGTGGGTTTCGGAATCAGCGGGTCCACTCATGGCGGTGGAGCGTAGCGCGTCCGCTGGGGAAACCGGGGTGCGGGGTCAGTGGCTCGCGGTGCAGCTCGGGTGGTGCGCTCTCGTGGCGGCCGCGGCGCCGTGGGGGCTGGTCGCGCAGTTCCCCGCGCCCCTCAGGAGGTTGCAACCACGCATGCCGAAGGGGTGCACCGGTGATCGGTGCACCCCTTCACGCGCACTGCCTGGCTCAGCCCTCGCTCACGCCCAGCTTCTCCAGGATCAGTTCCTTGACGCGGGCCGCGTCGGCCTGGCCCCTCGTGGCCTTCATGACCGCGCCCACCAGGGCGCCGGCCGCGGCCACCTTGCCGCCGCGGATCTTGTCCGCGATGGCCGGGTTGCCGGCGATGGCCTCGTCAACGGCGGCGGTGAGCGCGCCCTCGTCGGAGACGACCTTCAGGCCGCGCTTGTCGACGACCTCGTCCGGGGTGCCCTCGCCCTTGAGGACGCCGTCGATGACCTGGCGGGCGAGCTTGTCGTTGAGGGAGCCCTCGGCGACCAGGGCGGTCACCCGGGCGACCTGTTCGGGCGTGATCGGCAGCAGCTCCAGGGACATGCCCGTCTCGTTGGCCGTACGCGCCAGCTCGCCCATCCACCACTTGCGGGCGGAGGCCGCGTCGGCGCCGGCGTCGATCGTGGCGACGATCAGGTCCAGCGCACCGGCGTTGAGGATCGCCTGCATGTCGGTGGCCGAGACGCCCCACTCCTCGCGGAGCCGGTTGCGGCGCACCAGCGGCAGCTCGGGCAGGCCCGTGCGCAGCTCCTCGACCCACTCGCGGGACGGGGCGACCGGGACCAGGTCGGGCTCCGGGAAGTACCGGTAGTCCTCGGCCTCCTCCTTCACACGGCCCGAGGTCGTGGAACCGGTGTCCTCGTGGAAGTGGCGGGTCTCCTGGACGATGGTGCCGCCGCTGCTGAGGACCGCCGCGTGCCGCTGGATCTCGTAGCGGGCCGCGCGCTCCACGGAACGCAGCGAGTTCACGTTCTTCGTCTCGGAGCGGGTGCCGAACGTGGCGGCGCCCTTCGGCATCAGCGACAGGTTCACGTCGCAGCGCATCTGGCCCATCTCCATGCGGGCCTCGGACACGCCGAGCGCGCGGATCAGCTCGCGCAGCTCACGGACGTACGCCTTCGCCACCTCGGGGGCACGCTCCCCGGCGCCGGTGATCGGCTTGGTGACGATCTCGATGAGCGGGATGCCGGCGCGGTTGTAGTCGAGCAGGGAGTGCGAGGCGCCGTGGATACGGCCCGTCGCGCCGCCGACGTGGGTCGACTTGCCGGTGTCCTCCTCCATGTGGGCGCGCTCGATCTCCACGCGGAAGGTCTCGCCGTCCTCCAGCTGCACGTCGAGGTAGCCGTTGAAGGCGATCGGCTCGTCGTACTGGGAGGTCTGGAAGTTCTTCGGCATGTCCGGATAGAAGTAGTTCTTCCGGGCGAAGCGGCACCATTCGGCGATCTCGCAGTTCAGCGCGAGGCCGATCTTGACGGCGGACTCGACGCCGGTCGCGTTCACGACCGGGAGCGCGCCGGGCAGGCCGAGGCAGACCGGGCAGGTCTGGGTGTTCGGCTCGGCGCCGAGCGCGGTCGAACAGCCGCAGAACATCTTGGTCTTGGTGCCGAGTTCGACATGGACCTCGAGGCCCATGACGGGGTCGTACGACGCGAGTGCGTCCTCGTACGACACCAGGTCGGTCGTGGTGGTCACGGTGTAACTTCCCTCTCAGCCCAGCAGGACGTCGTCGTCGCCCAGCCGCTTCAGCTCGCGGTAGAGGATGGCGAGGCCGGTGACGATCGCGGCGGCGGACACGGTGGCGTCGATCAGGACCAGGGTGTCCTTCTCGGCGCGGGCCTTCTTCAGCCGCTTGGCGACGCCGATCGCGCCGAACGCGGTGGCGGCCATGGACAGGTACGTACCGGACCGGGACTTCTTGAAGCCCTTGGCCTTGGTCAGTGCACTCACAGCGACGGAGCCTCCTCGAGCAGCGGGTGGCCCCACTTTTCCACGAAGGCCGCCTCGACGGCCGCGCCGACCTTGTAGAGGCGGTCGTCCTTCATGACCGGGGCGATGATCTGCAGTCCGACCGGCAGGTTGTCCTCGGGCGCGAGCCCGCAGGGCAGCGACATGGCCGCGTTGCCGGCCAGGTTGGTCGGGATGGTGCACAGGTCGGCCAGGTACATCGCCATCGGGTCGTCGGCGCGCTCGCCGATCGCGAAGGCGGTGGTGGGCGTCGTCGGGGAGACGATCACGTCGACCTGCTCGAACGCCTTGTCGAAGTCCTGCTTGATGAGCGTGCGGACCTTCTGGGCGCTGCCGTAGTAGGCGTCGTAGTAGCCGCTGGACAGGGCGTACGTGCCGAGCATGATGCGGCGCTTGACCTCGGGGCCGAAGCCGGCCTCGCGGGTCAGGGAGGTGACCTCCTCGGCCGAGTGACTGCCGTCGTCGCCGGTCCGCAGGCCGTAGCGCAGGCCGTCGAAGCGGGCGAGGTTGGAGGAGCACTCGGACGGGGCGATCAGGTAGTACGCCGACAGCGCCAGATCGAAGGACGGGCAGTCCAGCTCGACGATCTCGGCGCCGAGCTCCTTGAGCAGCTCGACCGACTCGTCGAAGCGCTGGATGACGCCGGCCTGGTAGCCCTCGCCGCGGAACTGCTTGACGACGCCGACGCGCATGCCCTGGACGCTGCCGTTGCGGGCGGCCTCGACGACCGGCGGGACGGGCTCGGCGATGGAGGTGGAGTCCATCGGGTCGTGCCCGGCGATCACCTCGTGCAGCAGGGCCGCGTCCAGGACCGTGCGGGCGCAGGGGCCGCCCTGGTCGAGGGAGGAGGAGAAGGCGACCATGCCGTAGCGGGAGACCGCGCCGTACGTCGGCTTGACGCCGACCGTGCCGGTGACGGCGGCCGGCTGGCGGATGGAGCCGCCGGTGTCGGTGCCGATGGCGAGCGGTGCCATGTGCGCGGCCAGCGCGGCGGAGGAGCCGCCGCCGGAGCCGCCGGGGATCTTGGTCAGGTCCCAGGGGTTGCCGGTGGGCCCGTACGCGCTGTTCTCGGTGGAGGACCCCATGGCGAACTCGTCCATGTTGGTCTTGCCGAGGATCACGACGTCGGCGGCCTTGAGTCGCTTGGTGAGCGTCGCGTCGTACGGCGGGATCCAGCCCTCGAGGATCTTGGAGCCGACGGTCGTCGGCACGCCCTCGGTGGTGAAGATGTCCTTCAGCGCGAGGGGGACGCCGGCGAGCGGGCCGAGCTTCTCGCCGCGCTCCCGCTTCTCGTCGACGGCGCGGGCCTGCGCGAGGGCGCCCTCACGGTCGATGTGCAGGAAGGCGTGCACCTTCTCGTCGACGGCCTCGATCCGGGCCAGGTGCGCCTCGGTGACCTCGACGGCCGTGAGCTCGCCGGAGGCGATCTTCGCGGCGATCTCGGCGGCGGTGAGCTTGATGATGTCGCTCATGGCGATTACTCCTCCCCCAGGATCTGCGGCACCTTGAAACGCTGCTGCTCCTGGGCCG
Organism: Streptomyces sp. 15-116A; assembly: GCF_025290915.1. Classification (GTDB taxonomy): domain Bacteria; phylum Actinomycetota; class Actinomycetes; order Streptomycetales; family Streptomycetaceae; genus Streptomyces. Next base: position 2,790 of record NZ_JAOCQE010000242.1, on the reverse strand, counting down.
GGGCGCCGGACAGCGCCTGCTCGGGGGTGAGCGAGGGACGGACCTCGTCCGGGCGCATGACGTTCGTCAGCGGGAGCGGGTGCGAGGTCGGCGGTACGTCTTGGTCGGCGACCTCACTGACGCGGGCCACCGCGCCGATGATGTCGTCCAGCTGTCCCGCGAAGTGGTCGAGCTCTTCGGGCTTCAGCTCCAGACGCGCCAGCCGGGCGAGGTGGGCGACCTCCTCGCGCGTGATGCCAGGCATGCAGCGATCCTCTGGGGTGAGTGTGTGTGGTTTGGCCCAATCCTATGGGGCGGGGACGGGTGCTCGTGAAACGGTTTCGCTCAGCTTCTGGAGGGAGAGTGCGGCAACCCCCTAGGGGCGCGGGGCTGTATCGATCTGCGGCTCCGCCGCACGGGCGCGACCAGCCCCAACGACGCCGCACCCGCCCGACAACCGAACCCGGCACCCCACTAGGCGCCCTACTCCTCCACCGCCGCAGGCAACGCGGCGGGCAACGCCGCCGGCCGCTGCCACCCGCGTGAGCCCCTCGCCAGCAACCACGCCGTCGTCTCGTCCGCCGGCATCGCCGCGGCCACCAGCCACCCCTGCACCGCGTCACACCCGAGATCCCGCAGCCGCTCCCACGTCTCGTCGTCCTCGACCCCCTCCGCGACGACGAGCAGCCCCAGCGAATGCGCGAGATCCACCGTGCACCGCACGATCTCCGCGTCCTCCGTGTCCACGGCGAGCCGCGCCACGAACGACCGGTCGATCTTCAGCTCGCTCACCGGCAGCTTCCGCAGATGCACCAGCGAGGAGTACCCCGTCCCGAAGTCGTCCAGGGACATCTTCACGCCGTGCCCGGTGAGCGCGTTCAGTGTGTCGGCGGCGCGCTGCGGATCCTCCAGCAGCACATGCTCGGTGATCTCCAGCTGCAACGCCCCCGCCGGGACCCCGTGCCGGGCGAGCCGCGCGGCGACCGAGCCGGCGAAGCCGGGTGTGTGGACGTCGCGCGGGGAGACGTTGACCGCGACGGGGACGAACAGGCCCTGTGCGCGCCAGCGGGCGACCTGCCCGAGCGCGGTCTCCAGGACGTACTCCGTCAGATGGGGCATCAGCCCGGAGGACTCGGCGATGGCGATGAACTCGTCCGGAGGGACCCTCCCCCGCTCCGGGTGCACCCATCGCACCAGCGCCTCGAGGCCGGCGACCTGTCCGTCGAAGCGGACCTTGGGCTGGTAGTGCAGCTCGACCTCGTGCGCGTCGAGCGCCCGGCGCAGATCGCCCAGCAGGCCGAGCCGGTCGGGGGTGTTGGAGTCCCGTTTGGACTCGTAGACCTCGACGCCGGTGCGGTCGCGTTTGGCCTGGTACATCGCGACGTCGGCCCGGCGGAGCAGTCCCTCCGCGTCGAGCGCGTGGTCGGGGAAGACGGCGACGCCCGCGCTGGCTTCGAGGACGAGGGTGAGGCCGTCGAGGTCGAGCGGGGAGCTGAGCGCCGCGACGAGGCTCCGGGCGATGCGGGTCGCCGAGGTGGTGGAGTCGGCGACGGGCAGTAAGACGGCGAACTCGTCGCCGCCGAGCCGCGCGGCCTCCGCCCCGCGCGGGAGGGCCAGTCTCAGCCGGTCGGCGATCTGCAGCAGCAGCCGGTCACCGGCGAGATGACCCAGGGTGTCGTTGACCGAACGGAAGCGGTCGAGGTCGATCAGCATCAGGGCGGCGCGGGCGTCGATGCGCTCGGCGTCGTCGAGCGCGGTCCAGATGCGTTCCTGGAGCCACTGGCGGTTGGGCAGTCCGGTGAGCGGGTCGCGCAGCTGCTCCTCCGCGCGGGCCCTGGCTATCCACAGGGTGGAGTCGAGGGCGATCAGCGGGATCGCGAACAGCGGCAGCAGTACCGGGCGGGCGTCGGCGACCACACAGATCAGCGGGGCTATGCCGAGCAGGGCGATGGCGACCAGGCCCTGTCTGACCAGGGCGGTGCGGGCGACGGTGGGCAGACCCGCGCGCGGTGCGTGCAGATACCAGAGAAGGGTGCGGGTGACCGCGAGGTACGCGACGGCGACCAGGACGACCTCGGCTGCGGTGGTGAGGGTCCAGCTGTCCGGGGTCGAGGGCGACTCGACGGACGGTACGCAGCCGAAGGCGGCCCGCACCAGCGCTCCGGCGCCGATGCCGAGCAGGTCCACCGCGCCGTGCAGTATGCCCTGCCGCCAGCGGCCCCTGCGGGCTATGCCGACCAGCACGACGACGGTGAGGCTGACCATGCCGGCCGGGACCCAGCCGTAGAGCAGCAGCACGGCGAGGGTGAGGGCGGCGCCGGAGCCGGTGCCGCCCCACCAGCGGGCGCGGCCCAGCATCACGAGGTGGCCGACGATGATGCCGGTCAGTACGGCGAGGGACCAGCCGACACTGCCGGACGGGAAGAGCGCGTGCCCTTCGGTGAACGCCCGCAGGAATCCTGCCCCGAGGACGAATCCGGCCGCCGCGACGACGGCGGCGGGCAACGCGGGCCAGGACAGGTGCCGTTCGGCGTCGGCATGGGCCGCGTCGGACAAGCCGTCACCGATCGGGGTCACGGCCGGCCGCACGTCGGCACCGCGCGCGTCCGCCGACCGCCCGTTCCCTCGCGGCCCGTTGCCGAGCCGTGCGTTCGAGCGCGTCCCGCCGACGGGGCGGGCGCCGTTCGTCACCGGGGCGTCCGTGGTGTGCGCGGCGCTCGTGAACGGGGGCGCGGTGTGTGCGTCCACGCCGAAGGCGTCCGGCTCCGCCCCGCGTGCGGCCGTGGGATCCGTCCCCGGCCGCTCCTCTGC
>NZ_JAOCQE010000241.1 GCF_025290915.1 Streptomyces sp. 15-116A | reverse complement strand
CCCGCGAGAACCAGGTCAGCCCCTCCCTGTTCAGCTTCAACTCCGAGGGCGCCTGCCCCCGTTGCCAGGGGCACGGCATCATCTACACCGACCTCGCCTTCATGGACCCGATGATCACGACCTGCGAAGACTCGTCCACCGCACCGGCCTGCTGCTGATCCGCACCCCCGAGGGCGCCGCCCGCTTCGACCGCGCCCTGGTCGACCTGTCCCGGCATGTTCCCGGCTTCGCCGCCGCCGTGACCGGCTGGCTGGCGCACGCGCCGCAGGAATGGGCGGCGGTCGTCGGCCCCAGCTCCCGCCGCACCATCGAGAACCTCGCGGGCGTGACCGTCCCGGCCTGAGCCCCGGCCGGTCCGCCCGCGTACGTGCACCCCGTCACAGCCCCGATGCCGATGCGGGCCGAGGGCGGGCGGCATGGCACCCTTAGACCTGCGTACTCGGTTTGGACGAGGTTTCGACAGGGAGCAGGCACAGTGCAGCGCTGGCGTGGCTTGGAGGACATCCCCCAGGACTGGGGGCGCAGCGTCGTCACCATCGGCTCCTACGACGGCGTGCACCGAGGGCACCAGCTGATCATCCGGCACGCGGTAGACCGCGCGCGGGAACTGGGCGTGCCGGCCGTCGTCGTCACCTTCGACCCGCACCCCAGCGAGGTGGTCCGCCCCGGCAGCCACCCGCCGCTGCTCGCCCCGCATCACCGGCGCGCCGAACTCATGGCCGAGCTGGGCGTGGACGCCGTGCTGATCCTGCCGTTCACCACCGAGTTCTCGAAGCTGTCCCCGGCCGACTTCGTCGTCAAGGTCCTGGTCGACAAGCTGCACGCCAAGGCGGTCGTCGAGGGCCCCAACTTCCGCTTCGGCCACAAGGCCGCCGGCACCGTGGAGTACCTCGCCGAGCAGGGCAAGGTGTACGACTTCGACGTCGAGGTCGTCGACCTGTACGTGAGCGGTGAGGCGGGTGGCGGTGAGCCGTTCTCCTCGACGCTGACCCGCCGTCTGGTCGCCGAGGGCGATGTCGCGGGTGCCGCCGAGATCCTGGGCCGGCCGCATCGTGTGGAGGGCGTCGTCGTGAGGGGCGCCCAGCGCGGGCGGGACATGGGGTTCCCCACGGCCAATGTGGAGACGCTGCCGCACACCGCGATCCCCGCGGACGGGGTCTACGCCGGGTGGCTGCACGCGCAGGGCGAGGCGATGCCGGCGGCGATCTCCGTCGGGACGAATCCGCAGTTCGACGGGACCGAGCGGACGGTGGAGGCGTATGCCATCGACCGGGTGGGGCTCGATCTGTACGGGCTGCATGTCGCCGTGGACTTCTTGGCGTTCGTGCGGGGGCAGGCGAAGTTCGAGACGCTGGACGCGTTGCTGGAGCAGATGTCCCGGGATGTCGAGCAGTGCCGGGAGCTGGTGGCGGCTGCCCAGGGGGCGTGAGCTGCTTGAGTGCCGGGTGCGGGGTGCTCCGTGGCTGATCGCGCCCACGCGGCGGAGCCGCACATCCAGCACAGCCCCGCGCCCCGTTCGGGGCGCTGAAGCTCAGCGTGTTGACCAGTGGCAGGCCACCTGGGCCTCACCGCTGCCGTGCAGGATCTTGAGGTCCTGGCCCTTGCACGCCTCCGCCACCCCCGCCCGTTCCGCCTCTCCGCTCGCCAGGATCTGGCAGCGGGCGTGGAAGCGGCAGCCTGAGGGGATGCGGGACGGGTCCGGGGGTTCGCCGGTGAGGACGACCGGGGCGCCGGGGGCCTCGGGGAGGACCGAGAGCAGGGCCTGGGTGTAGGGGTGGCGGGGGGCCGTCAGGACCTGTTCCACCGGGCCCGTCTCCACGATCCGGCCCAGGTACATCACCGCCACCCGGTCGGCGATGTTCCAGGCCAGCCCCAGGTCGTGCGTGACGACCAGGGCGGACAGGCCCAGGTCGGTGCGCAGGCGCAGCAGCAGGGCCAGGATCTCGCCGCGGACGGAGGCGTCGAGGGAGGCCACCGGCTCGTCGGCGACGAGGAGTTCGGGCTCCAGCACCAGCGCGCCCGCGATCACCACGCGCTGCCGCTGACCGCCGGACAGTTCGTGCGGGTAGCGCAGGAAGAAGCGTTCCGGGGGCCGCAGTCCCGCCCGGGACAGGGCCTCGGCGACCGCCGCCTGTTCGTCACCGGCGTAGCCGTGGATGCGCAGCCCCTCGGCGACCGCGTCGTACACCGTGTGCCGTGGGTTGAGCGAGCCGCTCGGATCCTGCAGGACCAGCTGGACGCGCTTGCGGTACGCCTTCAGGGAGCGGCCGGAGTAGTCCAGGGGCCGTCCGTCGAAGGTGACGCTGCCCGCGGTCGGCGTGACCAGGCCCAGCAGGGTGCGGGCCAGCGTCGTCTTGCCGCAGCCGGACTCGCCGACCAGGGCGACGATCTCGCCGGGACGGATGTCGAGGTCGACGCCGTCCACGGCACGGGCGGTGGGGGCGCCGTGCCGGCCGGGGAAGGTGACGTGCACGCCCTTCGCGCTGAGCAGGGCGGCCGTCGTCTCGGTGACGGCGGCGGGGGAGGGGGTCATGGGGTGCTGTGCCTCGCTTCCTCACTGGGCCGTGCCGCCTCGTCAGGCCGTGCCGCCTCGCTGGGCGGTGCTGCCTCGCCGGGCCGTGCCTCGGCCAGTGGTCCTGCTGTGTCGGCGTCGTCCTGCCCGACGCGTACGCATGCCGCCCGCCGGTCCGGGCCCGCCTCGCGCAGGGGCTGGTCCTGGGTGGCGCAGGAGTCCAGCGCCACCGGGCAGCGCGGATGGAACGTGCAGCCGTCCGGCAGGGCCGCCGGGTCCGGCGGATCGCCCGCCAGGCCCTGCGGCGCGAAGCGGGAGGACGGGTCGCCGATGCGGGGGAAGGCGGCCGAGAGGGCCTGGGCGTACGGATGCCGGGCGGCCTCGTAGACCTGAGCGGCGGGGCCCTCCTCGACCACCCGGCCCGCGTACATCACCGCGAGCCGGTCGCAGGTGTCGGCGAGCACCGCCAGATCGTGACTGATCATGATGAGGCCCACGTCCTGGTCGGCGACCAACTGCTCGATCAGCCGCAGGATCTGCGCCTGGATCATCACGTCGAGCGCGGTGGTCGGCTCGTCCGCGATGATCAGCCGGGGGTCGCAGGCCAGCGCCATGGCGATCATCACGCGCTGCCGCTGCCCGCCGGACAGCTCGTGCGGGTACGCCGTCGCACGGGCCGCCGGGAGACCGACCTGCTCCAGCAGCTCCCCGGCCCGCTTGCGTGCCGCGGCCGGTGTCCCCTTGCCGTGCAGCAGGATCGGCTCGGCGATCTGGTCGCCGATGCGGTGCACCGGGTTGAGGGAGTGCATCGCCCCCTGGAACACGATCGAGGCCCCGGCCCAGCGCATCGCCCGCACCCGGCCCCACTTCATGGCCAGCACGTCCTCGCCGTCCAGCAGGATCTCCCCGCCGACCCGGGCGCCCACCGGGAGCAGCCGCAGCAGCGCCAGCGCGAGCGTGGACTTGCCGCAGCCCGACTCACCGGCGATCCCGAGCTTCTGACCGGCCTCCAGGCGCAGATCCACCCCGCGCACGGCCGCCGCGCCGCCCGCGTACGTCACCGTCAGGTCCCTGACGTCGAGCAGACTCATCGCGACACCCCCAGCCTCGGGTTGAGGACCTGTTCCACGGCCCGCCCGCACAGCGTGAACGCCAGCGCCACGACCGCGATGGCGACCCCCGGCGGCACCAGATACCACCAGTGCCCCGAGCTCACGGCCCCCGCCTCCCGCGCGTCCTGCAGCAGCGCGCCCCAGGACACGACCGTCGGATCACTGAGCCCGAGGAAGGCGAGCGTGGCCTCCGCGAGAATCGCCGAGGAGATGATCAGGGTCGTCTGCGCCAGCACCAGCGGCATCACATTGGGCAGCACATGCCGGGACATGATGTGCCAGTGGCCGCCGCCGAGCGCCCGGGCCCGCTCGATGTACGGCCGGGTCTCCACGGCCAGCGTCTGCGCGCGCACCAGCCGGGCCGTGGTCGGCCAGGTCGTCACCCCGATCGCCACCACGATCGTGACCAGCGAACGGGGCATCACCGTGGCCAGCGCGATCGCCAGCACCAGCGTCGGCATCACCAGGAACCAGTCGGTGATCCGCATCATCACCGTCGCGTACCAGCCGCGGAAGTGCCCCGCCGTCACCCCGATCAGCGTGCCGATCGCCACCGACAGCACGGCGGCGAGCAGGCCGACCAGCAGCGACACCCGAGCACCCCAGATGACCAGGCCGAGCAGATTCCGCCCGAACTGGTCCGTGCCGAAGGGGAATTCCGTGCTCGGGCTCTCCAGCGGGCCGCCCGGCGCGTCGGTCACGTTGTCCACGTCGGAGCCGACCAGCAGCGGTGCGGCCAGCGCCAGCAGCGCGAACAGCAGCAGCGCGCCCAGGCCGAAGACCCCGGCCCGGTGTGTGCGGTACTCCCGCCAGAACCGCGCGGCCGACCGGCGCCTGCGTTGGCGGGCCAGCGCTCGTGGACGCACCGTCACGGCCACGGCCTTCCGCTGGTCCGGTGTCGTCGTGCCGTTCTCGGTCGTCATCGGCCCACCCGGGGGTCGAGCAGCGGATAGATCAGATCGGCCAGGGTGTTCATCACGATCACCGCGGCGGCGAACACGAAGAACAGCCCCTGCACCAGCGGCAGATCGGGCACGCTGAGCGCCTGGTAGAACAGCCCGCCGAGACCCGGCCAGGAGAACACCGTCTCCACCAGGATCACGCCGGCCACCGTCCGCCCGAGGTTGATGAAGATCAGCGTCACGGTCGGCAGCAGCGCGTTCGGTACGGCGTGCCGGCGCCGTACGAGATCGTCGCGCAGCCCCTTGGCGCGGGCGGTGGTCAGATAGTCGCTGCCCATCTCGTCCAGCAGCGCCGACCGGGTCACCAGCAGCGTCTGCCCGTACTCCACCGCGACCAGCGTCAGCACCGGCAGGATCAGATGGTGCGCCACGTCCAGGACGTACGCGAAGCCCTCCTCGCCGCCCGACTCCATGCCCCCGGTGGGGAACAGCCCCGGCAGCGGCCCGATGCCCACCGACAGCGTGACGATGAGCAGCAGCCCCAGCCAGAACGACGGGACCGAGTACAGCGTCAGCGCGAGGCCGGTGTTCAGCCGGTCGCCGGGCCGCCCGTGCCGCCACGCCGAGCGCGTCCCGAGGAAGATCCCCAGCACCGTGTACAGCACGAAGGCCGTACCGGTGAGCAGCAGCGTGTTCGGCAGCGCCTCGGTGATCTTGTCGATCACCGGGGCGTTGAACTGGTACGACGTCCCCAGATCGCCGGTGAGCGCCTTGCCGCAGTAGTCCGTGAACTGCTGCCACAGCGGCAGATCGAGACCGAACTGCTCCCGGTAATTGGCCAGTTGCTCGGCCGACACCTGACGCCCGCCGGTCATGAACTTCACCGGGTCGCCGGGGATCAGCCGGAACAGGAAGAAGCTGGTGACGAGCACGGCGAGCAGCGACACGGCCGCGCCCGCCACCTTGCCCGCCACATACCGCAGATACGCCGTGGTGGTGCGGGCGCGTGGCCCGCGGGGCGCCGCCGGCCCGTCCTGCACCGGACCGGCGGCTGACGACTTCTCGATCGGCGCGGACGCCGCGTCAGCGGTCATGAGCACCCGTGTTCACTATTCACGCTCCTCGGCAGTGGCCCGGCGCCGCATCGCCACGAACGCCCCCAGCCCCACCAGGACCACGACACCCGCGACGATCCCGATGACCACACCGGCCGACGACGAGTCGCCCGAGGAGTCACCGGAGTCCGCGGGCACCGCCGACCACCAGCTCCAGTAGCCGTCCTGGCCGTAGATGTTGCCCGCCTTGGCCGGCATGGTGGTGATCGACTTGATCTGGTCGGTGCGGTACGCCTCGACCGCGTTCGGATAGGCCATGACGTTCATGTACCCGAGGTCGTACAGCCGCGACTCCATCTGCTTGACGATGTCCGCCCGTTTGGCCGGGTCGTACTCGGCGAGCTGCTGGGCGTAGAGCTCGTCGTACTTCTTGTCGCAGATGAAGTTGTCGGTCGCGCCGGTGTCCTTCGGGGTCGCCGGGAGCGCCGCGCAGGTGTGGATGGACAGCACGAAGTCGGGGTCCGGGTTGACCGACCAGCCGTCGAAGGCGAGGTCGTACTCACCGGCCAGCCAGGGATCGGTCACGTTGTCCAGGCAGTTGAGCGTGACCCCTATGCCGAGCTCGCCCCACCACTCCTGGAGGTACTTGCCGATCGCCTTGTCGTTCGGGTCGGTGGCGTGGCACAGCACCCGGTAGTTGATCGGCTTGCCGTCCTTGCCGACGCGCTTGCCGTCGCCGTTCTTCTTGATCCCGGCTTGATCGAGCAGCTTGGCCGCCTCGGCCGGGTCGTACGCCAGCTCCTGGTCGGGCGACGGCTTCCAGAAGTACTGCGAGAAACGCGGCGGGATGTAGCCGGCGCCCTCCACGGCGTGCCCCTGGAACACCTTGTCGATGATGGTCTTGCGGTCCACCGCCCTGAACAGTGCCTGGCGCACGCGCTGGTCGAGCAGCGAGGGGTGGCCGTCACCCATCTTCTCGCCGTTCTTCGCCTTGGCGCCCGGGTTGGTGGCCAGCGCGTAGAAGCGGCGGCCCGGGGCGTCGTTGACCTTGATGTTCTTCTCGCCCTTCAGCGACGCGGCCTGAGCGGGCGTCAGGGACGGCGACCCGGCGACGAACGACACCTCGCCCTTGCGCAGCGCGGACACCGCCGCGTCCTGGTCCTTGTAGTAGCGGAAGACCAGCTCGTCGAACTTCGGCGCCCCGCGCCAGAAGTCCTTGTTGGCCTTCAGCCGCACATAGCTGTCGGCCTTGTAGTCGGTGAGGACGAACGGCCCGTTGCCGACGATGGGGAAGTCCTTGTCGTTGTTGAACTTCGCGTAGTCGTCGACCTTCTCCCACACGTGCTTGGGCACGATCGGCACGTCCAGCGCCGTCATCGTGGCCTGCGGCTTCTTCAGCTTGATGACCAGCTGGGTCGGGCTCGGCGCGGTCACCTTCTCGAAGTTCCCGACGAAGCTGCCGTTGGCGGTGGCCGCGCCCTCGTCGGTCATCATCGTGTTGAACGTCCACGCCGCGTCCTCGGCGGTGGCCTGCTTGCCGTCCGACCACTTGGAGTCGGAGCGGATCGTGTACGTCCAGGTCAACTTGTCCGGGGACGACTCCCACTTGGTGGCGAGCCCCGGGATGACGTGGTTGTCCTTGGGGTCGTAGTTGGTGAGGTACTCGTAGGTGAGCCGGTGGATGCTCGTACTGAGCAGCCGCACCGCCAGGAACGGGCTGAGCGAGTCGACGCTCTGCGCCACCGCGACCGTCAGCACCTTCTTGCCGTCGTCGGCCGCCCGGGCCTGCTGGGGCGCCGGGTTGAGCGGGGTCGCGAGCCCGGCGGTGAGGGTGAGCGCGGCGGCACCGGCCGCCGCGACGAGCCGCATACGGCCGGGAGTGCGCGCTGTGCGCTGTTGATCGCCGTACTGATCGTTCGTGTCCATAGGGTCGCTGACCTCGCGTCATCGCTCGCACGGGTAGGACGGGTTGATCAGATGAGTGTGGGGTGTGTCTATCAGCGGTATCTGCACGCGTCAACGGCGCGTGCACCCCATGTGGCCTGCGGAAATAACGAATTGGCGAGCATTTTTCGCCCATTGGTCGAGACCACTGACGCGCTCCTGGCCAGGGGGTGACGGCTGATTCCGGCCCCTGCGGGTGTGGTGGTCCGGAAAAGACGAACGGCCCCTCGAAAGGGGCCGATCGTGTGGTGTGCGGTGGGGGGTGGTTGACGGGTGCGGGCCGCCCTACTGATGTGACGGAGGCGGCGTGTGCGGCGCCTGCCCGGGCTGCTGCGGGTAGGGCTGGGCGGGCGGCTGCGGCTGACCGGGCTGCGGCTGCGGCTGTCCGTGCGGCGGCTGCGGCTGCTGTGGGTACGCGCCCGGCTGGCCAGGGACGGGCTGACCCGGGTACGGGGGCTGGCCGGGGGCCGGCTGGTGCTGGCCCGGGACCGGCGGTTGAGCACCGGGGAAGGGCTGGCCCGGCATGGGCCGGCCGGGGTGCGGCTGACCAGGCTGTGGCTGGCCGGGGATCGGCTGGCCCGGCAGGGGCGGGGCGGCGACCGGGGGCGGGTTGCCGTCCGAGGTCCACAGCCCGTGCGACTGCTGATGCCGTACGAAGTCCTCGGCGACCATCGCCGCGAGGTTGAAGTACGCCTCCCGCACCTTCGGCCGCATCATGTCCAGGTCGACCTCCGCACCGGCGGCCAGATGCTCGTCGAACGGCACGACGACCACGCCGCGGCACCGGGTCTCGAAGTGCGACACGATGTCCTCGACCTTGATCATCTTGCCGGTCTCGCGCACCCCGGAGATGACGGTGAGCGACCGTGAGACGAGATCCGCGTACCCGTGCGCCGACAGCCAGTCCAGCGTCGTACTCGCGCTGCTCGCACCGTCCACGGACGGCGTGGAGATGATGATGAGCTGGTCGGCGAGGTCGAGCACACCGCGCATGGCGCTGTAGAGCAGACCGGTACCGGAGTCGGTGAGGATGATCGGGTACTGCTTGCCGAGCACGTCGATCGCGCGCCGGTAGTCCTCGTCGTTGAACGTGGTGGACACGGCCGGGTCGACGTCGTTGGCGATGATCTCCAGCCCGGACGAGGCCTGGGAGGTGAACCGCCGGATGTCCATGTACGAGTTGAGGTACGGGATCGCCTGGACGAGGTCGCGGATGGTGGCCCCGGTCTCGCGCCGCACGCGGCGGCCGAGGGTGCCGGCGTCCGGGTTGGCGTCGATCGCGAGGATCTTGTCCTGCCGCTCGGAGGCGAGCGTCGAACCGAGGGCGGTGGTGGTCGTCGTCTTGCCGACACCGCCCTTGAGGCTGATCACGGCGATGCGATAGCAGGACAGCACCGGCGTGCGAATCAGGTCCAACTTCCGCTGCCGCTCGGCCTCTTCCTTCTTGCCGCCCAGCTTGAACCGCGAACCGCCGGCCGCGGGGCGGCTGCTCTTCGCCTTCTGCTTCTTGCTGTTGAGCAGCCGGTCCGACGACAGTTCCACGGCCGCGGTGTAACCGAGCGGCGCGGCACCGGGGTTGGTCGGCTGCCGCTGATCATGCTGCATGGGCTGCGGCCACGCGGCCCCGACCCGGGGGTCGACGGGCGCGTGGGGCTGCTGCGGCTGCGGAGGCACTCCGGTCTGCTGCGGCTGTGCCTGCGGGGGGACGCCGGGCTGCTGGGCCTGTGCCTGCGGAGGTACGCCCGGCTGCTGGTCCTGCTGCGCGGGCGGCTGCTGCGGGAAGCCGTAGCCGCCACCGGCCGCGGGCGCACCGGGCTGGGGGAAGCCGTACCCCGCTTGCGGGTTGGGCTGGGCCGACGGTTGGGGCTGGGGCTGCGGGACCGCCTGCGCGGCTTCCGCTCCCTGGGCTCCGGGCTGCGGGAAGCCGTACCCGGCCTGGGGGATGGGCGGTTGAGGCTGGGACTGCGGGGCCTGTACGGCACCTGACCCCTGTGCTTCGGGCTGCGGGAATCCGTACCCGGCCTGCGGGCTGGGCTGCTGGGCCGGTGCCTGCGGTGCCTGCGGTGCCTCGGCATCCGGCTTCGGGAAGCCGTAGCCACCCTGGGCATCCGGAGCAGGCTGCTGCTGGGGCGCAGGGCTGTCGGGGATGCCGGGCTGGGGGAAGCCGTAACCGGCCTGCGGGGTGGGCTGCTGCTGGGGCGGCGTCTGGGCGCCCGGTGCGTTCCAGGCGGCCGATCCAGGCGGCCTTCGCCCACAGGCCGACGCCGCACCCGGCGAGCAGCAGGCCGCCCGCGGCGGGCGCGGCGAAGGCGCTGCCGAGGGCTGCGAGGAAGGCGAGCAGCAGCCACCAGCGGTGCCCGCGACGCCAGTTGCGGGCGGTCACCGCGCGGTCCTG
>NZ_JAOCQE010000240.1 GCF_025290915.1 Streptomyces sp. 15-116A | reverse complement strand
GCGGCGCCGGCGGGCGGCTGCTGCGGACGAGTGGGCCATGACGAACCTCCTGTCGTCTTCGTGACGGCACGCCCTGCTACGAGGTGCCGTATGCCCCCATCGTGAGGTATGGCACTGACAATCCGTTCTGACCTGCGGTTTTGCTTCGATCGACAGTTCGGGCTAACTTTTGCACTGACCAGTCAGTTCAAAAGAAGGGCTCTTCGGGAGCCTTTGAAGTGGGGGACGCATGGGGGGCGTTGTGGACGGACCGCCCGGACTCGCCGTCTCGGCCCGGGACTTCGGGCTCGCGGGACCGCGGGGCTGGGCGTTCCGCGGGGTCACCGTCGAGGCGGAGCCCGGCTCGCTGATCGCCGTCGAGGGGCCGTCCGGTTCCGGCCGCACCTGTCTGCTGCTGGCGCTCACCGGGCGGATGAAGCCGACGGAGGGGACGGCGGCGGTCGGCGGGTTCGAGCTGCCGAAGCGGATGGCCGCCGTGCGCCGGGTCAGCGCGCTCGCGCATGTCACGGGCGTGACCGACCTCGACCCGGCGCTGACCGTCGGCGAGCACCTGCGCGAACGGGCACTGCTGCAACGCCGGTTCACCTCGCTGCGGGGGCTGCTGCGTCCGCGCGGGGAGCGGGCGGCCGAGACGCGGAGGGGTATCGAGGCCGCGCTCACCGCCGCCGGGCTGGACGTCGAGACCCTGCCCAAGGGCCCGCGGACCGCCGTACGGGATCTGGAGCGCCTGGAGGCGCTGCGGCTGTCGCTCGCGCTGGCCCTGATCGGGCGTCCGCGGCTGCTCGGCGTGGACGACGCGGACCTGAAGCTGTCACCGGCCGAACGGTCGGAGCTGTGGGCCCAGTTGCGGTCGCTCACGGACAGCGGGGTCACGGTGATGGCGGTGTGCAGCGAGGCACCTGAGGACGCGGTGGTCGTGCGCACGGGGCCTGGTACGAGCCCGGGGGCGGACGCGGCGACCGACGCGAACCCGGAAGCCGACGCAGGCCCGGAAGCCGAGAGCAGCGACCAAGCGAACCCGGGGACCGACCCGGAAGCCGACGCGAGCCCGGAAGCCGACGCGAGCCCCGAAACCGACAGCCACGACGACGCGAAGGAGGCGGCCGATGCGCTCGCCGAAACTGGCCGCTCTTGAGCTCCGGCGCTTCGGCCGGGGCAAGCTGCCGCGTGCCGCGCTGGTCGCGCTGCTGGTGCTGCCCCTGCTCTACGGCGCCCTGTACCTGTGGTCGTTCTGGGACCCGTACGACCGTCTCGACCGCATCCCCGTCGCGCTCGTCAACGACGACAAGGGGGCCACGGCGGACGGGAAGAGGATCACCGCGGGCGACGACATCGCCGAGGGGCTGCGCGACAGCGACACCTTCGACTGGCGAGAGGTGAGCGCCGAGGAGGCGCGCAGGGGCGTCGAGGACGGCACCTACTACCTGTCGCTGACCATGCCGCGCGACTTCAGCCACCGGATCGCGTCCAGTTCGGGCGACTCCCCCGAGACCGGCGCGCTCCAGGTGCGGACGAACGACGCCAACAACTACATCGTCGGGCAGATCTCCCGCACGGTGTTCGGCGAGGTGCGCCGGGCCGCGTCCACGAAGACCTCGCGTTCCTTCCTGGACAAGATCTTCGTCTCGTTCTCCGACATCCACGGCAAGACCGTGGAGGCGGCCGAGGGAGCCGACAAGCTGAGCGGCGGCATCGGCAAGGCGGAGAAGGGCTCGAAGAGGCTCGCCGACAAGCTGGGGACCGCCGAGCAGGGCAGCGGCAAGCTCGCCAAGGGCCTCAAGGACCTGCACAAGGGGGCGGGTTCGCTCAAGGACGGCTCCCGCAAGGTCGCGGACGGCACACAGACCCTCGCCGACAAGGTGAACGCGGTCGACGCCAAGGTGGGCCCGTTCCTCAAGGGCAACGAGAAGGCCATCGGCGACACGGCCCGCTTCGTCGCCGACGCCTCCGGCAAGCTCCGCGACGACCTCGACGCCCTGGAGAAGCGCGCCCCGGCGGCCGCGAAGGACGCCCGCGAGGCGTCCGGCACGATGGACCAGGTCTACAAGGAGCGCTGCGAGGACGCCGCCCTGACCGACCCCGCCTGCGCCGACCTGAAGAAGGCCAGGGACGCCGTGGCCGCCGCGGCGACGGCAGCCGAGGACGCGAGCGCGCTGGTCACCGACCATCGCGGCGACCTGAAGAAGCTCGACACCCACCTCGGCACCCTCGAGAAGCAGGCCGACGCGCTCGCCGACCGCGCGCCGCATCTGTCGGAGGACCTCGACGACGCAGTCACCCGGATCAACCAGCTGAACAACGGCGCCGGAAAGGTCGCCGCCGGTCTGAAGAAGCTGCACTCCGGGCTCGGCACGGCCAAGACGGGCGCCGTCGACCTGGACGAGGGCGTCGGCGATCTGCGGGCCGGCGCCCAGGATCTGAACGGCGGCATCTACAAGCTCGTCGACGGCTCCGGCAAGCTGGCCGGCGGGCTGCACGACGGCGCCGAGCGGATCCCCGACTACGACAAGCAGGACCGCGACCGGCGCACCGAGGTGATGGCCGACCCCGTCCAGCTGGTCACCCGCGATCTGCACAAGGCGCCCAACTACGGCACCGGATTCGCCCCGTACTTCATCCCGCTGTCGCTGTGGGTGGGCGCGATGGTCGCGTACATGGTGATCGCGCCGATGAACCGGCGGGCCCTGGTCGCGGGCGCCTCGGCCCGGCGGATCGCGCTGGCGGGCTGGCTGCCGGTGGTGACGATCGGGGTGCTGCAGACGGTGGCCCTGATGTCGGTGCTGCACTGGGCGGTCGGGCTGCAGATGGCCAGGGCCGCCGGGACGGTGGGCTTCCTGTTCCTGGTGACGGCGTGCTTCGCGGCGATCGTGCAGTGGCTGAACGCCCGCTTCGGGGCGGCCGGACGCATCCTCGTGCTGGCGGTGCTGATGCTGCAGCTGACCTCGGCGGGCGGCACGTACCCCGTGCAGACCAGCCCCGGCTTCTTCAACGCGCTGCACCCCTTCCTGCCGATGAGTTATGTGGTGGAGGCGCTCCGGAGGCTGATCACGGGCGGCGGTCTCGGACCGGTGTGGCAGGCGTGCGCCGTGTTGACGGCGTTCACCCTGGGCGCGCTGGCGCTGACCGCGCTGTCGGCCCGGCGTCGTCAGGTGTGGACGCTGGACCGGCTGCACCCGGAGCTGACCCTGTGAGCGGGCGGACGGCCGGGCCCGTACGCGGGCGGAAGGGAGGTGCTGTGAGAATCGGGACCATGGACAGCAGCAGCACCACGCCGGGCGGCAGCGCCCGCCGCGAGGCCACCCGGCAGAAGCTCTACGAGGCGGCCGTCACCCTCATCGCCGAGCAGGGTTTCTCCGCCACCACCGTCGACGAGATCGCCGAACGGGCGGGCGTGGCGAAGGGCACGGTCTACTACAACTTCGCGAGCAAGTCGGTCCTCTTCGAGGAGCTGCTGCGGCACGGCGTGGGCCTGCTGACCGCCTCGCTGAAGGAGGCGGCGGAGAAGACGGCCGCTCAGGGCGGCAGCAAGGTCGACGCCCTGGACGCGATGATCCGCGCGGGGCTGGTCTTCATCGACCGCTACCCGGCCTTCACCCAGCTGTACGTGGCCGAGCTGTGGCGCACCAACCGGGCCTGGCAGTCCACGCTGATGGTGGTGCGCCAGCAGGCCGTGGCGGTGGTCGAGGGTGTGCTGCGCGAGGGCGTGGAGAACGGCGAGTTCAGCGAGGAGATCGACGTCCAGCTGACGGCGGCCGCTCTCGTCGGCATGGTGCTGGTGGCCGCGCTGGACTGGAAGTCCTTCCAGCCGGAGCGGTCCCTGGACGATGTGCACGCGGCGCTGTCCCGGCTGCTCCAGGGGCGCGTGAGCGGCAGCCGCTGAACCTGCGCGGAGAAACGAAAGCGCCGGCCCGGGGTGGCCGCGTCCCCCGCGGGCCACCGTCGGACCGGCGCCTTCCTTGCTCCCCCGTACGTCCCCCCGCAGGACCCCCGTTGCGGTCGTCCCCCGGGTTCCCCCGTGCCTCGCTCCCGCCGGTCTCGGCCGGCGGAAGGAGCGGATCGCGGGCCGGGCCGTTCCGGCGCCCCGTGTCGCCGGTTCCGGGTCCCGTGCCCCTCTCCGTGGTCTCCACTCTCTCGTCTGCGCAGGTCGCGGCCCATCCGCGTGCGTACTCATCTCGCCGCCTAGGTACGGATACTCACGGCTGGGCATCCGCGCCCACGACCGCGCGGCACCGGCTGGTCACCGGCACGTGGGCGCCGGTACTCGGGTCCGGGCTGTCAGCGGCGGCGGATAAAGTCCCTGGCATGGCACGGATTGCGGTGATCGGCGCCGGGATGGGCGCGATGGCGGCCGCCGCCCGGCTGGCCGTCGCGGGCCACCGGGTGACGGTGTACGAGCGGACGGAGACGTACGGCGGCGCGGTGCGCCGTTTCGAGCGGGAGGGGTTCGGCTTCGACACGGGCCCCGGCCTGTTCACGCTGCCCGCGGTCTACCGCGATCTGTTCCTGAAGACCGGCAGAGAGCCGCTGGAGGAGTGCGTCGAGCTGGTCCAGGTCGACCCGTCCTCGCACCATGTGTTCGCGGACGGTACGCGCGTGTCGCTGCCGGACTCCTCCCGCGCGGGAGTCGTCGCCGCCCTGGACGAGGCGCTCGGCGTCCGGGCGGGGCAGCGCTGGGGCGACTTCCTGGTCCGCGCCCGCGAGGCCTGGGACCGTACGCGCCGGCCGCTGCTGGAGGAGCCGCTGTGGCCGAACTGGCAGGTGCTGGCCGAGCGCGAGCCCTACCCGGCGGTCCCGCACAAGAGGCTGCTGCGCACGCGCGTGGCGAGCACCCTCGCCGAGGTCGGCGCGTGGGAGCTGCGCGATCCCCGGCTGATCGCGCTGCTGGAGAGCCATGCGCTCGCGTACGGCCTCGATCCGCGTGCGACCCCGGCGAGCGCGGCGATCCTGCCGTACATGGAGCACGCGTTCGGCACGTGGTACGTGCGCGGCGGCATGCGGGAGCTGGCCCGCGCGGTGTACGAGCGGTGTCTGGCGCGGCGGGTCGAGTTCGTCTTCGGCGCCGAGGTCGCGCGGGTGCTGGAGAAGGACGGCCGGGCGGCCGGCGTGGAGCTGGCCGACGGGACCGTGACCGAGGCGGACTTCGTGGTGGCCGGCGTGGCACCCGGGGCGCTGGACCGGATGACCCGTGGCACGCGGGTGCGCGGTGAGGACGAGGTGCCGCCGCAGCGGGCCGGGGCGAGCCGGCTGACCGTGCTGCTGGCGCTGCGCGGAGGACGCCCGGAGGGGACAGCCCACCGCACGGTGGTGCACGCGCAGGACCGGGACGCCGAGCTCGACGCGCTGTCCGGCTCCCCTGCCGGGTGGCCCGCCCGCCCCACGGTCACGGTGCTGCGGCCGGACGATCCGGCGCTGGTACCGGACGCCGGGCACGAGTCGGTGACGCTGACGTCGGTGGTCCCGGCGGACGGCGAGACCCCGGACGCGTACGCGGAGACGCTGATCACCACCGCCGAACGCGCGATACCGGACCTGCGCGACCGTCTGCTGTGGCACGAGGTGCGCACCCCCGCCGACATCGCGCGCGAGACCGGCGCAGAGACCGGAGCGGTGCCGCCCCCGGCCCTGGCCGCGGCGGGCGGACGACGCCTGCACCCCGCCAACAGCACCCGGACTCCGGGGCTGTTCACGGTCGGCGGCTGGTCGCACCCCGGTGGCGGGCTGCCGCATGCCGGGATGTCGGGGGCGCTGGTCGCCGGGCTGATCGTGGAGGGGCCGGACTTCCGCGGCTCGCAGTGAGCGCCGCCGGGCGCCCCTCGGCGGGTCAGAAGCGGTACTGCTCGTCGTAGCCGTTCGCCGGCGGCTGCTGGCCGTCGCCCTGGTACGGGTACGCCTGCTCCGGCGGGAGTTCACCGCCGTACGGGTCGTCGGTGCTGCGCTGCTGCGGGACCCACAGGCCGCCGGCCGGGGTCTCGCCGCCGTAGGTGCCGGTGTACTGGTCCTGGCCGTAGGCCTGCTGCTGGCCGTACTGCTGCGGGTCGGCGTAGCCGGTGTCGTACCCGGTCCCGCCGTAGGTGGGGGTGCCGATGTACGGGTCGGAGTAGGCGGCGTACTGCTGCTGGCCGGTGTCGTAGCCCTGCTGGCCGTAGCCGGAGTAGTCGTAGGAGGCGTAGCCCTGGTCGGCGCTCTGGGTGGCGGCGGCGTACTGGTCCTGGGTCTGCGTGCCGTACCCGGTGTCGTAGATGCCGTACGAGCCGGTGTCGTCCGGCATGGGCTGGGGGGCGTAGACGGCGGTGGTCTCGGCGGCCGTCTGCCGGTCGGAGCGGCCGGGGGTGAAGACGTCGTCGCGGTCGTAGTCGTCGTCCGCGCCGTAGGAGGCCCGGTCGCGGTGAGATCCGGTGTCCTCGCCGTAGGCGTCGCCGGTCGCCTCGAGGTCGGAGACCTCGAGGGTCGGCTCCTCGCGCCCGCGGTCGCGGCGGCCGGTGGCGGCGGCCAGCATCGGGGCGTTGACCGCCCAGCCGGCGGCGAAGCCGCGGCGGAACGACAGCGTGACGTAGGTCTGCCCGATCGCGAAGGCGGCCGCGCCGAGACCGATGACGACGACGGACGGGATCAGCACCCCGACCACGACGCCGAGGAAGCCGACGAAGGCGAGCAGCCGCCAGCGCAGGCGTGCCTTGTACTGCAGCAGCACCTCGCCGAGCAGCCACAGCGCGACGATGCCGAACGCGATATAGAGGACCGTCCAGCCCATGTACGCCCCTCTCCCAGTGGCCGCTACGCAGTGTGTCGTACGTCGGTGCGACCGGTCTAGGCCTGCGGTGGGTGGTGCAGGCCCAGATTCTCGTAGATTTCCAGCGTCGCCGTGGAGTTGTTCAGCGTGATGAAGTGCAGTCCTGGCACTCCCTCGGCCAGCAGCCGGGCACAGAACTCCGTGGCGAACTCGATCCCGATCGAGCGTACAGCGGCCGGATCGTCTTTGGCTGTGAGGATCCGCTCTTTCAGGCTGTCCGGGAAGGACGCGTTGGTGAGGGACGGGATCCGCTCCAGCGTCTTCACACTGGCGATGGGCATGACCTCGGGAATGATCGGGGTCTCGCAGCCGGCCGCGGCGACCCGGTCGCGCAGCCGCAGATAGTCCTCCGGCTGGAAGAACATCTGGGTGATCGCGTAGTCCGCGCCCGCCCGGCACTTGTCGACGAAGTGGCGGACGTCGGTGTCCCAGTCCGTGGAACGCGGGTGCATCGCGGGGAAGGCGGCGACGCCCACGCAGAAGTCACCGGACGCCTTGATCAGCTCGACGAGCTCGGCGGCGTAGGTGAGGCCCTGGGGGTGCGGCACCCAGTCGCCCATCGGGTCGCCGGGCGGGTCGCCGCGCAGCGCGAGCATGTTGCGGATCCCGGCGTCGGCGTACTGGCCGATGATGTTGCGCAGGTCGGCGACGGAGTGGTCGACCGCGGTGAGGTGGGCGATCGGGGTGAGCGTGGTGTCCGAGGCGATCGCCTCCGTCGCCTTGACCGTGCCGGCGCGGGTGGAACCGCCCGCGCCGTAGGTCACGGAGACGAAGTCGGGAGCCACGGCCTCGACCCGGCGCAGCGCGTTCCACAGGTTCCGCTCGCCCTTCGGGGTCTTGGGGGCGTAGAACTCGAAGGAATAGGTGGTCTTTCCTGTCGCGAGCATGTCGCGCACGGTTCGCGCGTGGTCCGACCTGATGGATGCGGTGCCGAGGGCCATACGGGCAGGTTAGCCAGGGGTGGGCGGTCCCCCAACCGGATGCGGTCGAATTGTCTCTATTGTCGTCTTGTTGTCCACCCCTTGGACAGACTTGAGACGAGGACGCGTTCTCAGGGCGTCGGACGTGCGGTCTCAGTGGTCCGCTGCCTGGCGGACGCGGTGGGCGAGCTCGGCTGCCGCGGCGCCCGGGTCGTCCGCCTCGGTGAGGGCGCGGACGACGACGATCCGGCGGGCGCCGGCCTCCAGGACCTGGTCGACGTTGCCGAGGTCGATGCCGCCGATGGCGAACCAGGGGCGGTCGGTGCGCAGCGCGGCGGTGTGGCGGACCAGGTCGAGGCCGGGGGCGTGCCGGCCTGGCTTGGTGGGAGTGGGCCAGCAGGGGCCGGTGCAGAAGTAGTCGACGCCTTGCTGGGTGGCGGCGGCGGTGGCCTCGGACTCGGAGTGGGTGGAGCGGCCGATGAGGACGTCGTCGCCGAGGATCGCTCGGGCGGCGGGGACGGGGAGGTCGCCCTGGCCGAGGTGGAGGACGTCGGCGTCGGCGGCGTGGGCGATGTCGGCGCGGTCGTTGACGGCGAGGAGCTTGCCGTGGCGGGCGCAGGCTTCGGCGAAGACGGTGAGGTGGTCCAGTTCCTCGGCGGCTTCCATGGTCTTGTCGCGGAGCTGCACGATGTCGACGCCGGAGGCGAGGACGGTGTCCAGGAACTGGGGAAGGTCGCCCTGTTTCTTGCGGGCGTCGGTGCAGAGATAGAGGCGGGCGTCGGCGAGCTGGGCGCGAGCGTTGGTGACGTGGGCGTCGGCGTCGGGCATGCGGAGGTCCCCCAGGTGTCGAGGTCAGGGTCGCGAATGGACCCTATGCCAGGTGCGGCCCGGTGCTGAGGCTGGCCGAGGGTGGGTATCGCTCACCCGCGCCTGCGGGGTGCCTCCCCCATCGCCCCAGCGGCACGACTGCCCGCAGCTACGGCGGCGACGAGGCAGCGCACGTGACTGCGCCCACCTAGGGGCGCGGGGAACTGCGCGACCAGCCCCCACCCACCCGCAGACGACCACGACGCCCGCAGCCACGCACGTGCCCCGACGCCCTCGGTCGCAAGGGCGCCGGGAGTTGGTCGGCGGGTGGGTCAGACCGCGAGGGCCTGGGCGCGGCGTTTTACCTCCGTGCCGCGGTTTTCGCTCAGGGCCTGCGCGGGGGTGCCCGGCAGGGACGGGTCGGGGGTGAAGAGCCACTCCAGCATCTCTTCGACCGTGAAGCCGTCGTCCCGCAGGAGCGTCAGGGTGCCGGAGAGGCCCTTGACGACCTTGTCCCCGTCGATGAAGGCGGCGGGGACGTGCAGCGCGCGGTTCTCACCCCGGCGCACGGCGATGAGCTGGCCCTCCTTGACCAGCTGCCGGACACGCGTCACCTCGACGCCGAGCTTCTCGGCGATGTCGGGAAGGGTGAGCCAGGCGGGGACGAGAGCATCGATCTTTGCGTCAATCTCGGTCACGGGACAAGCCTGCCACCTGCCACTGACAGTCGGAAGTCAGCCCCACCCACCTGCGCGAACGCGTCCCTCCGAGCAGGTGTCACACCGCCGCCGACTTCAGGGGGCGAGCCGCGTCCGCGAGGAGGCCCGCGTCCATCGCCGCGCCCGCCTCGATCAGCCGGCGCCCCTGCGCCAGATCCCGCGGCCGGCCCACGGCCAGCAGCGCCACCAGGCGGGACTCCCGCAGCCAGCACACCGTCCACGCCGGACCGGACGGGTCGCCGCGCCACACGATCCGGTCGGCGTCCGCGTGGTGACCGGCGTACTGCACGAAGCGCCCGAACTGCTCGGACCAGAAGTACGGCACCGGGTCGTACACCGCCGGCGGCTCACCCGTGGCCGCGCCGAGGATGTTCACGGCGACCGTGCGGGGCCCCTGGAGGGCGTTGTCCCAGTGGTGGACGAGCAGCCGCTCGCCGTAGCGCCCCGAGGGGAAGGACGCGCAGTCGCCGACCGCGTACACGTCCGGTACGGAGGTCATCAGATGGCGGTCGGCGACGACCTCGCCGTACTCCCCGAGCGTGACGCCCGACCCGGCCAGCCAGGCCGTGGCCGGACGGGCGCCGATGCCGACCACCACCGCGCCCGCGGGCAGCCGTGTGCCGTCGTCCAGCAGCACCGCGCCCGGCTCGACGCGCTCCACGCGCGCGTGTGTGCGCAGTCCGATCCCCGCGTCGGCGTACCAGGCGGTCATCGGCGCGGCCACCTCCGCGGGC